>JAJPXR010000166.1 GCA_021205375.1 Clostridiales bacterium | reverse complement strand
GATTGCTATTTTGTTAAGATAACGAATTTTACTGACTTTTCAGATACGCCCTAGCTGTTAGCTTTGCAGTTCTAACCGATTCGCTCTGTGTTTTTGTTTAGCATCACCTGGCTAATGGCTAAGAGCTAATAGCTAACAGCTCAGCAGCGGCTCCACCGCTGCTACGGGACGAAAAGCCATGCCTCATCGGTGCCGATCATCATGGCAGAGCCGTCGCTGCGCATGATGACCCGGCGGGCGGTGGTGTTGACGGTAGAGGCATACTCCTGCAAGTCGCTGTTGTACACCACCAGAGAGCTGGTGGTCAGCACGGCGATGTACCGCCCCGCCGCAGAGACGGAAAGCACTTCCTCACTGACGCTGCGGGACACCTTCTGCTGGCCGCTGCTGTCGATGACCCACAGCTCGCCCATGCTGCCCGACTTATATTTACTCATCAGCTCCACAGCGTAGCCGTCTCCGTCCAGAGAATAGCGCTCCAGGTACTTGCTGGTATCCTCCCAGGTGTCCAGAATGCTGCCGCTGCCGTTTGCCACGGTGACGCCGTACTCCCGCTCCAGCCAAATGCGCCCGTCCTGCCAGCACAGGTCCAGGACCAGTTGCTCCCCCAATTGGGTGGTGGAGGTGACGCTGGCGTCGCTGACCTGGTAGATCACCAAATCGCTGCCCAGGGCGGAATCGTCCTGGTAAATCTCGATGACCGCCACCGAGCGGCTGTCCGGCGACAGCACCGCATCGGTGATAAAGTTGGTGGACTCGTTGATGGCGATGCGGGGCTGGTAGTCGCTGCCATAGACGGTGACGGTGGCCTTGTAGCCGGAGGTCTGCTCCACCACCACCAGCGCGCCGTTTTCGTTGACCCGGGCGGAGAGCAGAGCGTAACCTCCGCTGGTGCTATAGGAAAAGACCTGCTCCGCGCTGTGGAACACATAGAGGTCGCTGCCCCCCACATCGTAGACCACGGCATAGTCCCCGGCGGTGGAGATCACAGGTTCCTTCATGCTGACCTCCATGTTCAGCGCCTCCTCCCCGCTGCGGGAGAGGAGCTGGAGGGTGTTGCTGGAGCAGAGCAGCAGTCCCCCGTCCAGGGAGGCGAAGGCGTTGTCGCTGCTGCCGCTGAACGAAAACCGCTCCGCCTGCCCGTCCTCGTCGGTGGAGAGGGACCCGTAGGCCACCCATCGTTTCAGTGCGTCCAGGTTCAGCCGGTCCCGGTAGACGATGGCCAGCACCGCACAGATCAGCATCACGGCGGTGACGACGTAGATGACAAGCTGCCTGGTCACGCCGGCAGCAATTTGCGCACCGTTTTTCTTCTGTTTTTGCTTTTTTCCGCTCTGTGCGGCCATGTTCAGTCCTCCCCGTCCGTGTCCAGGCCCACCGGCTCCCGGTACCACAGTCTGGTCATATACAGCCCGCCGGGGGGCACCGTCGGCCCCGCCTCGGTGCGGTTGCCCCGCTCCAAAATGCCGTCGATGTCCTCCGGGGCGAATTTCCCCTCCGCCGCGTAGAGGACAGTGCCCACCATCACCCGCACCTGGTTGTAGAGGAAGCCGTCGGCGCAGACCTTCAGCTCGATGAGGTCGCCGCTGCGCTGAACGGTGAAATAATGGCAGGTGCGCACAGTGGACCGGGTGGGGGTGCCCACGTCCCGGACGGCCCGGAAGTCGTGGGTGCCCACGAAACGTTCCGCCGCCCGGCGCATGACGTTCTCGTCCAGGTGCTTGGGGTAAAAATAGGCCCGGTCCACGTAAAAGGCGTTGCGGATGCGGGAGTTGTACACCCGGTAGGTGTACTCCTTCTTCCGGCAGGAGCCGATGGCGTTGAAGTCGGGCGAGACCTCCCGGGCCGATTCCACCACGATGTCCGCAGGCAGACGGGCGTTCACCGCCAGGGGCAGCCGGTCCAGTGGGATGTTACAGTCCGCTTTGAAGTTGGCGACGTACACCTGGGCGTGGACCCCCGCGTCAGTGCGCCCGGCCCCCACGCAGCGGACCGGGTGCTTGAGCACTTTTGCAAGGGCGTTTTCCAGCGTCTCCTGCACCGTCACTGCGTTCTTTTGAATCTGCCAGCCGTGGTAGGCGGTGCCAACGTACATCAGTTTTAAGGCAATGTTTTTCATCGTCATTCTTTCGTCAATTAGCAATTAGCAATGTGCAATTATCGTTATCTGTTGGGTATTCCTTTTGAATCAGCGTGGTCAATAACGCTGGGAAACCCCTCCGCCGTCAAGCGGCACTTCCGGGGCTTTGCCCCTCCCTGCCCTTTCAGGGGAGGCGAGGGGGTGGTCGGTTACAAGAGTACGGTTCTTCCCAAAAAACTTGTACTATGCTGGACAAGACCGCTGAACAAACGGTAAACACCACCAAGCTAACAGCTAACGGCTAAAAGCTAAAAGCTGGAAAACCTCCGCAGCACGAACATCGCCGCCACCAGCACCCCGAACAGACCCATGACGAGCCAGTCGTTGCGGGTATAGTGGAGCTGGTGGAGCCGGGTGCGGCCCTCGCCGCCGTGGTAGCAGCGGCACTCCATGGCCGTCGCCAGCTCGTCCGCCCGGCGGAAGGCCGACACGAACAGGGGCACCATCAGCGGCACCATGGCCTTGGCCTTGTCGATGATCGAGCCGCTCTCGAAGTCCGCGCCGCGGGCTTTCTGGGCGGACATGATCTTATCCGTCTCCTCGATGAGGGTGGGGATGAACCGCAGGGCGATGCTCATCATCATAGCCAGGTCGTGGACGGGGACCTTGAGCTTTTTCAGCGGGTTCAGCAGCATCTCCAGCCCGTCGGTCAGGGAGATGGGGGAGGTGGTGTAGGTCATCAGGAAGGTGCCGGAGATGAGCATCATAATGCGCACCACCATAAAGAAAGCGTTGGCGAGGCCCCCGGTGGTGATCTGCAAAAAGCCCACCTTCACCAGCACCGTGCCGGTGGTGGTGTAAAACAGGTTCAAAATGCCGGTGAAAATCAGGATGAACAGCACCGGCCTCATGCCCCGGAGCAGGGCTTTTGCCCCCACGCCGGAGATTTTCACCGCCGTCACCAGCATCAGGAACACCAGGCCGTAGGCGAGAAAGCCTTTGGCAGTGAACAGGGCCACGATATACAGCACCACGCAGATGAGCTTGGTCCGGGGGTCCAGCCGATGGACCAGGGAATCGCCGGGGAAGTACTGCCCCAGAGTGATGTCTTTCAGCATACCTGTCCCCCCTCCCGGTACAGCGCGAGAATGGCGGCTTTGGCCTCTTCCATGGTGTATACGGAATCGTCCACCGGCAGACCCATCTCCCGCAGGCGGTGGAACACCTGGGTCAGTTGGGGGGTGTTCAGCCCCATGTCCCGGAGCCGGTCCCCCTGGGCGAACACCTGCCGGGGGGTACCCTCCAGGGGAATTTTTCCGTCGTTGATGACCACGACGCGGTCCGCCAGCCGCGCCATGTCCTCCATGGAGTGGGAGACGACGATGATGGTGGCGTTTCTCGCGTCGTGGAACGCCTGAATGTTGCCCAAAATGGCCTCCCGGCCCTGGGGGTCCAGCCCCGCGGTGGGTTCGTCCAGAATGAGCACCTCCGGCTCCATGGCGATGACCCCGGCGATGGCCACCCGGCGCTTCTGTCCGCCGGACAGCTCAAAGGGGGACTTGTCCAGCATATCGTCGGTCAGGCCCACGAAGTAGGCGGCCTGATGCACCCGGCGGTCGATTTCGTCCTGGTCCAGCTTCATGTTTTTGGGGCCGAAGGCGATGTCCTTGTATACCGTCTCCTCAAAGAGCTGGTACTCCGGGTACTGGAACACCAGCCCCACCTTGAAGCGGGTCTGTCGAGTGGTCTTGGAATCCGCCCAGATGTCCTTGCCGTGGAGCAGCACCTGTCCCCCCGTGGGTTTCAGCAGCCCGTTCAGGTGCTGGATGAGGGTGGACTTGCCGGAACCGGTATGGCCGATGATGCCCAGGTACTCCCCCGGATAGGCTTTGAAGTTGACGTGGTCCAGTGCCACGTGTTCAAAGGGGGTGCCGATGCTGTAGGTACAGCACAGGTCTTTGGTTTCTAAAATCGGGTCCAATCGTTACTCCTTGTCCCTGTTAGTGAGCAGACGGTAGATTTCTTCGGCGCACTCCTCCACGGAGAGGGCGGCCACCGGCACATCCAGCCCCGCCTGGTTCAATTCATATAATAAGCCCACCGTGTCCGGCACGGTCAGGCCGATGGCCTTCAATTTGTCCACATGGCGGAACACCTGCCGGGGGGTGCCGTCGGCCACGATTTTGCCGTGGTCCATGACCACCAGCCGCTGGGCCTGAGACGCCTCGTCCATGTGGTGGGTGATGAGGACCACCGTGGTGTGCTGCTCCCGGTTCAGGCGCAGGATGGTCTCCATGACCTCCTCCCGGCCGATGGGGTCCAGCATAGCGGTGGGTTCGTCCAGCACGATGCACTCCGGCTGCATGGCGATGACCCCGGCGATGGCCACCCGCTGCTTCTGCCCGCCGGAGAGCAGATGGGGGGCATGGCGGGCGTAATCGCTCATGCCCACGATGGCAAGGGCGTCGTCCACCCGCCGACGAATCTCCTCCGGGGGGACCCCCAGGTTCTCCGGGGCGAAGGCGATGTCCTCCTCCACCACGTTGGCGACGATTTGGTTGTCCGGGTTCTGGAACACCATGCCCACCATGCGGTGGACGTCCAGCCAGCGGTCCTCGTCGGCGGTGTCCACGCCGGAGACGTAGACCTTGCCCCCGGCGGGCAGCAAAATGGCGTTCATGTGCTTAGCGAGGGTGCTTTTGCCGCTGCCGTTGTGCCCCAGCACCGCCACGAAGCTGCCCTTTTCGATGTCCAGGCTCACGTCGTCCAGCACCAC
>JAJPXR010000042.1 GCA_021205375.1 Clostridiales bacterium | reverse complement strand
CCTCCGCCACCGCCTAAAGGCGGCGGCCCTCCTCCCCTTTCAGGGGCGGCAAGAGAGACTTGTGGTTGACGATTCGTCCGCGTTTTTGCGCAACAGGTAAAATTTCTTCTGCAGGAGCGGAATAACCGAAACAGCTTACTTGTGGATGAGGTATCCTTCCGCGGCCAGCAGCTCTGCCAGCAGCACGCCGCCGCCGGCGGCGCCCCGGAGGGTGTTGTGGCTCAGGCCAACGAATTTGTAGTCATACTGGGTATCCTCCCGCAGACGGCCCAGAGAGATGGCCATACCGCCCTCCAGGTCCCGCTGGAGCTTGGTCTGGGGATAGTTGGGGTCCTCAAAGTAGTGCAGGAACTGCTTGGGGGCGGAGGGCAGCTCCAGCTCCTGGGCGCGGCCCTTGTAGTTGGCCCAGGTCTCCTTGATCTCCTCGATGGAGGGCTTCTTGCCTTCCTCGAAGCTCATGAACACCGCCGCCATGTGGCCATCGCTGACGGGGACCCGCAGGCACTGAGAGGTGATGTTGGGGGTGTCGGTGTTGACGATCTTGCCGTCCTGGATGGTGCCCCACAGCTTCATCGGCTCCTGCTCGGACTTCTCCTCCTCGCCGCCGATGTAAGGGATGACGTTGTCCACCATCTCCGGCCAGGTCTGGAAGGTCTTGCCCGCGCCGGAAATGGCCTGATAGGTGGTCACCAGGGCTTTGCTCAGGCCGTACTTCTCCCGCAAGGGGTGCAGGGCGGGGACATAGGACTGGAGGGAGCAGTTGGACTTGACTGCGATGAAGCCCAGCTTGGTGCCCAGGCGCTTGCGCTGAGACTCAATGATTTGGATGTGCTGGGGGTTGATCTCCGGCACCACCATTGGCACGTCGGGAGTGAAGCGGTGGGCGGAGTTGTTGGAGATGACGGGGCACTCCTTCTGGGCAATTTTCTCCTCCAGAGCCTTGATTGCGTCTTTCTTCATGTTGACGGCGCAGAAGGTGAAGTCGATCTGGGACACATAGGCGTCCAGGTCCTTTTCGATGTCGTAAATCACCATTTCCTTAACGGCTTCCGGCACCGGAGTGGACATCTTCCAGCGGCCCTCCACAGCCTGGGCATAGGTCTGGCCCGCGCTGCGGGCAGAGGCGGCCAGGGCGGTCACCTGGAACCAGGGGTGATTTTCCAGCAGGGTCAGGAAGCGCTGGCCCACCATGCCGGTGCAGCCTACGACGCCAACTTTGTACTTTTCCATTGTAAACGACCTCCAAAGTGTGGATAGGATATTCTATGCAGCTTCATTTGCTCCGTGCATCCGGGCCAAAGCATAAAAAAGGAATCAGCAGTTGAAAAACCGGCTGATCCTGTATATAATGTCCTGGCGGGGCAGTTATAAACAAAAGCAGACAGCTCTCCATCCGAACGTACCGGGGACCTACGGTCCCCAAAGGATGACAGTCGGCAGGCTGTTGGCCTGACGCCCAGGACCGCGCCCCGGCGTGAAGCGACCCTTCGGCGGCGTTCCCTTTCTCCGCGGAACCGGCGGGCTGCCGAAGCCCTCTCCGCAGATACTGATGAATGCCGCGCCTCTATTCTGCATAGCTTGGCCTTATCGTAGCATATTTCCGTTTTTTCGTCAAGACGGCAGCGGCAAAAGAAGCATAAAATAACGGCCTTTTGCCGCCGAAAAATTGTTCACGCCGTCAGAATACCGCTCCACATGAAAAAATCCATTGCAAAAGAGGAAGAAACACTCTATGAAAACAAGCGACTTTTACTATGACCTCCCCCAGGAGCTCATCGCCCAGACCCCCCTCCAGCGACGGGACGCCTCCCGGCTGATGGTGCTGGACAAAACCACCGGCGCCATCCAGCATCGGCACTTTTACGACCTGCCGGAGTATCTGCGCCCCGGCGACTGCCTGGTGCTGAACGACTCCCGCGTACTGCCCGCCCGTCTCATCGGCCATCGGCCCACCGGCGGCGCGGCGGAAATTTTGCTGCTGGTGGACAAGGGGAACAACGTGTGGGAGTGCCTGGTGCGTCCGGGGAAAAAGCTCCGCACCGGGGCCACCGTCACCTTCGGCGACGGCCAGCTTACCGCGGAGATCCAGGAGGTCCTGCCCGACGGCAACCGCCTGGTCAAATTCCACTACCAGGGCATTTTCCTGGAGGTGCTGGAAGAGCTGGGCCGGATGCCCCTGCCCCCTTATATTAAGGAGGAGCTACAGGACCAAGAGCGGTATCAGACCGTCTACTCCAAGGTGGTGGGCAGCGCCGCCGCGCCGACGGCGGGCCTGCACTTCACCCCGGAACTGCTGGAGCAAATCCAGGCCATGGGGGTGCGGCTGTGTTATGTGACCCTCCACGTGGGGCTGGGGACCTTCCGCCCGGTGAAGGCAGAGGAGATAGAAGACCACGATATGCACTCCGAATACTGCGTTGTCTCCCCTGAAGCGGCGGAAATTATCACCGAGACAAAGCGCAGCGGAGGCCGTGTGGTCTGCGTGGGGACTACCTCCTGCCGGACAGTGGAGTCCTTCGCCAACGAGGACGGCACCATGGACCCCCACGCGGGCTGGACGAAAATCTTCATCTACCCCGGCTACCGGTTTAAATGTCTGGACGCGCTGGTGACCAACTTCCACCTGCCGGAGTCCACCCTGCTGATGCTGGTCTCCGCTCTGGCGGGGCGGGAGCATATTTTGAACGCCTATGAGGAAGCGGTGCGGGAGCGGTATCGTTTCTTCAGCTTCGGAGATGCGATGCTCATCACAACGGTGACGGACAGCAGCGGGGTGACAGATGAAAAAAGGCTTTCTCCCTGACCAATAACCTGTTATAATGGTTACAGAAAAATACCAACCAGAACGGAGCTGAAACCCCCATGTTTGGCAAGAAAAAAAGCCCCACCCCCCGGAAACGGCACCAGAAGCCAGTCACCAACCTGAAAACTGTCCGCCAGCACCAGAAGCGGGAGGAAAAACGCATCAAGGAACTGGAGCGGAGCCTCCGGGACCGAACGCTGGGCGTTTACATCCACATTCCCTTTTGCAAGAGCAAGTGCGCCTACTGCGACTTTTACTCCCTCCCCGGCCACGAGAGCCGGATGGACGCCTATGCCATTGCCCTGGCCGCCAACCTCAACGAGCTGGCCCCCAGCATGGCCTCCTACACGGTGGACACCGTCTATCTGGGCGGCGGCACGCCGTCCATCTTCGGGGAGCAGCGGCTGAAAAATCTGCTGAACCTCCTGACTAAGACGCTGCACCTGGCCAAAAACTGCGAGTTCACCATGGAGTGCAACCCGGACAGCGTGACCCCCTCCCTCATCCGCACCGTGCGCAAGGCCGGGGTCAACCGCATTTCCCTGGGGATGCAGTCCGCCCAGGACGATGAGCTGCGGGCGGTGGGCCGCCCCCACACCATGGAGCAGACCCGCAAGGCGGTACAGGCCATCCGCAAGGGGAAAATCAAAAACCTCAGCCTGGACCTGATTTTTGGCCTGCCGGGGCAGACCATGGAGAGCTGGCAGGCCAGCGTGGAGGAGGCTCTGTCCCTGGGGCCGGAGCATCTCTCCCTCTACGCCCTGACCTTGGAAGAAGGGACCCCCCTGTGGGCCGCAAGAGAGCGCACTCCCCTGGCGGACGACGATGAGCTGGCGGACCGCTACCTGTGGGCAGTGGAACGGCTGAAAACTGCCGGATACGAGCAATACGAAATTTCCAACTTCGCCAAGCCCGGCTATGCCTCCCGGCACAACCAGAAGTACTGGCGGGGGGAGGAATACGTGGGCTTTGGCCCCGCGGCTCACTCCGACTTCGGCGGCTGCCGCTACAGCTACATCGCCGACCTGGAGGGCTACATCGACGGCATGGCCAGCGGCAAGGAGCTGGTGGCCGAATCAGAGCAAATTCCCGAAAAGGAGCGGGCCAGAGAATATGTGATGCTTCGGCTACGCACCACAGAGGGCATTTTGCAGGAAGAATACCACAAGCTGTTCCGCATGAGCTTCGCCCCTCTCCAGGCCAGGCTGGAGCAATACGCCGCCCAGGGCTGGGCGGTCTGCGAACAGGGCCGTTGGCACTTCACGCCGGAGGGGTTCCTGCGCTCCAATCTGCTCATCGGGGGCATTTTGGAGGCCCAGGAGGCGGACATGGTGAAAAACTCCGCCGTCAACCTCCGGGGCACGCCGCCTGCCGACGGCTGACCCACGGCAGCAGAAATTGCCTTGCAGGAAATATTGCATTTTCCGTTGATTCTCCCTTGTTTTTCCCTGAAAAATCGGCTATACTAAGGAAGGTTTGCGCCGTTCCTGTGCGGCGCAGCCTGATATTCTGATTTTTAACGGGGGCAGAGACATGGATCTGCGGGGCATAGGAAAATGGTGCGTCACGGCGCTGCTGGTGGCAGGGCTGTGCGGGTGCGGCCAGAACGCCGGGGACGGCTCCGTCTCCGTGGCGGAGACCTCCGCCGCCGCCAGCGTGGAGGAAGTGGTGGTGGAGCCGGAGTACATCATCTACCCGGCCTTTACCGACAAGACCTTCACCGCAGACAGCCATATGCTGAATATGTCCAACAGCAAGAACAACGAAGTGGACTTCCAGTTTGTCATCACGGACTACGACGGGACCGTCCTCTTTACCAGCGACCCGGTGGCCCCCGGCGAAAAGGTCCAGTGGGACGTGACTGAGCGGTGGCATGGCCGCAGCCACACCATCTCTATCACCTGCACCCCCATCCTGGCAGACGGCACAGAGGGCAATCCCTCCACCCAGGAGATTTTGATCACTATCGACCTGTAAATTCCCTTTTAAAACGACAAGCACTTGCCCCTTGCCTCCCCTGTGAAGCGCTGGCCGAATGGCCAATTCCTCTTTAGCGCAA
>JAJPXR010000160.1 GCA_021205375.1 Clostridiales bacterium | reverse complement strand
CGTTCTGGGATAGGTGGTCAACTTCTTCTCAGATGCGTTTTGTCAAGGGTATTTTCAGTTGTCTCCGTTCAATACATAAAAAAAGGGACTGTGGGTGCAATAAAGCGCTTACAGCCCCCTCTGAGGTAAAACACTATCTTGGTGGGTTATTACACTTCGCAGAAGTGCCTCCCCGTGTGGCCACAAATATGTGTTTTTTTGAAAGGTAAAGGTGATAGTCATCGCAAGAAACGATGGAGTGCATCGCACCACGGTCAGGAATGCCAACCTGACATAGAGTCAAATCGACAACGTCCAGCAGCACAACGAACGGGAAAAGGAATCCTACGTCAATCGGGACATCGTCCCGGAGCGTACCCCCGCTGAACGTCCACTTCATAAGGATTCTCATAAAAACGCTTTCCCTTTTTATGAGAATCCTATAAGACGGGAATTTGAGGGCAACGCCCTCAAATTCAGGCTCGGAACGAGCCGGAATTGTCCAAGAAATAGGCTTTTTTCGGACAATTAGTATTAAAACACCATCCGGCTCCTATCAGGCAATTTTCGATACATTGGTCGAGGAAAAGACCATCTCCACCCGTGGGCTGAAAGCCGACGCCCGTCTCTTTGGCGAGTTGATCTTCGATGTCAATTCTGCTTATTTCCACAATCACGGCGGCTATGAGTACGCCAGGCAATTTTACACAGACGTTTACCAGGCCGCCGTGGATATTGTGGGCGGTGAGCAGTATATCCTCTCCGCCGTCATGCACGCCGACGAGCGCAACCGGGCCATGTCCGAGGCGCTGGGGCAGGATGTATATCACTACCATCTCCATGTGGTCTATATCCCGGTGGTGGAAAAGCAAATTCTCTGGTCGAAGCGCTGCAAGGACAAGTCCCTGGTCGGTACGATCAAGGAGACGATCATGCAAGTCAGCAGCAGTAAGAAGTGGTTGTCCAAGCCTGCACTGGACGAGGCCGGGAACCCTGTTCTCCAGAAGAACGGTAAGGCTCTGATGAAGATAAGGCCAAAGGTTCGCCGCATCGTTGGGCTGACCGGCACACCCAGCAGCAACGGCCTTATGGACCTATTTGCGGAGTTCAAACTTCTGGATATGGGAGAGCGCCTGGGAAGATTTATTACACAGTATCGGCTGAACTACTTCACCCCCGACCGGATGAACGGGCAGGTGGTGTACAGCTATTCCCTCCGTCCCGGAGCGGAGGACTGGATATACGAGAAAATCTCCGACATCACCATCTCCATGAGAGCCGGCGACCATCTGCGGATGCCGGAGCTGGTCAGCAGCGAATACCCAGTGTATCTGAGCGCACGGGAGCGCAGCCTGTACGATGGCATGAAAAAAGACCTCATCCTCCATGATGAGGAGAATGAGGTCACAGCGGCAAACGCGGCGGCGCTGTCCAACAAGCTGTCCCAGATGGCAAACGGCGCGGTGTACACAGACGATGGCGCCGCAGTCCACATCCACGACCGGAAGCTGGACGCGCTGGAGGATATTATCGAGTCGGCAAACGGCAAACCGCTCTTGGTGGCGTACTGGTTCAAGCACGACCTGGAACGGATAAAAGAGCGGTTCCCGGTGCGGGAGTTGAAGTCCAGCAAGGACATTTCCGACTGGAACGCCGGGAAGATTCCCGTTGCCGTCATCCATCCCGCCTCCGCAGGCCACGGGCTGAACCTCCAGACCGGCGGCTCCACGCTGGTGTGGTTCGGCCTGACCTGGTCGCTGGAACTGTATCAGCAGACCAATGCAAGACTCTGGCGGCAGGGACAGACCGCTGGCACCGTGGTCATCCAGCACATCGTGACGAAAGGCACCATTGACGAACACATTCTGAGAGCCTTGGAGAAAAAGGACAGCACCCAGTCCGCCCTGATCGATGCAGTCAAGGCGACTTTGTAGGAGGATATGACCATGTATAAAAATCACGAAGGATACAATGACCCCACCGCTGGCATGGCATTGGGCCACATCACGGGCGAGGAGAACCGGAAGAAGAGGGCTGCGCGCCGCAAGGCGCAGCGGAAAAAGAACCGCCAGCAGAAGACCCTGAAACACAGAGAGAAAACGGAGGTGGCGGGATGAACGGATATCAGCTACTGGCCCAGGCTATTGTGATGCAGGCAGTTACCGATTATCGGCGTGCGGTGCGTGACCTGGCGACATTCCCCGGTGACGGGTCTGCGTACCGCATGAAAGAAGACTGTGAGCGATTCTTTCGCTCCAAATGGTTCTTAGACCTCAGCGGCCTTGACGGCGAGTACATCATCCGCAAACTGGAACGGGAGGTGCGGAAAAAATGACAGCGAAAGAATATTTGCAGCAGGCCGCTGATTTAGACGCACAAATCGAATCTTATATCCAGGAGAAAGACAACCTCCGCCGCATGGCCTGCAGCATCCGCAGTCCCCAAATGGGTGGTCAGGTACAGACGAGCAGGGAGCCGGATGCCGCCTTTGTCCGTGTGCTGGAAAAAATCGAAGCTGTGGAAGAAACCATTGTACAGAAAATCGACCAACTGGTCGACTTGAAAGTCGAGATGTCTGCCGCCATCAACACTCTGGAGGACCCAAAAGAGCGGCTTGTGCTTCAATATCGCTACATCAACTGCCAACGGTTTGAGGATATCGCCAATGCAATGCACACATCACTCAGTTCCATTTACCGGCTCCACGCATCCGCATTAAAAAAGTTAGAAATTCCGGCAAATTGATAGTGTTTGACAGTTTTTGAAACTAGACAAGTAACAATTTTGTGGTATAATGGTAATGTAAAAAATTATGCAAAGAACAAGCCTTCACGGGACACCTCCCGCGAGGGCTTTTCTTATGCCCCCGCTGGAGGTGTGACTTATGCCGCGAAAACCGAAGAAGCCGTGTACCTATCCCGGCTGCCCCAGACTGACGGACAGCGTCTACTGTGAGGAGCATAAGAAGCTGATGGTGCAGCGGTACGAGCAGCAGGGACGCGATCCCCAGCACGGCAAACGGTACGGGCAGAACTGGCAGCGCATCCGCGCCGCCTACGTCCATTCCCACCCACTGTGCGAACGGTGCATGACCCAGGGACGCTACGTCCAGGTGGAGGAGGTTCACCACATCGTACCGCTGAAGGACGGCGGCACCAACGAGTGGAGCAACCTGATAAGTCTCTGCCGCAAGTGCCACGCCGAGATACACGCAGAGATGGGAACGCGCTCTCACAACTCCACCGTGTACGAGATGAACGGTTCACACCACAAGTGACCTTCGGGACAGGTGACAGGACAACCCCAGGGGGCCTAAAAATCCTGAAAATGGACCCCGAAAAGACCGGAGGCCCCCTCAAACGCGGAAAAAGTGCGAAATCAAAAGGGTAATTTAGGAAGCAGGTGAGGAAGATGCCCACGAAATCGAATAACACCGGCGGGCAGGGCGGCGCTCGTCCTGGCGCGGGACGGAAAAAGAAGGCCCTGAACGAAAAGCTGGAGGCAGGCAACCCCGGCGGTCGGACGCTCAAGGTGCTGGATATGCCGGATTTGGAGGGCGTGGAGATGCCCAAGCCCCACGACTTCCTCTCCGCCACCCAGCGGGACGGAGGAAAGCTCCAGGCGGCTGAAATCTACGAGGAGACCTGGAACTGGCTCAAGAGCATCGGCTGTACCTCTGTGGTGTCTCCGCAGATGCTGGAGCGATATGCCATGTGTGCCGCCAGATGGATTCAGTGCGAGGAGATGACCAGCCAGCTTGGATTCCTGTCCAAGCATCCCACCACGGGTAAGCCAATCCCCTCCCCGTTTGTAAACATTGGCATCAACTACATGAACCAGGCAACTCGCCTCTGGAACGAGATATACCAGATCGTCAAGGAGAACTGCTCTACGGAGTACAGCGGAGCGGACCCACAGGCAGACCTTATGGAGCGGCTGCTCCGCGCAAGGAAAGGACAGAGCGGAACATGATAGAGAAAGTGAACCCTTCCCACCCCGACAAGGTGGCAGACAGAATAGCGGGCGCCATCGTAGACCTGGCCTATACCGCAGCGCCAGACCCCAAAATCGCTGTGGAAGTCCTGCTGGGACACGGGATGTGCCATATGGTCATCGAGACCACAGCCATTCTCCGCCGAGCCGACATCGCGGCTGCGGTGTGGCGCATTGCGGGACCGGTCATGCTGGACCTTCGCACCCTCCCCCAGGACAGCCGCTTGACGAATAATCAGGCACACGGATTCCGCTGTGGGGACAATGGCATCTTCAAGGGGATGCCGCTGACGGAGGAGCAGAAAACACTCTCCAGAATTGCCCATGACATTTACAGCCGTTATCCATATGACGGAAAGTACATTCTGGACGGCGACCGCCTCATTCTGTGCCAGAGCCACGCTGACACCACGGAACTGCAATCGCTGTATCCCGGCGCGGAAGCCAACCCTCTGGGAGACTGGACGGGCGGCATGGACGTGGACGCGGGCGCCACAAACCGGAAGCTGGGCAGCGACATGGCGGATTCCGTCACTGGCGGCGGACTGCACGGGAAAGACCTGTCCAAGGCAGATGTAAGTGTAAATATACACGCTTTCCTGAAAGCACAGCGTCTGTCGAAACCTGTCGAATTGTGCTGCGCCATCGGTGATGAAACCGTTGACGGCCTGCCCTACTCCGACATCGTGGAGGAGGCACGGCAGTACATCCAGTCTGTGGGCGGCTTTGAGAAATTTGCGGAATGGGGGTTATTCTGATGGCAAAGACAACAACTGAGATGCAGCTCGTCCCTATTGCGAAGCTGGTGCCTTATGTGAATAACGCTCGGACACACTCGCCGGAGCAGATCACCAAGCTGCGCTCCTCCCTGCGGGAATTCGGGTTCATCAACCCCAT
>JAJPXR010000153.1 GCA_021205375.1 Clostridiales bacterium | reverse complement strand
CCTCCCCTGAAAGGGGAGGAGGGCCGCCGCCGCAGGCGGTGGCGGAGGGGTTTCTGGCATAAGGCTGCGTAAAAGAGATAACCAAAAAGGGAAAAATGATATGAACATCAAACAGGCAAAGGAACAACTGAAACAGACCGTCCGGGCCTATCTGAGCCGGGACGAGTACGGCGACTGGACCATCCCACTGGTGGCCCAGCGGCCGGTGCTGCTGATGGGGCCTCCGGGCATCGGCAAAACCGCCATTGCGCACCAGGCCGCCCAGGAGTGCGGCGTGGCGATGGTGGCCTATTCCATCACCCACCACACCCGGCAGAGCGCCATCGGCCTGCCCAGCATCCGCACCGGCTCCTTCGACGGCAAGGAGTTCCAGGTGACGGAGTACACCATGAGCGAAATCATCGCCAGCGTGTACAAGGAGATGGAAAAGACCGGTCTGCGGCAGGGCATCCTGTTTTTGGATGAGATCAATTGCGTCTCCGAGACGCTGGCCCCGGCCATGCTGCAATTCTTGCAGTGCAAGACCTTCGGTAGCCACCAGGTCCCGGAGGGGTGGGTCATCGTGGCGGCGGGCAACCCGCCTGAGTACAACCGCAGCGTCCGGGAGTTCGACATCGTCACCCTGGACCGGGTGCGCCGCATCGACATCGACGAGGACTTCCCCTCCTGGAAGGAGTACGCCTACCAGCGGAAGGTCCACCCGGCCATTCTCTCCTACCTGGATATCAAGCCCTCCCACTTCTACAAAATCGAGACTACGGTGGATGGCCGCCGCTTCGTCACCGCCCGCGGCTGGGAGGACCTGAGCCGGTTTATCACCGCCTGCGAGGGGCTGGACATCCCGGTGGACGAGTCGGTGGTGGGGCAATTCCTCCAACTGCCCGCCGTGGCCAAGGACTTCGCCAACTATCTGGACCTCTATAAAAAGTACCAGACCGACTACAAGGTGGAGGAAATTCTCACCGGCACCTTCCGGGACAGCATCCTGCGCCGCCTGCGGGAAGCCCCCTTCGACGAGCGGCTCAGCGCCATTTCGCTGCTGCTGGACGGGGTGTTCACCGCCTGCGCCGCCGCCAACGAGGAGGACGCCTTTGTCACCGAGCTGCACAGCGGCCTGAAACAGGTCATGGCTGCCCTCCCCACTGCTCAGCGCTGGGAAGAACCCTTCGAGACCGTTGCACAGCGCCTGTCCCAGGTGCTGGAAGCGCAGCGGGCCACCGGCAACCTGGAAAAAGCCGCCGAGCGGCGGAAGGTCCGGGTGCTGGACACCCTGGACGGCTACCGCCAGGCCCTCCGCACCGGGGACGTTTCCGCCTCCGACCAGGCGGCGGAGGCGCTGCGGACCCAGTTCAGCGGGGCCGTCACCCGGCGGCGGGAAGCCATTCTGGACGCCTCCGCCCGGCTGGACAACGCTTTCTCCTTCCTGGAGGCCGCCTTTGGCGAGAGCCAGGAGCTGGTGGTGTTCCTGACCGAGTTGACCATGAACTGCTACTCCATGCGCTTCATCCGGGACAACGGCTGTGAAAAGTACAGCCAGTACAACCAGTCCCTGCTGCTGGGCGGGCGGCAGCGCTCCATTCTGGACGAAATCGGCGGCTGAACCTGAAAACGCCTTCTGATTCGCTTTTAATTGTGTGGTTTTCACCGGGGATTCTTCCCTTTTCCGAAACAAACGGAATCACTTTGTTTTTTTCTTGCCTTTTGGCCTTTACTATGCTAAAATTATGCCAACTGTAAGGAATCTACCCACAGCAATTCATTGGAGAAAGTAGTGGAAAATATGGACGAAAAGAAGCGGATGTTATCCGGTATCCAGCCCAGCGGTGAGCTGACCCTGGGTTCTTATATGGGAGCCATCAAAAACTGGGCAGAGCGCGCAGACGAGTTTGACTGCTATTACTTCATGGCGGATATGCACACGCTGACCGTCCGCCAGAACCCGGCCGACCTGCGCCGCCGGACGGTGGAGCAACTGGCCCAGTACATCGCCTGCGGCCTGGACCCGGAGAAGAACACCCTCTTCATCCAGAGCCACGTGCCCCAGCACGCACAGTTGGCCTGGATCTTGGACTGCTACACCATGTTCGGCGAGCTGTCCCGGATGACTCAGTTCAAGTCCAAGAGCGTCCACCACGAGGACAACATCAACGCCGGTCTGTTCACCTACCCCTGCCTGATGGCGGCGGACATTCTGCTCTATCAGGCCAACTACGTCCCCGTGGGCGAGGACCAGAAGCAGCACTGTGAACTGACCCGCGACATCGCCCTGCGGTTCAACGGCATTTACGGCGACGTGTTCACCGTCCCCGACCCCTATATCGCCAAGGTGGGCGCCAGGGTGATGAGCCTGACCTCCCCGGAAAACAAAATGTCCAAGTCCGACAAGGACCCCAACGGCTGCGTCTACCTGATGGACCCGCCGGAGGTCATCGCCCGGAAGTTCAAGCGGGCCGTCACCGACAGCGAGATGTGCGTCCGCTACGACCCGGAGAACAAACCCGGCATCTCCAACCTGATTCAAATTTACGCCTGCGCCACCGGCAAGGACTACGACGCCGTGGAGCAGGAGTTTGCCGGGCAGGGCTACGGCGCGTTCAAAACCGCCGTGGGCGACGCGGTGGTGGAGCTTTGCCGTCCCATCCGGGAGGAGGCCAACCGCCTGCTGGCCGACAAAGCCTATCTGGAATCCGTCTACCGCGCCGGGGCGGACAAGGCGTCCTATATCGCCAACCGGACCCTGCGCAAGGTGTATAAAAAAGTCGGATTTGTCCAGAAATAAGCGGGACCGCTGTCGGTCACATGCGCAAGCACAGCGATTTCCAGTTTAAGGAGTGTTTCGGAATATGCTCACCACCTCTGGAGCAGTGAGCGGGGTATGGTCTGCCCTGTTGGTCTCGCTGCTGGTCTCTCTGGCCACCACGCCGGTGGCAATGGTTTTGGCAACCCGTCTGGGCGCCATTGATATGCCCGGCGTCAAAGGGACCGACAGCGAGCGGCACCTCCACACCCGCCCAACCCCCAGGATGGGCGGTCTGGCCATTTACCTGGGGTTCTTTTTCAGCGCGCTCCTCTTTGTCCCCATGGGGCGGAAAATGGTCTCCATGCTCATCGGCGCGACTATCATCGTTTTTTTGGGCATTTTGGACGACATTTACGACCTGAAAGCCTCTCACAAGTTCTGTGTGCAGATTTTGGCGGCGGCTGTGGCCCTGGCCGGCGGCAACAAAATTACCTTTTTCAGCCGCCTGAGCATGGACGCCAACGGCGGAAACTTCTCCCTGGGCTGGCTGTCCGTCCCGGTGACGCTGCTGTGGATCGTCCTCATCACCAACGCAGTCAACCTCATCGACGGACTGGACGGGCTGGCTGCGGGCGTGTCCTCCATCTCCGCCATCAGCCTGGTGTTTATCGCCCTGACCTACTCCAACACCAGTGTCGCCATTATCACCGGCGCGCTGGCGGGGGCCTGCATCGGCTTTCTGCCCTACAACATTGCCCCGGCGAAAATTTTCATGGGGGACACCGGCTCTACCTTCATCGGGTACATTCTGGCGGTGGCCAGTATTCAGGGATTGTTCAAGTTCTACGCCATCATCTCCTTTGTTATCCCCTTCTTTATGCTGGGTCTGCCCATCTTCGACGTGTGCTATGCCGTGCTGCTGCGAGTCAGCCACGGGGAGAACCCCATGAAGGCGGACCGGAAGCACGTCCATTACCGCCTAATCGACATGGGCTTTTCCAAAAAGCAAACGGTGGCTGTTCTTTACATCTGTTCCGCCATTCTGGGCGTCACCGCTGTGGTCATTACCACCACCGGCCTGGGGCGGGCGCTTGTTTTGCTGGTGGCATTGGGCGCAACGGCGGCAGTGGCCGCCTGGCTGTTCCTGAACCGGCGGAAGAAATGACCGCTGAGGGGCGGGATTATCCCAGTCCCATCAGCAGCACCAGCGCGAGAATGATCAGCCATTCGTCGTCCTCCGACTCCCGGAAGAGATAGATCAGGACGAGTACCAGCAGGATGTCGCCGTGATCTAGCTTATCCAGCCCCAACAGGCCCGCGATGCCGGAGGAACCTCCGGCATTTTTCTTCGTTCCGCCGCCCAGCAGGGAGAAAAGCTGGTTCAGCAGACCGCTGTTCTCCCGCCCCGTCCGCTCCGGCTCCACCGGCTGAAAATCGTCATTTGCAATATAAGGGTTATACATCGCGCTCGCCTCGGAACTGTTCCAGCGCGGCGCGAATGACACGGGAAAACCGGGCGATGCGCACCGCTTTGTCCAGCCGCTCCTGTCGCTCCTCCCGGAGGAAGGGCCGCATGGCCTGGAGCAGCGCGGTCTTTTCGTCGCCACCTTTGTTGTACTCCCGGTAGAGGGCCATCAGCCGCTGTACCATGGCGGGGTCCAGGTTTTGCAGCAGGTTCAGCGGGCTTTCCCCCTAAGCCGAGGAGGAACCACCTTCTTGAGGCGCTTCTGTCTCCTCAATCGGAGAGTTCCCCTCCCCTTCCGGCTTGCCCGCAACGGAGCTTGCCAGGGACATGATCTGCCCCATGGCCTCCGGCGAGGAGAGGATGCTGATCAGTTTTTCCTCAAATTCGTCCACAGGTATCCCCTCCCCTTTCTCGTTCGCCAGTGATGTACGCTATTTTTTCCCGGGGAACTGGTCCTCGATCTGGCTGACCAGGGCTGCGCCCTCACCGGTGTCGATCAGCTTTTGCATCATGGCGGTCAGGCTGGCGGCGTCGCCCTGCCGGGCTTGCTCGGCTGCGCCCTTCAATTTGTCCCCGTTCTGATTGCGGAGCAGCTCCATCAGCCGCCGTGTCTCCGGCGACTGGAGCAGAGCTTTCAGCTTTTCCCTGTCGCCCAGCAGGGCGGTAGCCT
>JAJPXR010000002.1 GCA_021205375.1 Clostridiales bacterium | reverse complement strand
GCGCCGACAATACTTGAGTGGAGACGCTCCGGGAAGATAGGTAACGCTCACATAACCCCCGCTTGTCTGAGGACAGGCGGGGGTTTTCTTATTTCCATTGCCTGTTGACAGTGCGAAAGCATTATGATAAAGTGTTTACATAAAATAGAAAGAGATGATTATTATGACAGGCAATGTTGAACAACATGTTCCGGTTTTTGTCAGTTCTACTTACGAAGATTTGAAACCGCATCGTACCGAGGTGCAGCGTCGTTTGGTTGGGTTAGAGCAAATAGTAAGAGGAATGGAATATTTCGGATCTTCACCTGATACGCCGCTAGAGACCTGCCTAAAAAAGATTTCTGATTGCAAGATTTTCATTCTTCTTGTCGGCGCATCTTACGGGAGTGTACACCCTGACTTTGGGAAATCTTTCACTGAGTTAGAATATGAACACGCTATTAAACTGAAGATTCCCGTCTTGGTGTATATGGCAGACATGAACTCTACCGCAGTGGGGATTCCCCTAGCCGGTGTTGACACGAAACACGAAGCTGAGCTTAATTTGTTTAAGGAAAAACTAAACAGGGAACACACAGTTTCCACTTTTACATCGATTGACGATTTAGGCAAGAGGATAGAGCATGATGTCCCGGAAATGTTGAGGCAACTGGATGATAACATCAGTATTGCAGCGGAGAAAAATGAGTTGAGTGAAGTAGTTAATGAGGATAAGCTACGAGAAAATGCAACGAGAGTCGAAAAGTTTTGGTTGCTACCACGTAGATATGCTGGCGAAATATTTCCTTTACGGTTGCAAATTGACAAAATATGGGGCGGCTGGGGAGCAAACGAAGAATTAGTGCGAGAAGTGGGATTAGAAGTAGGGGATACAATCGGTGCTGAAGTAGCTGTCATGTTGACAAACAGAGCTATAAATGAGGAAAAGGACACGTATCTTTTCGCCGGAGGTGCCGGTGCGGATTGGTTGCTGGACAACGATGTAAGAGAGGAAGATGCAATTGATTGTTATGTTCGGCTTGTGCATAGTAGTATATTCGAGCAAATAACCGAAAAAAGGAAGAACATTGTGGCGTTGGTTTTGGTGAAGGGAATCCGGGTGATTCATAATCCAACATTTGATGATTTGTTTTTAGAATAGCAGAAAAAGCCGTGGGTACCGTTTTCAGTACCCACGGCTTTTTGCCTTGATGCAGAGAAAATGCTATGTGCTTTACAACTCCCCCAGCTCCAGCAGCGGCACCACTAGCGTGAACCGGCTCCCCACCTGGGGACGGCTGACCACCTCGATGCTGCCCCCCTGCCGCTGGGCGATCCACTTGGCGATGGGGAGGCCTAGCCCGGTGCCGCCGTTCTGACGGCTGCGGCTCTCGTCGGTGCGGTAAAACCGCTCAAATACCTTGGGCAGTTCCTCCGGGGCGATGCCCTGGCCGCTGTCGGTGACGGAAAACAGCCCCATCTCTCCCCGGCGGGACAGGCGGATGAACAGCTCGCCGCCGTCTGGGGTGTACTTCACGGCGTTGTCCACCAAAATGCGCATGGCCTGTTTCAGCAGCAGCCGGTCTGTCTCGGCCATCAAAAACGGTTCGATCTCCCCGGTGACTTCCCGGCCCGTCTCCAGCAACTGAGTCTCATGCAGCACCTCCTCCGCCATGTCGGACAGGTTCAGCATGACCCGGTTCACCGGTTGGGTCTCGTTGTCCCCGCGGGCCAGGAACAGGAGATTTTGCACCAGGGTGTTCATGCTCTCCGCCTCCTGGCGAATGGCGTCGATGGCCTCCTGCCGGGCGGCGGGGTCGTTTTTGCCCCAGCGGTCCAGCATGTTGGCGTAGCCCTGAATCACTGCGATGGGGGTGCGCAGCTCGTGGCTGGCGTCGGAGACAAAGCGGGTCTGGGCCTGGTAGCCCTTCTCGATACGCTCCAGCATGGCGTTGATGGCCTCGGTGAGCGTAGCCAGCCCCTCCTGCTCGCCGGGGACCGCCAGTCGCTCGCTCAGGTGGGCGGCGTTGATGTCGTCCAGCTTTTCCGCCAGTTGGCGCAGGTCCTCCAGGTCCAGGTCGGAGCGGCCCAGCACGTCCGCCGTCTCCTCCAGCGCCGCCAGAGGGGTCATCATGCGCCGGACGGTCTGGCTGTTCCGCACCAGCCCGATGACCAGGCCCGCCGCTTCCACAGCCAGCAGCAGTCGCCACACCCAGCCGGGACCGTCGAAAAACAGGAACACAATGCCGTCCAGCAGCAGATACCCAAACAGCCCCCGGTAAAAGAGGCCGGTGACCATCCGCTGGGCGGCGTAGGTGCGGGAATCTCGATCTGCCATTGTGCTCACATCCTTTTTACGTCCGCCGGAAGCCCAGGAACCGGGTGCCCTGGAAGGTCAGCATCCCGAAGTCGCCCTCGACGATTTGGCCGTAGTCCCTGCCGGAGACCCGCAGCTCCATCCGGTCCCCGCTGTGGACCTGGAAGGTGATGTAATAGGTGGTGCTGCTGGTGGTGTGGGCGACGGCGTCCCCCGTGCTGTGCATGGTGTGGCTGACATCAGCGCGTTTTGCCACCACGCCCGCCTCCACCTCCAGCACCGGGGAGCGGTTGTTGCTGTTCCACTCCCGCAGGCCCCGGACGATGGTCACTATAAAAACAGTGATGACTGCGGCGAAAATCAGCGTAGTTAAAACAGGGAACAATCCGTCCCAAAAGTTGAAAAAGAACATGGTATCCCTCTCTTTTCTTTCCGTTTTACGTTTGAAAGTGGCTCATCGAATGGCGTAGCCCACGCCCCGGACGGTCTCGATGAGCTTGCGCCCCAGCCGGGCGTCGATTTTGCTGCGCAAGAAGCGAACGTACACGTCCACGGTGTTGGTCTCCCCGGCGTACTCGTAGCCCCACACCATGTTCAGCAGGGCGCTGCGGCTGAGCACCTTGCCCCGGTGCTCCATCAGGCAGCACAGCAGGTCGAACTCCCGGCGGGTCAGCTCCACCGGCTGGCCGTTGACCAGGGCCTCCCGGCTGTCTGGGCGCAGTTCCACCCCCTCCACCCGGTAGACCACGGGGGCGTCCTCCTCCTGGAGCTGGGCGGTTTTGCGCAGATTGGCCCGTATCCGGGCCAGCAGTTCCTCGATGGCGAAGGGCTTGGTCACGTAGTCGTCGGCTCCCGCGTCCAGGCCGGAGACCTTGTCCGCCACGTTGTCTCGTGCGGTCAGCAGAATCACCGGAGTGCGAACGCCCTCCTTTTTCAGCCGCCGCAGCACCTCCAGTCCGGAGAGGCCGGGCAGCATAATGTCCAGCAAAATCAAATCCGCCGTCCGCTCCAGGGCCTTGTTCAGCCCGTCTCGTCCGTCGAACGCCTTCTGGACGCTGTACCCCTCGTAGGTCAGTTCCAGCTCCAGCATCCGGGCCAGCTTTTCCTCGTCCTCAATGATCAAAATATGGTTCGCCATGGGGATTCCTCCTGGTCAATTACGCTTGTCAAACTGCGGCCCCGCCAGCCGGAACCGCCAGCCCATACACACAGCGATGAACAGCGCCGCCGCCACCACATACCACGCCACGGCCAGCAGCCCAAACAGTACCCCGATGGGGCAGCGAATCTGCCGGGAGGGGTCGTATTTTTTGTAGACCTCCAGCCGGTTGTAGACCAGCCAGTGCCAGCACCGGCGCAGCACGTCCTCCGGCTTTTCGGCGGGATTGGACTGGGGGTCGGCGCAGCGCTCCGGGCGAGCGGTCAGGCGGGTCTCCGCCCCACCTGTGGACCAGCGCCCCACTCCGGCGTCTGCGATCAGCCCCGCTCGCTCCAGCAGCAGCAGGCTCTCCAGCAGGTCGCCGTCGGTGGCCACCAGCGCTTTGTGGGCTTGTTCCTGGGGCAGACCGGTCAGGGCTTGCAGGCGTTCTAATTTTTCTGCGGTGATTCTCATAGGGCGCTCCTGTCCGGGGGGGATAGTGTTACAAGCATAGTATAGCAGATTTGGGCGGGGTTGTCCTTAAAGTTGGATTAAAAATGTGTGGGGAAGCGAAAGAGTTTGCGGCAGAAGCAGAGAAGCAACGAAAAAAGGTTGCGCGGACGAAAACCCTGTGTTACAATAATACAATAGACTGAAGGGTGGCGCAGCAGAATGATTTTAGTTGATAGACAGATAAACGAACTGCTGGCAAGCGGTAGCACATTTTTGCAGAACTACAAACCTAGTAATGTACAGAATATCGCGTATGACCTGCGAACAAGAGCCTATTATGCCAAAGATAAGGCCATGAAAAGCTGTGAACTGGTTCCTGGGGCATCGGTGTATGTGGAAAGCGTGGAAATCATTGAATTGCCTGAGAACCTGGTCGGGAGGGTACTCCTGCGCAATAGCCGCATCCGGCAGGGTCTGCAATTAGCGGCCCCGTTGTATCAGCCTGGACACAAAACCAGAGTTTATTTCAGAATCACAAATATATCTAACAGCAAAATTACCCTGGGACCAGAGGAGGAACTTGCATCAATCCAGTTTGAGCAGTTGGATGAGGCACCAGAGCAGCTTTATCACGGTACTTTTCAAGATGAAATGGATTTTCGCAGTTTGGGAAACTATGAGCCTCAGCTGAAAGCGGAAATGACAGAGCTGGAAAAGAAGGTGGAGGATATTCACCATATCGAACGAGATATGTACGGAAATGTCATCAATCTGATGATTATCTTCATTGGCATATTTAGTTTGATCAACGTCAATGTCAATCTTGCGACAAATGGCGCAAGCAGTTTTGAAGAGCTGTTGATTTTTAACCTCTGTACGATTGGCAGTGTTGCCTTTATGACCGGAGTGCTACGAACGGTCATGGAGAGCGAAAAGAAGCCGTCTGTAGCGATTTGGATTGCCTGTGCAGCGGCGTTTGCGGTAGCGATTTTGATTTTCCTTTTGGTTTGAAACCAGCAAATGCACTTACAGAA
>JAJPXR010000105.1 GCA_021205375.1 Clostridiales bacterium | reverse complement strand
GAACCCTCACATACAGAGTCAGAGTCTGCTGTGCTACCCTTACACAATCCCGCTAGAGCTTGTTGACTGCTGACCGCTCAGCTCATCAACAAATGCTATTATACTCATGACCCCGGCGGTTGTCAAGCGTTTTTTTCGCCCAAAACAACTTTTTTTCTGACCCGGTCCGGCCTCAGTCCTGGGCGGCGGCCAGCCGCTCCGCCACCTGGTAGATGGTGCCAGCGCCCACAGTCAAAATCAGGTCGCCGGGCTGGGCCAGCTCCTTGAGCCGCCGCTCCAAATCGTCGAAGGTGGGGCAATACTCCCCGTGGGGGATCTTGCTGGCCAGGTCTTTGGAGGAAATACCCAGGGTATCGGTCTCCCGCGCGGCGTAGACTTCCGTCAGCAGAGTGATGTCCGCGTTGCTCAGCTCCTGCACGAAGTCCGGGAAGAACGCCTTTGTGCGGGTGTAGGTGTGGGGCTGGAAGGCGCAGATGACCCGGTCATAGCCCAGGGTCTTGGCGGTCTCCAGCAGCATGTGCAGCTCGCCGGGATGGTGGGCGTAGTCGTCGTAGATCTTGGCCCCGTGGTATTCGCCCTTGTACTCAAAGCGGCGCTCCGCCCCGTGGTACTGGTTCAGCCCCTGGGAGATGGCGGTGGGCGGCACCCCCATTGCCAGGGCAGCGGCGGCGGCGGCCAGGGCGTTTTTCACGTTGTGCAGGCCGGGGACGCTCAGCTCCACCCGCCCCGCTTTTTTTCCGTTCTGCATCAGGTCGAAGCTGGCCACGCCCCGATTCCAGGCCAAGGCGCTGCAATAGACATCCGCGTAGCTGTCCAACCCGAAGGTCAGGATGGTACGGTTCAGCCCGTCCAGGGTGTCCATGGTGTTGCGGTCGTCGGCGTTGGCGATGATGACCCCGTCCTCCGGCACAAGGCTGGCGAAGTTGCGGAAGGAGTGCTCGATGTCGGTCAGGTCCTTGAAGAAGTCCAGGTGGTCGGCCTCGATGTCCAGAATCACCGCGATGGTGGGCCGGAAGGACAGGAAGGAGTTGCAGTATTCGCAGCTCTCCAGAATGATGGTGTCCCCCTCCCCGACCCGGTAGCCGCTGCCCAGCAGGGGCAGGTTGCCGCCGATCATTACGGTGGGGTCCAGCCCCGCCGCCATCAGGATGTGAGTACACATGGAGGTGGTGGTGGTCTTGCCGTGGGTGCCGGAGACACAGAGGGCGTGCTTATAGTCCTGCATCAGCGCCCCCCAGCCCTGGGACCGCTCAAAGACGGGGATGCCCTTGGCTCTGGCGGCGGCGATCTCCGGGTTGTCATCGTGGACGGCGGCGGTGCGGATGACCACCTCAGCGCCCTCCACGTTTTCCGGGTGGTGGCCCATGTAGACGGTGACGCCCTCGGCCTTGAGCTTGCGGACGTTGTCGCTCTCTCTGGCGTCGCTGCCGGTGATGATGATGCCGTTGCCCCGCAGCACCTGGGCCAGTGGGAACATGGAAACGCCGCCGATGCCCACCAGATGGACCCGACGCCCAGGGGTGAGCAGGGCTTTCAGTTCGTTTACGGTCATAAAAACCGGCCTCCAGTCGTTCAATGTGCAATTAGCAATGTGCAATTATAGTGAAAACCTGACTCTCTCCTTCGCCTTGCGGCGAGGGTTTCTGGAATGTTCTCCGGTCATGCACCTGAGATTGAGAAACCATCCAGTGCTAATTGCAAAACTTAGTAATGGGTACAATCATAGTTTATTATAGTTCATCTCCATCTGCTTGACAAGGGAAAAATGCTGAAATTTGACGGCGGCGGCTGGGCACTTGTCAGCAAAGGTTGCCTGTCGTCGTTGTCAGGCCGCTTTTTGCGGGAGGATTTTTGCCGCCCGGAGGAAAAAAAGATAGACATCGACGGGATTCTCAGGTAAAATAAAGGTGATATCTCTTTTTGTGTCCCGTTTGCGCTGCTTTGACGCGAAACCCCTCCACCATGCTGACGCATGGTCCCCCTCCCCTTTGCGACTCGCATGGCCCTTTAGGGCCATAGCTCCCTGCATTTGCGCGAAAGAGGAATTGGCCATTCGGCCCGCGCTTCACAGGGGGAGGCAAGGGGGGATAGTGCTTACTGTCTGGCCACGGTTTTTCAAAACCGATGTGGATTTATCCGCAGAGGAAGCCCAGTTTGCAACTTCGCCCTTTCTAGCTACTTAACGCGAACAGGATGACCTGCGAATCTCTTTATAAGGAGCGATTTATTATGGGATTCTTTGACCACTTTAAGAAACAGGATAACAAAGCCTCCGCCCTGTCCTGCGTGCTGGCCGCCGATGCCAAAGGCACGGCGCTGGCTATGGACGCCGTGCCCGACCCGGCCTTCTCCGGCGGAGCCATGGGCCAGTGCTGCGGCATCGACCCCACCGAGGGCAAGGTCTACGCCCCCGCCGACGCCACCGTCACCCAGCTCCACTCCTCCTTCCACGCCATCAGCATGACCACCACCGCCGGGGTCGATCTGCTCATCCACATCGGCGTGGACACCTACGAGATGAACGGCGACGGCTTCGCCGCCAGCGTCCGGGAGGGCGACAAGGTCAAAAAGGGCCAGTTGCTGCTGACCATGGACCTAGACAAAATCAAGGCCGCCGGGCACTCCGCCGTGGTCATCACCGCCGTCACCAACAGCGGAGAGCTGGCCGGTGTGGAGCTGGTGGCCTCCGGGACCGTGGAGCCGGGACAGGATTTGTTGAAGGTGACTGCATAACGCAAAGCGTTTTGTCGTATTCGACAATTTTCAACCGGGAGCAACCGATAATCCCCTCATGTTCTACAACTTTTGGGGCATATACTTGCTTTTTGGAACAGCCGGGATATAATAAAAGCATCGAATTGGCGGACAGCGCGGGCGGCCTCTCCCCTGCCTGCTGCCGTCCTCCCCTATTTGTCACTAAAGAAACCGAGGAGTGATCCCCATGTCTGAACAAAAGAACCCCAGCATGGCCCAGAACTTTATCCACGACTTCATCGACGAGGACATCGCCGAGAATGGCCGCTACGCCGGTATGACCGTCCACACCCGGTTCCCACCGGAGCCAAACGGCTACCTGCACATCGGCCACGCCAAGGCCATTTACGTGGACTTCGGCACCGCCGAGAAGTACGGCGGCCTGTGCAACCTGCGGATGGACGACACCAACCCCACCAAAGAGGACACGGAGTACGTGGACGCCATCCAGGAGGACATCCACTGGCTGGGGTACGACTGGGGCGACCGGTTTTACTACGCTTCCGACTACTTTGACCAGATGTACGAGTACGCCGTGGAGCTGATCCGCGCCGGGAAAGCCTACGTCTGCCAGCTCTCTGCCGAGGAGATGAGTGCCAACCGGGGCGACGTGAACACCCCCGCCGTCAGCCCCTACCGGGACCGGCCCATTGAGGAGAGCCTGGACCTGTTTGAGCGGATGAAGAACGGCGAGTTCCCCGACGGGGCCATGACCCTCCGGGCGAAAATCGACCTGGCCAGCGGCAACTTCAACCTGCGGGACCCGGCCATCTACCGCATCAAGCATCAGAGCCACCACCGCACCGGCGACAAGTGGTGCATCTACCCCATGTACGACTTCGCCCACCCCATCGAGGACGCCATCGAGGGCATCACCCACTCTCTCTGCACCCTGGAGTTTGAGGACCACCGGCCCCTGTACGACTGGGTCATCGACAATATCTCCGCCCCCGCCAAGCCCCGGCAAATCGAGTTCGCCCGGCTGGGCATCGACCACACGGTCATGTCCAAGCGGAAGCTCCGCCAGCTTGTGGAGGAGCACTATGTCTCCGGGTGGGACGATCCCCGTATGCCCACCATCTGCGGCCTGCGCCGCCGGGGATACACCCCCGCCGCCATTCGCAATTTCTCCGAGCAGATCGGCGTGGCGAAAGCCGCCTCTACCGTCGAGTTCTCCTTCCTGGAGTACTGCCTGCGCAGCGATTTGGACGACACCGCTCCCCGCGTCATGGCGGTGCTGCGGCCCGTCCCTCTGACCATCACCAACTACCCGGAGGGCCAGAGCGAGACCTTCGAGATCGAGAACCACCCCAAGCACCCGGAGATGGGCAGCCACACCGTCACCTTCTCCCGCCACCTCTACATCGAGGCGGAGGACTTTATGGAGGTGCCGGTCCGCAAGTACAAGCGCCTGACCCCCGACGGCATGGAGTGCCGCCTGAAAGGGGCCTATATCGTCAAGTGTACCGGCTGCGTCAAGGACACCGACGGCAACGTCATCGAGGTGCTGGCAGAGTACGACCCCAACTCCAGGGGCGGCGACCCCGCCGACGGGCGCAAAATCAAGGGCGCTGCCATTCACTGGGTGGACGCCGCCACCGCCGCCGACGCGGAGGTTCGGCTGTACGACGACCTCTTTACCGACCCCAGCCCCGACGCCGCCGGAAAGGACTTCCTGGCCGCGCTGAACCCCTGCTCGTTGGAGGTGCTGACCGGCTGCAAGCTGGAGGCGTCTCTGGCGGACGCTACCGCTCCAGCCTCCTTCCAGTTCATGCGGACGGGCTACTTCTGCGTGGACAACAAGGACAGCAAGCCTGGCGCGCTGGTGTTTAACCGGTCCGTGTCGCTGAAGGATTCGTTTAAGCCCAAAAAGTGAGGAACAGCCTCTCTATGCCCCGGTTTGGGGGCGCATATCAGAAAAATAGCAAACGGCAGACAAGGTTTTCTCTGTCTGCCGCTGTTTTTTTGCGGAAAAAGGGACGGAACCGCATCGCTGCGATTCCCTTCCTAATAGGCTTCTGTCATCTGGCAGGCGTGGCGTTCTCCTGCATCTCTCAGGTTTCCCCTGTCAGTACCAGCGGCGTGTGGCTGCCTCGAAATTGACCACCTCAGATGACTGGTGCTATTTCTAGGGCGTATCTGAAAACTAAAAATTGCACAAATGGGTGTAGATGAGGTATAAT
>JAJPXR010000225.1 GCA_021205375.1 Clostridiales bacterium | reverse complement strand
TAAGGTTATCAATGAAATCCGCTTTTAATCAGAGGTTCCATAGTTCTCTGTCTGGGGCTGCTTCTATTTGAAAATCGCTGAAAACGCCGATTCTTGAATCGGGAAAAAGCTTCCGAAAATGGTCCCCTTGAGAAAACGGAAAGAATTTAGGAGGTGAGACCCATCGCAGCAACCAGACTGATCCCCCTGCACATCAACAAAGGGAAAACCATCGCACAGACACTGAATGACCGGACAGATTACGCCAAGAACCCAGAGAAAACGCAGAAGGGGGATTTGGTCACGGCTTATGAGTGCGACCCTTTCACGGTGGATGAGGAGTTTATGCTGTCCAAGCGGCAGTATGAACACAGCACTGGGCGGCGGCAAAAGCACGATGTCATCGCCTACCAGATACGCCAGTCCTTCAAGCCCGGAGAGGTCACGGCAGAGGAGGCGAACCAGATCGGCTACGAGTTGGCGATGCGGTTCACCAAGGGGAAACACGCCTTTATCGTGGCCACCCACACAGACAGACCCCATATTCACAATCATATCATTTTCAATTCCACTACGCTGGACGGGAGCCGAAAGTTCAAGAACTTTTTCCTGTCCTACCTGGCGATTCAAAAAATCAGTGACAGGCTCTGTGTCCAGCACGGCCTCTCCATCATTGAGCCGAAGCCTTATAGTGAACGGGAAAAACGGACGGACTACCCGAAGAACCCCTCCTTTCGGGACGGTATCTGCGAGGCCATTGACACCATACTCCAACAGAAGCCGGAAAATTTTGAAGCGTTTCTGCGGATGCTGGAGGAGTACGGCTATGAGATCAAACGTGGTAAGAACATTGCCCTGAAAGGCAAAGGTCAGCAGCGGTTTATCCGTCTGCGGTCTTTGGGTGAAGGCTATTCAGAGGAAGAAATCCGGGCAGTCATCGCCGGAGCCAGAGAACATCAGCCAAAGCGACGGAGAAAGGAGAAGCAGTTCTCCGCAGCGCCGCCGAAGCTCCAGCTCTTGATCGACATCGAGGACAAACGGGCGCAGGGCAAAGGCGGCGGTTACGTCCGCTGGGCGAAGAATTTCAATCTTCAACAGATGGCCGAAGCTGTATGCTTTATCAAAGAGCATGACATCGGCACCTTTGATGAGCTGGTGGAAAAAACCGATGCGGCAACCGCCCGATTCAATGAGCTTTCCGACTCCATTAAATCAGCAGAGCAGCGTCTGGCGGAGATCGCCGCTCTGAAAAAACACATCATCAACTACTCCCGGACGAAGGAGACTTATGCCGCTTACAAGGAGTCCGGGTACAGCAAAAAGTTCCTGGAGGAACACCGGGAGGAAATCACCCTTCACAAAGCGGCAAAGGCGGCGTTCAATCAGCTTGACAGCGCTGGCGGCCAGGGGAAGGGCAAATCCAGAATCCCCACCATCAGGCAGCTCAATCAGGAGTATGCCCAGGTGCTGAGCGGAAAGAAAGTGGTCTACGCGGAGTACCGTGAAGCCAGGAAGCAGATGCAGGATTATCTTATCGCCCGAAAAAATGTTGAGGCGATTTTGGGGGTGGAGCAGGAGGAACAGGAGGAACAGCGCAGGCAGCAGGAACAGCAGCATAATACTGACAGGTAACAGGGAACCGGCAGGTCGTCACTGAAAATGTGGCGACTTGCCGGTTCTTTTTTATTCAGCTAAACGCATCATGGACAATCGCATAAAGAACCCTTTGTGTAACTTCAGGCGCGGTTCCCGTAATCTAGGTGTCTCTCCGGGATGCAACCCTTCAATCGGTAAGTCATAAGGATTATAGCTCTCCGCCCCGTAGTTAAAATTTCTTTCCCATTTTTTGCAGCACTTTGTCCTCTCTTCTCACCTTGCTTTTCCCAGCGGGAAAAGGTATAATAAGTTGTAAAAAGCCGTTTTCAATTCGTTTCAAAGGGAAGGAGTGACGGCCTATCATGAACCAGCGGACAAGCACTATCATCCATATGCTCAGCGACGCAAAGGAACCGCTGAGTCTGGCAGACCTGGCGGCCCATTTTCAGGTCTCTCAGCGCACCATTCGCAACGACCTCAACGAGATCAACGCCACCCTCCGGCAGCACCAGTTGAAAACGCTGACGCTGAAAGGCGGGCGTGTCCTCCTCCCAGATGACTTTGCTCAGTCCATCCCATTGCTGGTGTCGGGAGATTTTTACACTTATAAGTTATCCAGAGAGGAACGAAAGCTGGTGGCCTGCGCGATCCTGGTCAATGCCACCGGGTACGTTACTCTTTCGGAGATCGCAGACCACCTTTTTGTCAGTCGTGCGACGATTATCAACGACTTGGACGCAATTAAGGCGTATATCCAGCAGGCGGGGCTGGAAGTCCAATCCCACGCCAGCCGGGGCCTCCGGGTGGAGGGGCCGGAGAGCGTCAAGCGCTTTTTCCTGCTGGAACTGCTGGCCCCCGGCGCACAGGAAGGCCGCGAGGTGCAGCAGGACGTGGTCTCCAACCTGGTCAGCGTCCAGGCGGGCAACCGGGTCATCATCCAGAAAATCATCAACGAGCAGGAACACCAGCACCACCAGTTCTTGACGGACGGTTCTTTCCGGGAAATTTTGTTCTATCTGGGTATTATGGTCAACCGCAACTTGCAGGGGGCAATGCTGGAACCCCAGCCCCTTGTGGACAGCGACAAATATTACATGGCCCAGGACATCTTGCGCTATGTGACCCAGTACTGCGGCGTCACCACCACCGAGGATGACATCCGTTTGCTGTGCCAAATGCTGACCCGCGCCCGGTATATGCGGCGGGAGTCTTTCCAAAACAACATCATCAAGATCCAGCTCATCACCCGCCAGTTCATCGCTTGCGTTTCCGACGACTTGGGAATCAACCTGAACAATGATTACGACTTCTTCGAGAACCTCTCCAACCATCTGGAGTCGGTGTTCTCCGCGCCACCGGCCACCTACCCGGAGAGCGATGTCATTCAAGAGGTGCTGGAGGACAATCAGGACGTGGTGGATGCAGTGCAGCGGCAGCTCCCGGTTCTGACCCAATACCTGTCCCGGCCCATGACCGAGATGGAGGGAGCTTATGTGGCGGTCCACGTCTGCGCCGCCATCGAGCGCAAGAAGAACCGGGAGCTGGCCTTCCGGGTGGTGGTGGCCTGTCACGCGGGCATCGGCACCTCCCGGCTGCTGCTGGCCCGACTGAAACAGCACTTTGACTTTCAAATCGTGGACATCATCTCCGCCCACGAAGCCACCCAAATCAAGGAGGGAACGGCGGATTTTGTCATCACCACCGTCCCGTTGCAGGGCTGCCCCATCGACTACGTCATCGTCTCACCCCTGTTCAGCGACGAGGATTATGTACGGGTGGGCAACAAAATCGACGCCCTCCGCAACAGCCGCTACCTCCCCTCCCGTGTGGAGGTGCAGGAGGTCAGCTCCAAGGGGCTGATTGAAAAAATCAAGCCGGTGGTCTACGAAACCGTTCCCAAACAGGCCCCGGAGCTGATGAAAAAGCTGCGGCGCATTATCCGGGATTACATGAACCAGCCTTTGGAGGCGGAGTCCGAAATTTTCTCTCCCTACCTGCACCATCTGCTCCCGGCCTCCAACATCGAGCTGGATGTGGAGTGCGCCACCTGGCAGGAGGCGGTGCGCCGTTCGGCTCTGCCTCTGCTGGAGCGGGGGTACATCGAGGAGCGCTACATCGACGCCATGATTTCCAACATCGAGGAGAATGGCCCTTATGTGGTGCTGTCCAAGGGCTTCGCCGTTCCCCACGAGGGCCTGGAGCAGGGCAGCGTCCGGGTGGGGATGTATCTCATCCGTCTGAAAACCCCGGTGTATTTCGGCGCAGAGGAGCTTGACCCGGTGGAGTTTGTCTGCTGCCTCAGCGCGGTAGACCACAAAACGCACCTGAAAGCCTTCTTCAACCTGGTGAATATGCTGCGGGAGGACGAGTTCAAGCAACTGCTGCACACCGCCAAAACGCCGGAAGAGGTGGCCATGGTCATAGAAAAATACGAATACAGTATCTCTTGAGGAGGAACTACCATGAAATTGCTGATTATCCGGCATGGCGACCCCGATTACGAGAACGATGTGTTGACAGAGAAAGGCTGGAGGGAGGCAGAATTGCTGGCCCGGCGGCTGTGCAAGCAAGAGGCGGATTATTATTACGTTTCGCCGCTGAGACGAGCCAGGCAGACAGCATCGCTGACTCTGGAGCGGCTGGGGCGGACGGCAGGGGTGTGCGACTGGTTGCAGGAATTTCCCGCCAGAGTGGAAAAACCTGACCAGCCGGGCAGACGTTCTCTTGCCTGGGACTGGTTGCCGCAGGATTGGATGAGCCGGGATGTGTTCTACTCCGCTGAGCGGTGGGGGGATGACCCAATCATGCAGGCGGGACAGGCTCGGCAACAGTATGACTATATCGTTGAAAACTTCGATGCGCTGCTGAAAAAACATGGCTACGAACGGGAGGGAAAGTGGTACCGGGTGGTTCGCGCTAATAGTGATACCATTGTCCTGTTCTGCCACTTTGCGCTGGAGTGTATACTGCTCAGTCATTTGTGGAACGTATCTCCTGTGATTCTGTGGCACGGCCTCTGTGCCGCGCCGACTTCTGTGACCACAGTCGTTACCGAGGAGCGCAGGCCGGGGATCGCCTCGTTCCGGGTCACAGCCTTCGGAGACACCTCCCACCTGTATGTCTGTGACGAGCCGCCGGCGTTTTCGGCGCGGTTCTGCGAGTGCTACGGCAACGGAGAGCGCATCGACTGAACCCAACATCTATAAGAAAGAGCGGGCAAAGTCCCGTGCATACAGCCTGACAGCAAAGGATGGTTGCAGCGGCCCGCTTTCGCGGAGCCGTTCGGCCATCCTTTTTTCTGTCAAAATCTTTCCCACTTCAGGAAATGGATTTGACCATTGTATTTTATTTCGGTTCTATAATAAATGTTGGGGTCAGGTAAAGCACCTGGCCCCAAATTCAT
>JAJPXR010000254.1 GCA_021205375.1 Clostridiales bacterium | reverse complement strand
TAAAGGCGGCGGCCCTCCTCCCCTTTCAGGGGAGGCAAGAGGGGTGGTCAGTTGCGAAAGATAGCTCTCCGAGGAGAGGTTGTACAGCATTGAACAAAACCTTTCCTTGCAAATCCCTAAAAAGAAGAGAAAAAGGGGCTAACTCGCCATTTTGCGGAAAACTCGTGTTCTGTTGGGTAAAAACGCAGAACAGCCGACAAGCACTATCCCCCTCGCCTCCCCTGAAAGGGGAGGGGGACCATGCGAAGCATGGTGGAGGGGTTTCCGTTGGTATGGCAGGTAAGTTCGATTCAACGCAATACGCAGACTTACTTTTCTAGCTACTATCCACTATCCATCGGCCGGAGTCAGTTCTTCCGGGAACTGGCTCCGTTTTTCTATGAGGGGGAACCTTTTGAACACCGTAATTGTCATCGGCGGCGGAGCCGCCGGAATGATGGCCGCCATCACCGCAGCCCGGACAGGAGCCGCCGTGACGCTCATCGAGCGGAACGAAAAGGTGGGGCGCAAGCTCTACATCACCGGCAAGGGCCGGTGCAACCTGACCAACCGCTGTCCGGTGGAGGAGGCCCTGCAAAACTACCCCAGAGGGGGACGGTTCCTCCACAGCGCCCTGAGCCGCTTTTCCCCGGAGGACACCCAGGCGTTTTTCGAGGCGCTGGGTGTGCCGCTGAAAGTGGAACGGGGCAACCGGGTGTTCCCCGTCTCCGACCGGGCCGCCGACGTGATAGACGCGCTGTTTTACGAGCTGCGCCGCCTGGGGGTGAAAACCGTTACCGGGCGGGTGACGGAGCTGCTGCAAACGGAGGGCCGGGCCACCGGCGTACTGCTGGAGGACGGGCGCACCCTCCGGGGAGACGCGGTCATCGTCGCCACCGGCGGCGTGTCTTACCCCGCCACCGGCTCCACCGGGGACGGCTACGCCCTGGCCAAGTCTGTGGGCCACACGCTGGTCCCCGCCCGCGCCTCGCTGGTGCCGCTGGTGACAGCGGGGGAGGACTGCCAGCAGATGCAGGGGCTTTCCCTGCGCAACGTGACGCTAAAGCTCAAAAACCAGAAGAAAAAGACGGTCTACGAGGGCTTTGGCGAGCTGCTCTTCACTCACTTTGGCCTCTCCGGGCCGCTGGTACTTTCCGCCAGCGCCTGTTTACAGGGCTTTGACAAAGACAAATACTCTGCTATAATAGACCTGAAACCCGCTCTGTCGGAAAAGCAATTGGACGAACGCATTTTGCGGGACTTCGCCCAGAACCCCAACCGGGATGTGCAAAACGTGCTGGGGGGACTGCTGCCCCGGCTGATGATCCCCGTGATGCTGCGGCGGACGGACATCCCGCCGGAGACCAAGGTACATGACGTGACCAAAGGCCAGCGGCGGCGGCTGGGGGATGAATTGACGGGGTTCCGGATGGAGATCACCGGCCCCCGGCCCGGGGCGGAGGCCATCGTCACCTCCGGCGGCGTCAAGCTCAGCGAGGTGAACTCCACCACCATGGCCTCCAAAAAGTGCGCCGGGCTGTACTTCGCCGGGGAGGTGCTGGACATCGACGGCTACACCGGCGGCTTCAACCTACAGGCGGCCTGGGCCACCGGCGCGGCGGCGGGCCGCAGCGCAGCGGAAGCGGCAAAAGGAGAATGAGTAACATGGAAAAACGGATCAGCGTGGCCATTGACGGCCCCAGCGGGGCGGGGAAAAGCACCCTGGCCCGAAAGGTGGCCGCAGAGCTGGGCTTTCTGTACGTGGACACCGGGGCGATTTATCGGACGGTGGCTCTGTACTGCTACCGGTTGGGCATTGACCGCAGCGACGGTGAAGCCATCGCCGCCCGCCTGCCGGAAATTCAGCCGGAGCTGTTTTACGGGGAGGACGGCTTGCAGCATATGCTGCTGAACGGCGAGGACGTGACGGAGGAGATCCGTCAGCCGGAGCTGTCCCTCTACACCTCGGCGGTGTCGGCCATTCCCGCGGTCCGGGCCTTCCTGCTGGATTTGCAGCGGGATTTGGCAAACAAGCACAGCGTCGTCATGGACGGGCGGGACATCGGCACCGTGGTGCTGCCCCAGGCGGAGGTCAAGCTGTTCCTGACCGCCACGCCGGAGGCCAGGGCGGAGCGCCGCTGGAAGGAGCTGCAAGCCAAGGGCAGCGACGTTTCCTATGAGGAAGTGCTGGCGGACGTCATCCTCCGGGACGAGAACGACAAAAACCGCCCCATCGCCCCGCTCCGTCAGGCGGAGGACGCGGTGCTGGTGGACACGACGAAGTATAATCTGGAAGAGAGCCTTCAACTGTTGCTGAACGCCATTCGAGAGAGGATGTGAGCCTATGGCAGACGAGAAGAACGAGAAAAAGAAGAAAAAGAAGCGCACACGGGCACAGGAGGAGCGGAATTACCGGATTTTGTACGTGATCCTCTACCCTATCTGGAACTTTTTCTATCCCTTTAAGGTGCTGCACCGGGACCGCATCCCGGAGGGGCCGTGTATCATCTGCCCCAACCATACCTCTCTGGCCGACCCGCCCATGATCTGCTTTGCCGCCAGCCGGAAGCACATCATCCGCATCATGGCCAAGAAATCCCTGCTGGAAATTCCCATCATGGGGCGGGTGCTGGACGCCATCGGCACCTTCGCCGTGGACCGGGGCAACAACGACATGTCCGCCATCAAAAACGCCCTGCGGGTGCTGAAGGACGGCTGCAAGCTGATGATGTTCCCCGAAGGGACCCGCGTGGGCGAGGGCGAGGAGGGCAGCGCCAAGACCGGCGCGGCCATGATAGCCCTGAAAACCGGTGCGCCTATCGTGCCGGTGTACTCCACCCGGCCCAAGAAGATGTTCCACCGCTCTACGGTGGTGTTCGGGGAGCCTTACGTGGTCAAGCCCGCAGGCCGCCGGGCCACCAAGGAGGAGCAGGAGGCCGTGGCCGATGACCTGCTGAAACGCATTTACGCTCTGGAGAGTGAGGCCCAATGACCGTCACCTTAGCCAAAACCGCCGGGTTCTGCTACGGCGTGCGCCGGGCGGTGGAGCTGGCGGAGCAGACCGCCGCCGAGGGAAAGCCCTGCGCCATGCTGGGCCACCTGGTCCACAACGACCATGTGGTGGAGCACTTCGCCCAGGAGGGGATGACCTGCGTCACCGACCCCGCGGACATCCCCGAAGGGGCGGCGGTGGTGGTGCGCTCCCACGGAGAGGGCCACGCCGTCTTTGAGGAGCTGGAGCGCCGGGGCCTCCGGGTGGTGGACGCCACCTGCCCCAGCGTGAAGCGCATCCACAAGCTGGTGGCCCAGGCGGAGGAGCGGGGACGCATCCCCGTCATCGTGGGCAAGCGGGGCCACGCCGAGGTCACAGCCACCGCCGGGTGGTGCAAAAACGCCGTGGTGGTGGAATCCGGCGAGGAATTGGAGCGCTGGATCGCTGCTCAGCCGGAGGGTGACAGCCTGCCGCTGACACTTGTCTCTCAGACAACGTCAACCAGAGAAGTTTGGAAAAAAGCTGTGGAAATTGCAAAAAAACTCTGTACAAACGCGGAAACATTTGATACAATATGTAATGCTACGTATCAGCGCCAGTCAGAAGCAGAGTTTTTGGCCCGACAGTGCGAGGTCATGGTGGTCATTGGCGACCATAAGAGCGCCAACACCCGTCATTTGGCTCAGCTCTGTCAGCAGCATTGCAGTCATGTTTATTGGATCGAACAGGCGTCAGAGCTGCCATTGGATGCGATTAAATGCGCAGCGTCTGTTGGAATCACTGCGGGCGCGTCTACGCCCGGGTGGATAATAAAGGAGGTTTTTTACACTATGAGCGATGAAAAAATGGAGATCGAGGAATCTTTCGCCGAAATGCTGGAGAAATCGATCAAAACTTTAAATACAGGGGACAAGGTCACAGGCACCGTTGTGAACATCACTCCGACTGAGATCCAGGTCGAGCTGGGCACAAAGCACACCGGCTACATTCCGCTGAGCGAGCTGTCTGACGATCCCTCTGTCAAGGTGGAGGATCTGGTTCACGTCGGCGACGAGATCGAGACCCAGGTCACCCGCATCAACGACCAGGACGGCATCGTCACCCTGTCCAAGAAGCGTCTGGACGCTGCTAAGAACTGGGAGATGATCGAGGAAGCCCGTGAGAACGGCACCATCGTCGAGGGCTATATCCGCGAGGAGAACAAGGGCGGCGTGGTCGCCAACGTCAACGGCATCCGCGTTTTCGTCCCCGCCTCTCAGACCGGCCTGCGCCGCAACGAGCCGATGGACGTCCTGGTGGGCACCACCGCCCGGATGCAGATCACCGAGGTCAACCGCTCCCGCCGCCGCGTGGTGGGTTCCATCCGCGCCGTGGCCGCCGCTGAGCGCGCTGCCAAGGCCCAGGCCATCTGGGACAACATCGAGGTGGATAAGCACTATCAGGGCACCGTCAAGAGCCTGACCTCTTACGGCGCGTTCGTGGACATCGGCGGCGTGGACGGCATGGTCCACATCTCCGAGCTGTCCTGGAGCCGCATCAAGCACCCCTCCGAGGCCGTTTCTGTGGGCGACGTGGTGGACGTTTACGTCATCAAGTACGACCCCGAAAAGAAGAAGATCTCTCTGGGCATGAAGGACCGCAGCGTCTCTCCCTGGGAGAACTTCATCAGCCAGTATTCCATCGGCGACAACGCCGAGGTCAAGATCGTCAAGCTGATGAGCTTCGGCGCCTTCGCTGAGATCGTTCCCGGCGTGGACGGCCTGATCCACATCTCCCAGATCGCCGACCATCGGGTGGAGAAGCCTGAGGATGAGCTGGCTGAGGGCCAGATCGTCGAGGTCAAGATCACCGACATCAACATGGAAGCCAAGAAGGTCTCCCTGTCCCGCCGCGCCGTTCTGCGCGAGGCGTATGACGAGGACTGATTCCGGCATCCCGTCCGTTTTGAACTAAACCGCCCGGAAAACTGCGGTTTTCCAGCAAAAGTGGTTCTATGTCAAGAGTTGGGGCAGAGAAAAATAACCCGCAAAAATAGT
>JAJPXR010000226.1 GCA_021205375.1 Clostridiales bacterium | reverse complement strand
TTGCCTCCCCTGAAAGGGGAGGTGGCGCGGCGCAAGCCGCGACGGAGGGGTTTCTGGCGAAAGACTAATAAGCTAACAGCTAATTTCGCACAGGGACACGCCCTCCCGCATAAAATAGGCGAGGGGGTGGTGACCATGAGACGGCCAAGACCCCGCCCGCCCCGCCGGGGACGTGGGAAAGGGCGGGGATTGTTCCTGTTGGGGGCTGCGCTGCTGACGGCGGCGGTGCTGCTGTGGGTGGTGGACGGACGCATCCGGCCCATCGTGCTGGAGCTGGCCAGAGCGGAGCTGGACAATCTGGTGACCGCCGAGGTCAACGAGGTCTGTTCCAGCCTTACCGAGGCCGGGGAGCTGAGCTACAACGACCTTGTGCAGGTGTTTTACGACAACAACGGGGAAGTGGTTGGCATGACCACCGACATGGATATGCTCAACGCCCTGCGGGTCAGCATGGGCCGGGAGGTCTCCACGGTGCTGGACGGCATGGAGCGGCAGCGCGTTCAAATCCCCATCGGGGCGGTGTTGAACCTGACGGTGTTCTCCAGCCTGGGGCCGGAGGTCAGCGTGGAGATTTTACACGCCGGTCAGGTGGGCATCTCCTTCGAAAGCGAATTTCAGGCGGCGGGCATTAACCAGACCCTCCATCAGATCAATATGGTGATTTCGGTGGATGTGCTGCTGATGATCCCCGGCGGGGTCCACAGACAGCAGCTCACCAGCACCATTCCGCTGGCCCAATCCATCCTGATGGGGGACGTGCCGGAGAGCTACGCAAGCTGGAACCCCTATGACCAGGCGGCGGATTCCAACGCCGCAGAGGAGCAGTGAGAGAGATGAAGGAAGCAAAGGCGCAAATCGACGCGCTGAAAGAGGAACTGAACCGGTGGAACTACCAGTATTACGTGCTGGACGCGCCGTCAGTCTCTGATTACGAATACGACCGCAAGCTGCGGGAACTGGAGCAGTTGGAGGCAGTGCACCCGGAGCTGGTGACGCCGGATTCCCCCACTCAGCGGGTGGGCGGCGAAGCCATCTCCGCCTTCGCGGAGGTGACACACGAGGTCCCGCTGCTGTCCCTCCAAGACGTATTTGAACAGGGGGAACTGACGGCCTTCGACCAGCGGGTGCGTCAGAGCGCAGAGGCGGTCCGCTATGTGGCGGAACCGAAGGTGGACGGCCTCTCCGTGGCGCTGGAGTATGTGGACGGCGTGTTTGTCCGGGGGGCCACCCGGGGGGACGGCCAGGTGGGGGAGGATGTGACCGAAAACCTCCGCACCGTCCGCTCCATCCCCATGAAGCTGACCAGGGCACCCCACCGGCTCATTGTCCGGGGAGAGTGCTATATTTCCAGAGAACGGTTCGCCCGGCTGAACGACCAGCGGGAGCTGGAGGGAGAAGCGCTCTTTGCCAACCCCCGGAACGCCGCCGCCGGTTCTCTGCGGCAGTTGGACCCGAAAATCGCCGCAAAGCGGATGCTGGACTGCATCATCTTCAACATCCAGCTCTCCGACGGCCCGGCCTTTGAGACGGATTCCCAGGCCCTGGACTATCTGGAGACGCTGCAATTCCGGGTCATCCCCCACCCGGTTTTTGACACGGTGGGGGAGGTCTCCCAGTGGATTTCTGCTCTCGGAGAGGAGCGGGAACGCTACCCCTTCGACATCGACGGGGCGGTGGTCAAGCTGGACAGCCTACCAGAGCGGGAGCTGCTGGGCAGCACCGCCAAGTTCCCCCGGTGGGCGGTGGCGTGGAAGTACCCGCCGGAGCAGAAGCCCACAAAGGTGCTGGACATCGTGGTGCAGGTGGGCCGAACCGGGGTGCTGACCCCCAAGGCGGTGGTGGAACCGGTGCGGCTGGCGGGCACCACCGTGACCAACGCCACCCTCCACAACCAGGACTTCATCACCGAGAAGGACATCCGCATCGGCGACACGGTCATCGTCCAAAAGGCCGGGGAGATCATCCCCCAGGTGGTCAGCGTGGATTTGTCCAAACGGCAGGAGGGGAGCAAACCCTACTTTTTGCCTTCCGTCTGCCCGGTCTGCGGCGCGCCCGTGGAGCGGGACCCGGACGGGGCGGCGGTGCGCTGCACCGGGGCGGAATGTCCCGCCCAGCTCATGCGGAACCTGACCCACTTCGCCAGTCGGGACGCCATGGACATCGAGGGCCTGGGGCCAGCGGTGGTGGAGGCGCTGGTAAACGCCGGGCTGGTGAAAACCCCGGCGGACCTGTACCGGCTGGACGGAAAAAAAGTGGCCGAACTGGACCGAATGGGGGAGAAATCGGCGGAAAACCTGCTGAACGCCCTGGAAAAATCCAAGCAGAACGACCTTTCCAAGCTGCTCTGCGCCTTCGGCATCCGGCAGGTGGGCAGCAAGGCCGCCCAGGTACTGGCCCGGCAGTTTGGCTCGCTGGACCGGCTCATGGAGGCCACAGAGGAGGAACTGACAGCCGTGGACGACATCGGGGCCATCACCGCCCAGTCCATCGTCCGGTGGTTTGCTAACCCCCAGTCCCAGCACCTGATTCAAGCGCTGCGAGAGGCGGGGGTCAACTTCCAGAGCACCGAGGAAAAACCGGGGGAGACGCTGAAAGGGCTGACCTTCGTATTGACGGGAACCCTCGCTCAAATGAAGCGAAATGAGGCTAAGAAGCTCATCGAACAAAACGGCGGCAAGGTCTCCGGCTCCGTCTCCAAAAAGACCAGTTATGTGGTGGCGGGAGAGGCCGCCGGAAGCAAGCTGACCAAGGCCCAGAGCCTGGGGGTCCCCATCCTCTCAGAAGCAGAGCTGCTGGAAATGCTAAATCTGACGGATTGAGAATTGCCTCTTGCATAATCCGCCGCCGTTCGATATAATAAAGGGTACGCACGCTGTTTTTTTGACGGCGTGCCCGGCGGCGGTTCTGCGGAACGCCGTTTGAAAAGCTTTGTTATTCAGTCTGCAACGGAGGCTCCCAAAATTGCAGAGGGGATATATCGTACCATCGTACCAATGAGGAGGAACTTGGACATGTATAAAATCGTGCGAAAAGAAGTGCTGAATCCTACCATCGCGCTTCTGGAGGTGGAGGCGCCTTTCGTGGCCCGGAAGGCGCAGCCCGGTCAGTTTATCATCCTGCGCATCGATGAAAAGGGCGAGCGGCTACCCCTGACCATCGGCGGGTTTGACCGGGAGAAGGGAACCATCACCATCATCTTCCAGCTCGTGGGCCTGACCACCCGCGCCCTGGCCCAGATGAACGAGGGCGACTACCTGCTGGACTTTGTCGGCCCCCTGGGCAAGCCCACGGAGATGGAGGGCGTCAAGTCTGCCTGCGTCATCGGCGGCGGCCTGGGTACCGCCATCGCCTACCCGGTGGCCAAGGGCTTCCACGACGCCGGGGTGGAGACCGACGTCATCGTCGGCTTCCGTAACAAGGACCTGGTCATCCTGGAGGACGACTTCAAGAACGCCTGCGACAACTTCTACATTATGACCGACGACGGCTCCTATGGCGAGCATGGCTTCACCACCACCAAGGAGCAGCAGTTGCTGGAGAGCGGCAAAAAGTATGACGTCATCATCGCCATTGGCCCCGTCCCCATGATGAAGTTTGTGGTCAAGACGGCGGAGCCTTTTGGCGTGCCTTGCCGGGTGTCTCTGAACCCCATCATGATCGACGGCACCGGTATGTGCGGCGGTTGCCGGGTCAGCGTGGGCGGCAAGATGAAGTTCGCCTGCGTGGACGGCCCGGAGTTCGACGGCTACGCCGTGGACTTCGACGAGCTGATGAACCGCAACGGCACCTACCGGGAGCAGGAGGCTGAAATGGCCCGCGACCATATGTGCCGCTTCGAAAAGCTGGGCAAGGACCTGATTCAGTAAGGAGGAAGAGAACAATGGCTAATATGTGTCCCACCAAGACTCCCATGCCTACCCAGGAGCCTGATGTCCGCAATAAGAACTTTGAAGAGGTAGCCACCGGCTACACGCTGGAAATGGCCCAGGGCGAGGCCGAGCGCTGCCTGCACTGCAAAAATATGCCCTGCGTCTCCGGTTGCCCGGTGAACGTGCAAATTCCTGATTTCATCAAGAAGATCGTAGACGGCGACCTGGAGGGGGCCTATCAGTTTATCTCCTCCACCAACGCCCTGCCCGCCATCTCCGGGCGCGTCTGCCCCCAGGAGAGCCAGTGCGAGAGCAAGTGCGTCCGGGGCATCAAGACCGAGCCGGTGGGCATTGGCCGCCTGGAGCGGTTCGTGGCCGACTGGCACCGGGAGAATGTGGAAGAGCACGTGGAAAAGCCCGCCTCCAACGGCCACAAGGTGGCTGTGGTGGGCTCCGGCCCCTCCGGTCTGACCTGCGCGGCGGACCTGGCCAAGCAGGGCTATCAGGTGACGGTGTTTGAGGCGTTCCACACCGCAGGCGGCGTGCTGGTCTACGGCATCCCGGAGTTCCGTCTGCCCAAGGCCATCGTCGCCGGTGAGGTGGACAAGCTCAAGGCCCTGGGTGTGGAAATTATGACCGATATGGTCATGGGCAAGGTGCTCTCCATCGACGAGCTGATGGACGACATGGGCTATGAGGCCGTGTTCATCGGCACCGGCGCGGGCCTGCCCCGGTTTATGAACATCCCCGGCGAGGGACTGGCTGGCGTCTGTTCCGCCAACGAGTACCTGACCCGCATCAACCTGATGAAGGGCTACCTGCCCGAATACGACACCCCGGTCATTAAGTCCAAGGCTGTGGCCGTGGTGGGCGGCGGCAACGTGGCCATGGACGCCTGCCGTTGCGCCAAGCGCATGGGCGCGGAGCACGTTTACATCGTCTACCGCCGCAGCGAGGTGGAAATGCCCGCACGGAACGAGGAGATCGAACACGCCAAGGAAGAGGGCATCGAGTTCCTGACCCTGTGCAACCCGGTGGAGATCATCGGTGGCGTGCAGGAGGACGGCAAGCCCTCCGGCCGCGTGGCAGGCTGCAAGTGCATCCGCATGGAGCTGGGCGAGCCGGACGCCTCCGGCCGCCGCCGCCCCATCG
>JAJPXR010000238.1 GCA_021205375.1 Clostridiales bacterium | reverse complement strand
GGAGCGGGGACGCCCTGGGCGGTGATGTCCTTCAGCTCGTTCACCAGCCGCTGGATGTCCAGCGCCACGCCGTTGCCGATGATATTGGTGACGTGGGGATAGAAGGAGCCGGAGGGGAGGATGTGCAGCGCAAAGCGGCCATACTCGTTGATGATGGTGTGGCCCGCGTTGGCGCCGCCCTGGAAGCGGATGACCACATCAGACTCTTCGGCCAGCATATCGGTAATTTTTCCTTTGCCCTCGTCGCCCCAGTTTGCGCCTACGATTGCTTTTACCATAGTGAAAATTCTCCTTTTGCGCCCCGGCGGAGCCAAAGCGCCCATGATCCGCCCAAGACCGGCGCGCAGAATGATCCCTCTGCCACAGGCCGCCTGGCGGTAGCTCGTCCCGGTCCGCCGCGATGACAGCAGGCGTCATAACAAAGCACGACTCTATTATACGGAAAAAGAACCCTGATTGCAAGGGCGTACAGGGAATTTGTCAGGACAACAGGGACAAAAAGCGCAAAAAAGTTCCGCCTGCCGCCGCAGCTCAGGTTTCGCCGTCCGCCAGCCAGCGGGGAGCCTCCCGGAGCCACCGGGTCAGTTCCTCCTGGGCCTGTTGCAGCCAGACCCGCCGGGGGCCGTCCTCCGGCTTGGCGGAGCGCTCCAGTCCCCGGAGCAGCTTCTCGTTCTTGTCCACCAGGGCGCGGAGGGCCTCCAGCCGTTCCGGTTCCCGCACCCAATGGGTGGGCCGTCCCGCCAGTTCCTCCGCCGGGGAGAGGGGAGCCTCCTGACCGCCTTCGGCCAGCAGCAGGGCGTACCACCGGGTCCCTTCCCGTACCACCCGCTCCCGGCGGACGGCGTAACCGTTGGCCGCCAGCCATCGGCGCAGCTCCGGCTGGGAGCGCTGGGGCTGTAGAATCAGCCGGACGCCCTGCTTGGTCCAGGGTGCGGCCTCCAGAATGTGCAAAATCATCTCGCCGCCCATGCCGCAGATGGTCACGGCGTCGGCCTCGCCGGGGGCAATGCCCTCCAGACCGGGGCAGAGCCGCAGCTCCACCCGTTCCTCCAGCCCGTACCGCCGAACGGTGTCCTCCGCCCGGCTCAGGGGGCCGGGGCGGATGTCGGAGGCGATGGCCCGGCTGATTTTCCCCTCCAGCAGCAGCGCGGCGGGGAGGTGGGCGTGGTCGGTCCCCACGTCGCAGAGGCGCGCACCCTCCGGCACCCAGTCGGCGGCGGCCCGGAGCCGGGGCGTCAGTTGTATCGTCTGTCTCATGTTTCCTCTGTCTGTAAATGGAAAAGCCCCGGAAGCGCAGCCGCGTTCCGGGACCTAACCGGGTCGGAAAACTTACTCTTTCAGGGCCAAATGGCTGTAGATCTCGTCCAGCAGGGTGTCGCAGTCGATCCCGTGGACATAGCAGGCTTCCTCGATGGTCTCGCCCTGAGAGGCGGGGCAGTACAGGCAGTGCATTCCGGCGGCCATGAAGATGGGAGCGGTGTCCGGCGCAATGGCGAGGACCTCACCAATGATGGTGTCTTTTGTAATTTCAGGCATGGTAACACCTCCAAATCGTGCTATGACTCTATTATACCCGGCCCCGCGGGACTTTTCAATATCCAAATTGTGAAATTATCACGCCGACGCAAAAATTCCTGTTCCGGGCCGTTCCATCCTCTTGCCTTTTGGAGTTGGGAACGGTATAATGCTCATTGAATAAGAGAAAAACGGCGAAACGCCGAAGAAGGCGGAACAACCATGAAAATCATCATTGTAGGCTGCGGCAAGGTGGGGTACACCCTGGCCGATACCCTCAGCGGCGAAAACCACGACGTCACCGTCATCGACAACAACCAGGAGAAGCTGGACCGGCTGGCCAACGAGCTGGACGTGGCGACGGTGGCGGGCAACGGGGCCAGCTACCGGGTTCTTCAGGAAGCCGGGGTGGAGGACTGCGAGGTGCTCATCGCCGCCACCAGCCAGGACGAGGTCAATATGCTCTGCTGCCTGATTGCCCGGAAAGCGGGCCGGTGCAGGACCATCGCCCGTGTGCGGGACCCCAACTATTACTCTGAAATTGGCTTCATTCAGGAGGAGCTGGGCCTCTCCCTGGCCATCAACCCGGAGCTGAACGCGGCCATGGCCTGTTACCAGTTGGTGCGCGCTCCCTTCGCCATGGCGATGGACACCTTTGCAAAAGGCAAGGTGGAGATGATCACCTTCGACCTGCCCGACAACTCCCCGTGGATCGGCAAGAGCCTGATGGAGATCACCCAGTCCAGCCGGAACCCCCTGCTGATCGCCATCGTCACCCGGCGGCACAAGGCCATCATCCCCAACGGCAGCACCGTCATAGAGCGGGGGGACCGCCTCTCCCTGATGCTGGATGCCCAGTACCTTCGGGCCACGCTGGAGAGCGTCGGCGTGCGGGTGCGGCCCATCCGCACGGTGGTCATCGCCGGTGGCGGCAACGTGGGCTATTACCTGGCCAAACGTCTGTGCGAGACGACTCGGCTGAAAATCACTATCATCGAGCCGAACCGGGCCAGGTGTGACACGCTCAACGACCTGCTGCCCAAGGTCAATGTCATTTACGGCGACCCGTGCAGCGAAAGTCTGCTGATGGAGGAGGGCATCGACGAGGCCGACGCCTTCTGCTCCCTGCTGGGCAACGACTCGGAGAACATTATGCTCAGTATGTTTGTCAGCAAGGTCTCCAACGCCAAGGTCATCACCCGCATCAACAAGATGTCCATGAGCGGTGTCATCAACGAGCTGCCACTGGGGGCCATCGTCTCCCCCAAGGCGCTGACGGCGGAGCACATCCTCCGTTACGTGCGGGCCATGGGCAACTCCGCCGGGTCCAGCAGCATGGAGGCGGTCTATCGGCTGGCCAGCGACCAGGTGGAGGCCATCTCCTTCACGGTGGAGAGCGCTTCGGCGGCCACCGGGCGGCGGCTGATGGACCTGCACACCCGCAGCGGGATACTGGTCTGCGCCGTCATCCGGGAAGGGAAGGTCACCATCCCCTCCGGTCAGGATATGATTTTGCCGGGGGACCAGGTGGTCATCGTCACCACCCGGCGGGGCATCTGCGACGTGACGGACATCCTGGGCAGAGGCGCAGGCGGCGGAAGCGGAACTGCGTCCCGGCGGCAAAGATAAATGATTACTGGACATTCCTTTAAATCAGCAACCTCTTTAATGGCTAGTGGTTAGTAAACAGTGTTTCATAGTACACCTATTTTCAAAGAACTGGCTTCCCGCAACTGACCACCCCCCCTTGCCTCCCCTGAAAGGGGAGGAGGGCCGCCGCCGCAGGCGGTGGCGGTGGGGTTCCTGGCACGTGGCTGAACAAAAGGGGGAGTCAAAACAGTTTTAAGGGCAGGACTTGAACTATTTATGAACTATCGGAGTATTATCAACATATTGGGGTGGATCACCGGCATTGAAGGCGCTTTTATGCTGCTGCCCCTGCTGTGCGCCTTGGTGTACGGCGAGCGGACGGGCATTTACTTCGCTCTGTGCGCGGCGGGGTGTTTTCTGGCCTGTCTGGGCCTGACCCGCATCAAGCGGCGCAAGGACCGCTTTTATGCCAGAGAGGGCTATGTCACCGTGGCGCTGGCGTGGATCGTGATGTCCCTCATCGGCGCGCTGCCTTTCACCCTCAGCGGGGAAATCCCCAACTACCTGGACGCGGTATTTGAGACGGTGTCCGGCTTTACCACCACCGGCGCCAGCATTTTGGACGACGTGGAGGGACTGAGCCACTGTATGCTCTTCTGGAGGAGCTTCACCCACTGGGTGGGCGGCATGGGGGTGCTGGTCTTTGTGCTGGCCATCCTGCCCCTGGCGGGAGGCGGCTCCAGTTTTGCCCTGATGCAGGCGGAAAGCCCCGGCCCCTCGGTCTCCAAGCTGGTGCCCCACCTGAAAGCCACCGCCCGGAACCTCTACACTATCTACACCGGCCTGACGGTGACGCAAATCATTTTGATGTGCCTGGGCGGGATGCCCCTGTTCGACTCCCTATGCATCGCTTTCGGCACGGCAGGCACCGGCGGCTTCGGCGTGCTGGCCGACTCCTGCGCCGCTTACAGCACCTACCTCCAGGTGGTCATCACCGTTTTTATGGTGCTGTTCGGCATTAACTTTGAGTTCTTTTTCCTCTGCACCCTTCGCCGGTTCCGGGAGGCCGGAAAAATGGAGGAGGTGCGGTGGTATCTGATTATTTTCGTGAGCGCGACCCTGTTCGTGGGGCTGGACGTGTTCTTTAAGCAGGGGGGCGGTCTGCTCTACGACTTGCAGCAGAGCGCCTTCCAGGTGGCCAGCGTCATGACCACCACCGGCTTCTCCACCTGCGACTTCGACCAGTGGCCCATGTTCGCCAGGATGATTTTGGTGACCATCATGTTCTCCGGGGCCTGCGCCGGCAGCACCGGCGGCGGCCTGAAGGTCAGCCGCATCCTGCTCTACGTCAAAGCCGGTATCCGGGAGGCCCGCGCCCTCATCCAGCCCCGGCGGGTCAGCGCCGTGCGGCTCAACGGCAGCAGCGTGGAGCGCTCGGTCCTCCAGGGGGCCATGATGTTCCTGGCCTGCTACCTGGGCATTTACGTGGTCTCCATGCTGCTCCTGGCGTTGGACTGCGAGGACTTCACCACCTGTTTCACCGCTGTGGCCGCCACCATCAACAACATCGGCCCCGGCCTGGCCCAGGTCGGCCCGGCCTGCAACTACGGGTTCCTGTCCCCCCTGTCCAAGCTGACGCTGATTTTCGACATGCTGGCGGGGCGGCTGGAAGTGTTCCCCATGCTGATTTTGCTGTTCCCCTCCACCTGGAAGCGGAAGTAATCAATTTGCAATTAGCAATGTGCAATGTGCAATGACGCGAAATCAGCCGCTTATGCGCTGAATTATGCATGAGTGAACGCAAAACAGAGATTTCTTCGTACAAGTGAGAAAAAGTATTGCCCCCGGCGCTGCCGGGGGCTTTCTTTTGCGGTTCTATAATAAATGTTGGGGTCAGGTAAAGCACCTGGCCCCAAATT
>JAJPXR010000106.1 GCA_021205375.1 Clostridiales bacterium | reverse complement strand
TCACTATTTTTGCGGGTTATTTTTCTCTGCCCCAACTCTTGACATAGAACCAAATTTTTTCACCTCCCTGATCGAGGGCTGCATCCCGCCGGAGGAGGTGGACCGGCTGCTGTCCAACTACCAGATCGACCTGCCGGGACCCTATTACGCGGTTTGCCTGGTGCATACCACTGCGGCCTCCCCTGACCTGGAAATGGAGCCGTTCCTGCTGGCGGTGTCCGTGAAAAAGCTGGCGGAGGAGCGGTTGATGGAGCGCTGGCGGGGGAAGCTGTTCACCTATTTGGGGAACACAGTGCTGATCGCCCAACTGACGGAGCTGACAGAGGTCACGAGCCTGACCGACAGCCTGGACCGCTTCTGCCGCCTGGCCAGGCGGCTCTGCGGCGCGGCTGTCACCATCGGCATCGGGCAGGTCTGCGGCGACCTGCGGGAGCTTTCGGCCTCCTATGCCGGGGCGGTGGACGCGGTGTCCTGTCGGGTGCTTTACGGCAATACCCGTGCCATCAATATTGCGGAGGTCGCCCCTGCGGAAGCGGCGGACGGCGACTGGGAACCCAAGTTTTTGCAGCAGGTGTTCCGGCAGATCAAGACCGGCAGCCGGGAGGGCCTGGAACAGGCGGTTCACCGCTGCGTCGCGCAGGTGTCCGGCCAGGGGACCAGCCTGCAAAAGTACCGGCTGTTTCTCATGGAACTGCTGACGGAGATCTTCCGCTTTGGCAGCAACAACCGGCTGAACATGGACCAGATTTGGGGCGAGAGCCGGGACATCTACAGTGAGGCCCTCCAACTGGAGTCGCCGGAGGAGCTTGAGCGGTGGATGCTGGCGCTGGGGGTCAAAATGCAGGAGATGATGGAGCACCGGCGGCAAAGCACCACTCGGTCTCTTGTGGACAAGGCCGAGGACTATATCCGGGAGCATTACGCCGACCAGTCCCTTACGGTGGAGACGGTCTGCCGGAGCCTGGGCGTCAGCGCAGCCTATTTTTCCACCGTGTTTAAGAAGGAGACAGGCAAGACCTTTATCCATTACCTGACGGACCACCGGATGGAGCAGGCGGTTCGCCTGCTGCTGGAGGGAGACGAAAAGACCTACGTCATCGCCGGGAAGGTGGGCTATTCCGATCCCAATTATTTCAGCTATGTGTTCAAAAAGCGGTTCGGCGTCTCTCCCACCCGCTACCGGGCCAGGGAAAGGACAAAGGAATGAAGCGGCTGCGCGCTTTCCTGCGGAAAAAGGGCATCCTCCCCATGGGTATCCAGGTGACCATCTCCATCTCGTTTACCGTGGTGTCCATCTGCATCCTGGCGGTGCTGGGCGTACTCCTCTTCAGCCAGTTCAGCGCCCGTGTGGAGACCGTGTCCGTGGAGAGTGCCAGCCAGTTGCTGGACCAGGCGGCCATCAATCTGGAGGACTACCTGCGCAGTATGCGTCGCATCTCCAACGCCATGTACTACTCCGTCATCAAGGACACCGACCTGGAGACCGACACGCTGGACGAGGAGATGAACCTGCTCTACGAGGAGAACAAGGACAATCTCATCAGCATTGCCTGTTACACCGTGGACGGCGAACTGGTGGCTGCCGCGCCGGTGGCCACCGAAAAGCAGGGGGTGGACATCGTCAACCAGGAGTGGTTTACCTCCGCCATGAGCCAGATGGAGAACCTGCACTTCTCTGTCCCCCATGTGCAGAATCTCTTTGACGACACCTCTTACCGCTACTACTGGGTCATTTCCCTGAGCCATACGGTGGAGCTGACCTTCGGCGGCAGCACCAAGCTGGGGGTGCTGCTGGTGGATATGAATTACAGCAGCATCGAGCAGTTGCTTTCCAAAACCAATACGGACAGCTCCTCGGAATACATCTATCTGATGGACAACAACGGGGAGATCATCTATCACCCTCGCCAGAACCTGATTTACGCCGGGCTGTACAGCGAAAACAACCAGGAGGCCCTGACCTACGACGACGGCAGCGTGGAGGAGACCTTCGAGGGAGAAAAGCGGCTCGTCACAGTGAAAACCATCAGCTACACCGGATGGAAGCTGGTCAGCGTGGTGACCATCCATTCTTACGAGATGGGCCTGCTGGAGACCCAGTATTTTGCCGTCATTCTGGTCATGCTGTCTCTGCTGGCCATCATCGCCCTCAATCAGATGGTTTCCGTTCAGATCTCCAAGCCGCTGGTGCGGCTGAACGAGTCGGTCAAGGAATTGGAGCGGGGCAACCTGAACCCGGATATTTATGTGGGCGGCAGCCTGGAGATCGAGCACCTTGGCCGCACCCTCCGCTCCACCGTGGAGCAGCTACGCCAGTTGATGCAGGACATTTTGGTGGAGCAGGAGGAAAAACGAAAAAGCGAGTTGGACGCTCTGCAATCCCAAATCAACCCCCACTTCCTGTACAATACGCTGGACTCCATCGTGTGGATGATCGAGGACGAACGGTACAAGGACGCCATCTTTATGATAACCGAGCTGGCAAGCCTCTTCCGGGTCAGCCTGAGCAAGGGCAAAAATATCATTCGGCTGGAGGAAGAGCTGGGCCACGCCAGGAACTATATGAACATCCAAAAGGTGCGCTATAAAAACGAGTTTCGGGTGGAATACGACATCGACCCGGAGATTTTGTCCTGCTGCATCGTGAAACTGGTCATCCAGCCTCTGCTGGAAAACGCCATCTATTACGGTGTGGAAGGCATGGACGGAGAGGGGGTCATCCGCGTGACCGCCCGGCGCGCCGGAGAGGATATCTATATCGAAGTCAGTGACAACGGCATCGGTATGCCGCCGGAGGTGGTCAGCAAGCTGCTGACGGAAAGCGACCGGACACCCAAACACGGCTCCGGCGTGGGGCTGGTCAATGTCCACAAGCGCATCCAACTGCGCTTTGGTCAGGCATACGGCCTGGAGATCGAAAGCCACGCCGACGAGGGGACCACGGCGCGCATCCACATCCCATATATCCCCTATACAGAGGAGTCACGGGACGAACTGGAAACGGGAAAGCGGCAGGTGTGACAGATGAAGCAGAGCAGGATCGTTGTGACCAGTCTTTGCCTTGTGGCGGTGGCTGTTATCGTCTTTTCCGCCTACCGGCTGGTGAATATGGGACGGCAGGAGGTCTCCTATGAGGTCTCTGTGGTCGTGAACAACAGCAGCAGCGACCGGTGGATCGCCTTCAAAGAGGGGCTGGAACAGGGTGCGGAGGACTATTCCGTTCGGCTGAACATCGTGACCACCACTGCCTTCGAGAGCCTGGAGGACGAGAAAGCGGTGATCCAGCGGGAGATCACCAACGGCGCGGAGGGGGTCATTGTCCAGCTCTGTGCCAGCGGCGGGACCGCCGAGCTGCTCCAGGAGCTGAACGCCTCCGCCGCCCTGGTGCTGGTGGAATCCGATGCGGAGCCGACAGAGACCTACGCCGCAGCGCTTCCGGACAACGAAGGCGTCGGCGCAGCGCTGGCGGACGCCGCCGCTGAGGACGCGGGCGGTTCTCTGACCGGCAAAACCATCGGTATCCTGACCGGAAACCAGGCACAACTGGCCATGCAGCAGCGCCTGGAGGGATTCACTCAGGCGGCGGTTGCTGCCGGAGGCGAGATCCTCTGGACGCTGGACGCGGCGGAGGCCGCAGAAGCAGATTTGACCGAACAGCCTGTGGACATCCTGGTTTCGCTGGAAAACGACGAGACAGAGCGGGCGGTGGATGCGCTGCTGGCAGCCCAGGAGAGCGAGACGCTCCTCTATGGGGTGGGCTGCTCGGAAAAAAATGTTTATTACCTGGACAAAGGCGTTATCACCGGGCTGATCGTCCCCAACGAGTTCAATATGGGCTACCAGAGCGTGGCGCTGATGGCCCAACGGCTGCAATCCCGCAAGACGGAGCAAATGGAAATTGGTTTTTTGACGGTGGACAAGGAGACGATGTACGAGGAGGACAACCAAAAGGTGCTGTTCCCCATCGTGCAGTGACCAGGCATCGGAAAACGGAAGGGGAGGATTTATGAACAGACGACGGCAAAAAATCGGCCTTCTGTGGGCGCTTTTCGCGCTGACGGTCTCGCTGGCCGCCTGTGGCTCCGCCGAATCGACTGAGGCGGCGAGCGGCATCAAAATCGGTGTGACGCTTTACGACCAGTATGACACTTATATTTCCGGCCTGATGGAGAGCTTCAACGCTTACGCCGCGGAAAAGGCGGAGGACACTGGCACAGCCATCAACGTGGAGGTGTATAACGCCTCGGACAGCCAATCTACCCAGAACGAGCAGGTGGAGAAAATGATGGAAGATGGCTGTGATGTGATCTGCGTCAACCTGGTGGACCGGACGGAACCCACGGTTATCATTGATCTGGCGGAGAAAAACCAGGTACCCATTATTTTCTTCAACCGGGAACTGGTGGAGGAGGACCTGGAGCGCTGGGAGCAGCTCTATTATGTGGGGTCCGAGGCCTACGAATCCGGCATCATGCAGGGGCAGTTGGTGGCAGACGCCTACGAAGCCGACCCCTCCATGGACAAAAACGGGGACGGTGTGCTGCAATATGTGATATTAGAAGGCGAAGCCGGGCACCAGGACGCCATTATGCGCACGGAGTTTTCGGTCAGCACCATCATGGACAGCGGCATTGAGGTGGAAAAGCTCAGCTATGCCATTGCCAACTGGAACCGCGCCCAAGCCCAGACCAAAATGGCCCAAATGCTGGCCCAGTACGGAGATGCGATCGAGTTGGTTCTGGCCAACAACGACGACATGGCGTTGGGAGCCATCGACGAGCTAAAAGCGGAGGAGGTCCCGATGGAGGACTGGCCCGCCATTGTGGGCATCGACGGCACCGACGTGGGCGTGGAGGCGGTCCTGGCCGGTGAGATGATCGGCACTGTTTATCAGGACGGCGACGGACAGGCCCGGGAAATGCTGAACCTGGCGTTCGCGCTGTCCACCAACGGGGACCTGTCCGGCCTGGACCTCCAGGACGGAAAATATATCCGCCTGCCCCACCACATTATCACCGCGGAGACCCTGGCGGAGGAAGCCGCCGAAGCAGAGGACACCGCGGACCGTTCAGAACAGGAGTGAATGACCATGCCATTCAAAAAAGACGACAAAAAACAGAAACATTCCTTTTCCCCCGGCGCGCACGGGACCGTCTACCTGCTGGGGGCGATGTACCTGGTGTATCTGCTGGTAACGTTCCTCCAGGAGGCTTATAAGGGCGGCGAGGACGCTCCTTCGCTGCCGCTGCTCATCGTGGGTATCCTGGTGCTGGGGGGCGGCGTGGTTTTCCTGGCGCTGATGGCGTGGAGGATGTCCCGCGTGCAGCCGGAGGCGACGGAGGACGAGGAGGCGGAGCTGCCGGAACAGGAGGCAGACAGCGAGGCGCCGGACGGCGAAGAAAGCAAGAACGATGAACCGGACGGTGAAGAGGAAGAAGCAGACGAAGAGGAATAGAGAAGGATTTTGAAGAAAGACCGAAGGATTTTGTATTTGATATTTTCAAAGTTTTAGCTATACTATTATCGTAAGTACTTAAGACAAACCGATGTTCAAAAACCAAAGGAGGACTGTAACATGAAACTGAAAAAACTGTTCGCTCTGATCCTGGCGCTGGCCATGGTGCTGTCCCTGGCGGCCTGCGGCTCCAGCAGCAGCAGCGACACCACCACTGACGACACCGAGGACACCTCTGTTGCCGCCGACGCTACGGAAGACACCTCCGCTGGTGCGGACGCCGACGCCACAACGACCGACGTTGACTATTCCGACCTGAACGTGGGTATCTTCTGGTATGCGTTCTCCGATACCTTCCTCTCCACCGTCCGTTCCTCCCTGGACGAGACGCTGGACGCCGCTGGTATCACCTACACCGATTATGACGGCAACAGCAACCAGACCACCCAGAACGAATCCATCACCACCGCTCTGACCAACGGCTGCAACCTGCTGCTGGTCAACCTGGTGGAGTCCGGCTCTGAGGACGCCGCCCAGTCCATCATCGAAGAAGCCGCCAGCTATGGCGTGAACGTCATCTTCTACAACCGTACCATCGAGGCCGACGGCAACGAGGGCGCTCTGCTGAACGCCTATGACAACGTGGCTTTCCTGGGCACCGACGCTCCCGAGGCCGGCCATATGCAGGGCCAGATGATCGGCGAGTATCTGGTTGAGAACTATGATTCCATCGACCTGAACGGCGACGGCGTCATCTCCTACGCCATGTTCAAGGGCCAGGAGGGCAACGCCGAGGCCATCTACCGCACCCAGTACGCCGTGGAGGATGCCAACACCATCCTGACCGAGGCCGGGTATTCTGAGCTGGTCTACTTCGACGCCAACAACACTGACTGCTATCAGGTCGATACCAACGGCGCATGGTCCGCTTCTGCCGCCACCGAGTATATGCAGACCAACCTGTCCCAGTACAGCGAGGCCAACGGCAACATGATCGAGCTGGTCATCTGCAACAACGACGACATGGCCGCCGGCGCTGTCCAGGCGCTCCAGGCCGCCGGTTATAACAACGGCGAAGGCACCACCACCATCCCCGTCTTTGGCGTTGACGCTACCGACACCGCCAAGGAACTGATCTCTAACGGCTACATGGTCGGCACCGTTGCCCAGTCTAACACCGGTTATGCCTACGGCCTGAAGTTCCTGATCGACCAGGCTGCTTCTGGCGCTGCTCCTGTTGATGCGACTGCTGCTCTGGCCGCCGATGAGTCCGAGTACACCTTCACCCTGGCCGACGGCATCGACAGCAAGGTCTACATGGCGTATGCCGCTTACACCGGAGAATAATTGAAACCCGATGCTGCTCTCTATGTGACCTGTATCATGTGAAGCAGAAATGAAAGAGGGCTGCCGCTGTCTTTTCAGTGGACAGCCCTCTTTTGACAAACATCCCAGGAAAGAAAAGGAGGCTGTTAGATGGAACATTCCGATGTTTTGTTGGAGTTGAAGGACATCGTCAAAACCTTCCCCGGCGTGAAAGCACTGGACCACGCACAACTGCGCGTCAGGGCGGGCACGGTTCACGCCCTGATGGGTGAAAACGGCGCAGGCAAGTCCACCCTGATGAAGTGTCTCTTCGGCATCTACCGGAAGGACGAAGGGAGCATCCTGCTGGAAGGCAAAGAGGTCGAATTCAAAACCACGAAGGAGGCCATGGAAAACGGCGTTGCCATGGTCCACCAGGAGCTGAACCAGGCGCTGAAGCGCTCTGTGCTGGACAACCTGTGGTTGGGCCGCTACCCCACCACCGGCATCATGGTCAACGAGAAGAAAATGCGCGAGGACACCAGGGCGATCTTCGACGAGTTGGAGATCGACGTGGACATGGACCAGAAGATGAGCGAGCTGCCCGTTTCCAAGCGCCAGATGGTGGAGATCGCCAAGGCTGTCTCCTACCACTCCAAAATCATCATCTTCGACGAACCCACCTCCTCGCTGACCGAGGCAGAGGTAGAACACCTGTTTAAAATCATCAACATGCTCCGGGACCGGGGCTGCGGCATCGTCTATATCTCCCACAAGATGGCGGAGATCCTCCGCATCGCCGATGAAGTCACCGTCATGCGGGACGGCCAGTGGGTGGCCACAGAGCCTGCCTCTGAGCTGGACAACGCCAAGCTCATCAAGCTGATGGTGGGCCGCGAGCTGAACAACCAGTTCCCGCCCAAGACCAACGTGCCCGGAGAGGTCGTTTTGGAGGTAGAGGGGCTGACCGGTCAGTACAATATGCTCCAGGACGTGTCTTTCAAGGCCCGGAAAGGCGAGATCCTGGGCTTCGCCGGGCTGGACAGCAGCGGCCGCACGGAAACGCTGGAGTCCATCTTCGGTGTCGCCACCCGGCACAGCGGCACCATCCGTCTGGAGGGAAAAGAGGTCTCCAACAAGAACTCCAAGCAGTCCCTGGAGGCGGGCTTCGCTCTGGTGACAGAGGAACGCCGGGCCACCGGCATCTTTGGGATTCGGAGCATCCTGGACAATACCGTCATTGCCAGCCTGAAAAAGTATCTGGTCCATGGCCTGTGGCTGAACAACAACGCCATGAAAAAGGCCACCCAGTGGGGCATCGACGCCATGGCGACCAAAACGCCTTCCCAGGAGACGAAAATTCGCTCCCTGTCCGGCGGCAACCAGCAGAAGGTCATTCTGGCCCGGTGGCTGCTGACTAACCCCAAGGTGCTGATGCTGGACGAACCTACCCGCGGCATCGACGTGGGCGCGAAATACGAGATCTACCAGCTCATCATCGACCAGGCCAAAGCCGGTACCACCGTGCTGATGGTCTCGTCCGAAATGCCGGAGCTGCTGGGCGTCTGCGACCGCATTGTGGTCATGAGCGGCGGCCGCGTGGCCGGTGAGGTGGACGCGCAGAACACCACTCAGGAAGAGATCCTGACGCTCGCCGCAAAATACGTATAAAGGGGGAGGCTATTACTATGAAAAATCCGATCAAATCTTTGCAGCAGACCAGCGCCCGCTACAAGACCCTGGACAACAAGGACCGCCGGGCGTTTGTTGCGGATACACTGCTGAACAACGCGATTTATATTATCCTGATCGTCTTTATCATCTTTACTTACACGCAGAACCACAACATCATTTCCTCCAGCTCCATCATCAACATCATCAACCTGACTGCGGCAAGTCTGCCCATGGCGCTGGGCATCGGCGGCTGCATCGTCCTGACCGGCACCGACTTGTCCGCCGGACGGACGGTGGGCCTGACGGCTGCCATTTCCGCCACCCTGCTCCAGTCCCTGACCACCACCAACAAGTTTTTTGAAGGGTTGGGCGAGGTCCCCATCCCGCTGGTGCTGCTGGCTGCGCTGGCCGTGGGCGGCATCGTGGGCCTGGTCAACGGCTTCTTCGTGGCCAGGTTCCAGCTACACCCCTTCATCGTGACCCTGGCCACCCAGTTGATCGTCTACGGCGTCTGCCTGATGTACTATATGTCCAACGGCAACAACGGCCAGTCTATTTCCGGCCTGTCCGACGCTTATAAGAACTGCATCACCGGCAGCGTCATCGGCAGCCTGACCGGCATCGTCATCCCCAACTACGTCATATACGCGGTGATCGTGCTAATAATCATGTGGTTTATCTGGAATAAAACCACATTCGGTAAGAATATGTTTGCCGTTGGCTCCAACCCTGAAGCGGCCAACGTCTCCGGCGTCAACGTGTTCTTTACCACGCTGATGGTCCACACCCTGGCTGGCATCACCTACGGTTACACCGGCTTCATCGAGGCGGCCCGTATCGGTTCCAACACCGCCAACACCGGCCTGAACTACGAGTGCGACGCCATCGCAGCCTGCGTCATCGGCGGCGTGTCCTTTGTCGGCGGCACCGGCACCATCGGCGGCGTGGTCCTGGGCGTGTTCCTGCTGCGCATCATCTTCGTGGGTCTGAACTTCCTCTCCATTTCGGGCAATATGCAGTATATCATCAAGGGCATCATCATCCTGCTGGCCTGCTCCATTGATATGCGCAAGTACCTGACCAGAAAGTGATATGAGCGACGAGAACAAGCACCTGTCTGCCGGGGAGGAGAAATCCGAACAGCCCCGCCGCTACGGGCTGTTCGGCGTCTCCGCCACAGGCGGAATGTCGGAGAACCAGCGAAAAAGCATGACCCGCTGGGCCACCGCCTTCGTGGTGGTCATGGCGGCGGCTTTCCTGTTTCTTGTGGTCTCCGGCTCCACCGGCGCGGCGGGCCTGACCGTCACCTTCGACAGTCAGGGCGGCAGCGAGGCGGCGTCCCAGTCCGTCCTTTACGGCGACACCGCAGAGGAACCGGAGGACGTGGTCCGCGTGGGATACACGTTGGTGGGATGGTCCCTGACCCCCGATGGGGAGCAGCTTTGGGACTTTTCCGACGACACTGTGGAAGAGAATCTCACCCTTTACGCCGTGTGGGAAACACAGTGATGACCGACCACCGTCCGGACACCCCTCACCACGCTGGTGGGGGGTGTTCCGCTGAGGGGTCCTGTGATTCCTGCGGCAGTTTGCTGTCAAACAATGCCCGGCGTCCGGACAGCATAGTCTGCGTGATCCTGAACTACAGAAGCCCTCCTGTCTGTCTTATTCTTCAGACAGGGGGGGCTTTTTTCGCAAACCACCGGCCCCGCAGGGCGAAAAAGAAAGCGGCAGCGCGAAAAAACACGCTGTCGCCTGTCGCAGATTTGAAAATCCTGCTTTTCGCTCCGGCAGCCTTTACCCTCAAGGGGCACTTCCGGGGCTTTGCCCCTCCCTGCGGCACTTCGTGCCTCCCTGATGCCTGAGCACGGAACCCCTTACGCCTGTTGATTTTGACAAAACCCGGCAAGTGCGCCACGTCGTCTGTGGCGGCCTGCCGGGTTTTTGCTGTCTGTTGGGACGACGGTGTGCTGTTTTAGCGAACGGTCAAGATTTTTTCCGTGGCTTCCACCACGCCGGTCTTGACCAGTTCCACAGCCGTATAGTCGTCGCTGTTGGTGATGAGCACCGCTGTCACATCGGGATGGCCGGCCGCTGCAATGGCCTTCCGGTCAAAGGACAGCAGCTTTTGACCGCACTTCACCTTGTCGCCCTCTTTCACGAGGGGGGTGAAGCCTTTACCGTTCATCGCCACCGTGTCCAGGCCCACATGGATGAGGATCTCCAGGCCGTCCTGGCTGGTGACGCCTACGGCGTGTTTGGTGTCCGCCACCTGAGAGATGGTTCCGTCCACCGGAGAGGTGACGACGGAGCAGTCCGGGCGGATACCGCAGCCCTGGCCCAGGATCCCCTCGCTGAAAACGCCGTCCGCGATTTCCGCCAGGGGGATCACCGTACCTTTCAGAGGGGAATAGACCGTGTTCTTCTCGGCGACGATGGCGGGCGCTTCTTCCTTTGCGCCGCCGAATAAGTTCTTAAAAAATCCCATGTGATTTCACTCCTTAAACGTCTCGATAGGTGATGAGCTGCACATCCTGTTCCATCAGCCAGTCCCGCATTGCCGGGTCGCAGAGCATTTCCACTTCCTTCGTGCGGTTGACTGTCAGGCTGGAGGACTGCAATAAATAGGCGTCGAGGTAGCCGGGATGACACCCGAACACGTTCGGCATCTCCGGGGACGCATTCTTTACGGCGTCTTTCAGGCATTTCACCGGGTCATAGTCGGGACTCATGCTGCCCATGGGGCAGGCCGCCAGCGTTTTGCCCCGGAAGGTCCCCACCTTGTCCATGGGGAACATGTTGCTGTAGGGCAGGTCGTATTTCTCCGCCACGATCTCCAGCGCCCTGGAGAGATTGCGGCTCATCACCGCATGGGCTTCAAAATAGTCCGGGCCGCGGCCCACCAGCTCCACGAAACGGTGGTATTGGGCCTCGATCTCAATCACCAGCTCCTCCAGTTCCACGATTTCCCGGCCCTCTTTGAAGGCGGCGCGGTAGGCTTTGCTGGATTTCAAATTGCCTTCTTCGTCCAGAAGGCTGGGGATGCGCTTCGGGTCGGCGCAGGGCTTTCCCAGGCACACGTTGGTATGCTGGCCGATGCAGACGCCGGTACCCTCCAGCAGCCGCAGTCCGTGGCTTGCCGCAGGCATATTGGGCATCAGGCCAACGCTGCCGATGAGGCCCTGCTTCACTGTCTTTTCGATCCCGTAATTGACAGCTTCGCTATAGCCCAAATCGTCGGCGCGGATGATCATTTGTATCACTTGTGTCCCGCCTTTCTGTGGACAGGGCGGGAAATACATCCCGCCCTGCTGTAATTCCAGTGTTTCTTACGCAGCCAGGTCTTCCTTGGTAGAGCCGATGAAGTAGGTCAGCACGGCAGAAACGACAAAGGCGATCACTACACCAATGCAGCCGTTCACCATGTTAGCGGTGCCGCCGCTGACATACCCCAGCACGGACAGGAAGTTGGTGGCGCCCATGACATAGGTGCCGACGTGCATGATACCGGCGTACAGGCCGCCGCAGAAGCCGCCGATGGCCATGGCGATGAAGGGCCTCTTATACCGGAAACCGATGCCGTACAGCACAGGTTCGGTCACGCCGCCCAGGATGCCGGAGATGAAGTAGCCAAGGGACAGGGACTTCTGCTCCTTATCCTTCAGCCGGAAGAACGCGCCCAGCGCCATGCCAAAGGCCGCCCAGGTGGCGTAGCCGCCGGCGGTCAGGACGAAGGTGTCCACGCCGTTGGTGGCAATGCAGGTAATGCCAAATACGATCAGCACCTGATGCATACCGGTCATGACCAGGAACTCCCACAGGGCCGCCACAACCGCCACTGCGATGAAGCCGCCGAAGTCGCCGAACACCAGCAGACCGTTGCCAATGTAATCGCCAAGGATGGAGCCGAGAGGAGCCAGCAGGCACAGCTCCAGGGGCAGCAGCACCAGCATGGACAGGAACGGCACGAAGATAGTGGAGAGCATATCCGGGATGATCTTTTTGAAGAATTTCTCAATGTAGCTCAGCACCCACACGCTTAGGAGGGCTGGCACAATGGTCTGTGAATAATCATTCGTTGCCGCAGGGATGCCATATACCGTGAAGCTGGCTCCTTCCGTTGCCAGGCTCATGAAATCCGGAACCAGCAGGACTGCCGTCGCCATAATACCCATGATCGGGTTCAGGCCCAGCTTTTTGGACGCCGTATAACCCAGGAAGATGGGCAGGAAGTAGAAGAATGAGCTGTACACAAACCCGCACAGCAGGTACAGGTCGCTGGTCTCGCTGATGAGATTCAGCATGTCCGGGCCAAACGCCACCTGGATGGTCTTGAACATGGCCGCCGTGATCATCGCGGGGATCATCGGCGTCATGCTGCCGGAGAGGAACGACATGATGTTGCTGCCGACCTTTTTGGGGGTCAGTTTCTCTTTGGGAGCGTCCAGGTTTTCATCGACCGCAGCCTGCTCCTGGATGCCCGCCTCGCTGCACAGCGCCGAATACACCTTGGTCACGTTCTGGCCGATGATGACCTGGAACTGGCCGCCGCTGACGAGCACGCCCAGCACACCGTCGATGGCCTTGATCTCGTCCTGATTGGGCAGGTTCATGTCTTTCAGGTTGAACCGCAGCCGCGTGATGCAGTGCGTCACAAAGCTGATGTTTTCCTTGCCGCCGACCGCTTTCAGCACTTCGCTGGCGATCTGTTCATTTGTATTTGCCATAACAAAATCTCCTTTTCCTGATACTCTGATGCTTTTATCTGAATCGTGGCTTTGCCCTCCGCATAGCGCGCACTCAGCATAGGACAACACCGCATTTCATACGCTTTTTTGAAATAAAACAAGCCCCCACAAAAAGACAGCGTTTCAAGCCCTGTCTCATCGTGGAGGCTATGCCCGTCAGGTTACATCCCTTCTTTGATGCAGATTCGATTTACATGTAAGCAGATATAAAGTTTTTCTTTTTCGGAAAGGGCACAGCCCCATTTTGCCTTGATATGTGCGCTGATTTTGTCCACACATTTCGTCAGCGCAGGAAATTCATCCTGCATTTTTCCGTACATTTGGAGGTTGTCGGAGTCGATGGCCTTTCCCGCGTGGATCCTCTGGAACAGATATTGCAAATGCGTGGCGTATCGGGCGTAACTGAAGGTGTCCCGCTCGATGATGATGTGGTATTCGCTTTCCACGATGGCTGTGATATCCTCCAGCATTGCCTCGTCGGAAACGTCCCGTTTTTCTTCCTCCGCATCGGGAGTGCGAACTTCGCCGTTTAGAATGTTCAGCGCGATGCCCACCGCTTCGTTTTGGGGAATGCCGATTTGAAACTGCCGGTAAATCTGCTTGACGGCGTATTCACCGATGCGGTATTCCTGGGGATACATCTGCTTCACATCGTAGGCCAGGGGCATTTTCACATGAATTTGCTTTTTGGCCCGCTCCAGGCAAAACGCGATGTGGTCGGCCAGCGTGAATACCACGTTTGGCTTCAACGGATAAGGGAGTTCGTTTTTTGCGATGTCAATCAGCTTTGCCGAAAAGAGCAAAACATCATCCGGAATTTCCTGAAACAGATGCAACTGGCTGGAACCCACATCGTAAAAAGTCCGCTCGATCTCACTCAGCGGGACCTCTCTTGGGACAGGCTGAAAGCCGATCCCCTTCCCCATGGCAACCAGTTCAGCGCCGGTGGAATCCCGACAAATCAATGCATTGTTGTTGAGCTTTTTGATTGCATACACAAAAACGCCATCTCCCCTTGTTCGCATCCGCCGCCGCAACGTTCTGCGGACCAGGCTGCAATGCTTCTCGCCCATTTGTCTGGCGGATCATAGGGCAGATAAAAAAATCCAAGGCAACACCTTAACAGTTACCTGCTAATCAGTCATGCCTTGAAAAGTAACACCCTCAAAATCCACTTTTGTTCAATTGTTCAGCGCCAGACCATGCTCCTTGCGGATAACATCTCCGGCCGCTTAAATATAGTATAATAAAATCATAGAAATTGTCAAGAGATTTTTGTGGATTTTTGCAAATATTTTTGCGAGTATCCGGGAAGCGAACCGCCCCAAACCGTCTGCCGCTGCCGTGCAGCGGCAGAAAACCGCCAGGGGGCGGGGGAGCAGACCGCCACTACCCCCGCAGCAGCGCCACCGCCACATCGTTGACATTGGTACCGGTGGGTCCGGTGACCACCAGACCGCCCACCGCGTGCAGGGCGTGATAGGCGTCGTTGTCCTGTAGGACGGCAAACACGTCCTTGCCGGCGACGGTCAGAGCCGCCAGGGTGTCGCCGTCCACATACCCCCCGGCGGCGTCGCAGGGGCCGTCGGTGCCGTCGCTGCCCACGGAGAACACGGCGGCCCCCTCCAGACCCGCAATGCCCGGTGCGGCGGCCAGGGCCAGCTCCTGGTTCCGTCCGCCCAGGCCCCTGCCCGTCAGGTGGACCACGGTCTCGCCCCCGGCGATATAGGCCACCCGCTTGCCCTCTCCCGCGTGGGTGCGGAGGATGCTGGCCAGAAAGCTGCCCGCCTCCCGCGCCTCGCAGCAGAGCCGGTCGGTGAGGATGACCGGCTCGTAGCCCAGCCTGGCGCAGGCGGTCGCTGCGGCGGCACACAGCTCCCGGACGCTGCCGGTGATTTGCGTCTCCACGTTGTCCAGCACCTTGGGAGTCTCCTGGTCCAGCAGAGCCAGCGCATGGGGAGACAAATGCAGACCATACTTTTCCACCACGGCTTTGGCCTGGGCACAGGTGGAGCTGTCGGGATAGGCGGGGCCGCTGGCGATCATGTCCAGCGGGTCGCCCAGAATGTCGCTGAGTACCACGCTGAACACCTGGGCGGGGGCGCACGCCTGGGCAAAGCGTCCGCCCTTGACGCCGCTGAGCCGCTTGCGCAGGGTGTTCATCTCCACGATGTCGGCGCCGCTGGCCAGAAGCTGGTTGGTGATGCTTTGCAGCTCCTCGCCGGGGATGAGCGGCTGCTCAAACAGGGCGCTGCCGCCGCCGGAGAGCAGGAACAGCACCGTGTCCTCCTTGCGCAGCCCCTGCACCAGCTCCAGCGCCTTTTGGGTCCCGGCGAAGCTGTTTTCATCGGGGACAGGGTGCCCCGCCTCATAGCAGGTCACGCCGGGGATGTCCCCCATGACGTGGTGGTATTTCGTGACCACCACGCCGCCGTCCACATGGCCCAGCGCCTTGACAGCGGCGTTTGCCATCTGCCAGGCCGCTTTGCCTGTGGCCACCAGCAGGGTCTTGCCGCCGCGGGGCCGGAACTGTTTCAAAGCCCGCTGTACCGCCTCGTCCGGGAGGACGGCCTGTAAGCTGGCGGAGATGATCTGGTCTGCTTCGCCTCGCAGTCGTTCATTCATAAAGTTCCCTCCCTGAGAATTGCTCGCTTTTGGAGCAGCCGTGCGGTGTGGTCGGCGTGGACTTCCTATTCCCGCCCGCTCTGTTCCAGCCGCTCCATGGCAAACGTCAGATGGCACAGTGGCAGGGGCGGCCTTGCTTTTCTTTCAGCATACCAGAGACAGGCCAATATTGCAACCGATGTGGGCAAAACCGTCAGAATTTGCAGGGGTTTCTCACATAAGGCGACCCGTGACAGGCGGGGAGCGCAGCAGAAGTGCCCCTTGACAGAAGGGGAGCATGGGGAGGAAAAGCGGCTATGAAATGCCCATCATGAGACTTGGCACCTACAGCCTGAGTGATGTGGAAGCGTATCTGGCGCTGGAACAGGCAGACGCAGATGGAAAAGTCCACTCGATTGGCCTGTCCAACTGGTATGTGGAGGAGATGGAGGAGTTTCTGCCCCAGGTGTACCTCTGGATGTACCTGCTGCCGGTCGGCAGTCTGACCATGGGCAACGCGCTCCAGGCCACCGGAGCAGGCACCGTCATCGGCGACGCGCTGGCGAATGTGGTCGGCGGACTGGGCAACCGTTACCTGGTGGGCCTTGTATTCTTCCTGGTCCCCTTCCTGCTGACCCAGTTCATGAAAAACCGCACCGTCATGCAGGTCTTTATCCCCATCGCGGCGCTCGCCTGCCAGAGTATGGGCGCGAACCCTGTTGGCATCGTCATTCTAGTTTAGGCGGCCTGCCTCGGCGCGGCCTTTATGCTGCTGTGCATTGCCGTTATTTTCGGAAAAATAAAAAACAGGCCCATGGCCTTTTTCATGTCTGTGATTTGTGTCGGTTTTTGTTGCATGGGCGTCAGCGATCTTGGACTGATTCAGCTCAGGCTCCCCGCCGCCATTTGCATCACCGCGTTTGCACTTTGGATGCTCTACTCTGGGTGCGCAATGCTGGCGCACAGCACTCTGGGCCGAAAAATCATGCCGTATTAAGGGCTGTATCAGTTATATTTCAAAACCAAATTGGAGGCATCCCTATGGATTATCAGTACCGCCTCTGCGTTCCCATCACCCTGGGCCGCACCACCTTCTGCAACCGGATGTTCTCCGCGCCCATGGGCGGCACCGACATCACCAACGCTGTGTATGGGGCTATCACGCCGTGCTGGATATTTGAAACAAACAGCGATAGCCTGTTTCAAAAGGAAAAATGATTTTATTGTGTGCCCGGGATGGCTGCCTTTTGCTTGTTTTTTGCGCTGCCATCTGACAAGCTCCTTTTCCATTTCAAAAGACGGTTGTCTCGGGCACACTTTAAAATACCCTATCAGCGCCGAAAGACTGAGCATCAGGCGGATAACACGCCCATCAAAGGTTTGTATTCCACCGTTTTATTCCGATGGCCTTTTCTGTACATTTATCCCCCACGCCGGTCATTGGGCTGGCCTGTATCCCTATTATAACTTTTGGGCGACTACGGTGAACCGTTGCCGTACTGTAAAGAACGCAGCCATCGACCCGCAAAAAAATCTGATATTTGGCAGCTTCCTTCTGCCTGCGAAGGAGTTTTTGAAACTTTTTTGAGTAAAAATTAAATCACCGAACATAGCAGTCTTGAACGCACCTGGTTCAAGGCTGCTTTTTTGTGCCAAAATCAGGGAACATTGCAAAGGTGTTGGCGCGGCAAGGAGGCAGAAGGGCTGTCTGGAAGGAACACCGTTCCAAAGCGGCACACAGTCCCCTTTGGCTCCGGGCCTGACCGTGTTCATTCAGCCCCGCTTAAGTGTACACACTGCCATTGTGCCGTGGTGTCCCGGCCGCGATTTTTCCTCTTGTCGCAGGCCATTTTGTTATGCCCTTTTTCGCCTGTCGTGCTGGAATAATCTTACGGTTAGCGTCGGCTTACATTGTTAGCAAATTCGTCATTAATTCGACATAGATATTCAATATTTGACTGATATATATTCTATGTTTTTTTGCTGAATTTCAGAATTTTCCAAAGAGCATCCCACGTATTTCACATTTGTAGACGCAGCATCCCACGCCTTCGCCCGTCGAATGGAGAATGTTGACATTCCTTTTTACTTGAAGTGCGTAAGTTATCGCGCTTTTTTCTTCGTCCATTCCCAAAGGCGCCCGCAGGAGATCCTACATGAAACCTCCTGTTTGCGGGCATGATTCTTTTATTGCCTATCAGGAAGGCAAAGTGATACAGGCAATACGGCTCATATCGATTGCGAAATCAGCGTAACTGCGGCAGACGCACATAAAAAAGCCTGCGGACTCTGATAAACATCATAATCACCCACAGACAGCTTTGCTTTATGCTCGTTTGCACTTTAAGTCTTTTCCTATAAGAATGTTAAATTATACGCAGTTCCACCAGTGGGTACACGTACCACAGTTTCACACTACCGATATTGTACCCCTATTTTCCTGGTAAGTCAACCGTCATTTAGGTAATTTTTACAGAAATCAATGTCGATATCAGGAAGAATCTGGCATAGAAAGGCAGACGCCAAAAGAGAAATGGTCAAAATCGTGGTCAGTGGTTCTATTATCCATCTAATTTTAGAAAGTGAGGCCAAAACAATGGGCAGGCGAGGAGAAAACATCCGCAAGAGAAAAGATGGGCGCTGGGAGGCGCGGGTGGTTCAAGGCAGACCCCTCCGCGGAAGGACCAACTATAAATATTTCTACGGGAGATCTTACCAGGAGGTAAAGCGAAAAAAGAAGGCTTTTCTGGAGGAACGTTCGACTTTATCGCCAAACGAAGCGCTTCCGCTAAGCCCTGATAACGCCGCAAGAAAACTGCTGTTTCGGGAGCTTGCAGTCAGATGGCTGGCCACTAAAAAAACAGTGGTCAAAGAATCCACCTTTGTTTGCTACACCATTATGCTCGAAAAGCACATTCTTCCCGCTCTGGGGGAACGGCCTGCAAGCGAGATCACGTCCGGCCTGTTGTCAGCTTTTTTGAAGAAGCAGAAATCCAGCGGTCGGCTGAGAGGCGGACCGCTCTCAAACAAAACGCTCTCTGATATGAAGGCGATTTTGATGCAGGTTTTACGCTTCGCAAAAGGACAGAGCGCGATCAGTTCTGTGCCGGAGTGCCCGACTGTGACCAGCCGCCAACGCGATATCAGCGTTTTCACGCTGCAAGAGCAGAAGCGGTTGGAACAGGCAGCTTTGAAGGAGGACACACCATTCAGCCTCGGCGTGCTGCTCTCCCTCTATGGCGGCCTCCGCATTGGCGAGGTGTGCGGCCTGCAATGGCGGGACTTCAACTGTGAAAACGGGACCGTCACCATCAGCAGGACTGTCTACCGCCTCACCAATGTGGATGAACAAACCGGCGCTAAGACGAGGGTGGTCATCGGTTCGCCCAAAACAGATTGCTCTCATCGCACGATCCCGCTGCCCACACCGGTTTTCCAATATTTTATGCAGCGACGCCGGGACGGGGATTGCTATGTTGTGTCTGGGACCAGGAAATGTATGGAGCCGCGGGTCTGCCTGTGCCACTACAAGCGGCTGCTGCGCCGGGCAGGGATTGCTGACCACACCTTCCACGCGATTCGACACACCTTTGCGACACGGTGCGTGGAAAACGGCGTAGATATCAAATCGCTCAGCGAGATCATGGGCCACTCAAATGTGAAAATCACTATGCAGCGCTATGTCCACCCCTCGATGGATTCCAAAATCGCGCAGATCAATAAACTGCCATGTTTCCACGCCAGTGGTCAGATCAGTGGTCATCCACAGAAGAAATTTGACTGATATTTCAGCGCTTTTTCATCTTTTGCTCGCTTAGGAAAAGACTTAAAGATTTTTTTAATCTTTTCTTCTCTGGCCGCAGGGCCAGGCGAGGTGAGTGAAGATGGCAGGAACTGGCAAGATTGACAAGATAACCCCTGGCAGGCGTTTCGGTATGCTGACGGTAGAGGCGGACACCGGCCTGCGGAAGGCCCGCTACACCGTCTGGCGCTGCCGCTGCGACTGCGGCGGAGAGATCGACGTCAGCACCAAGGAGCTGAAAGACGGCAGGTACCGCGACTGCGGCTGCACCACCCATATTAGATGTGGTGCCAACGACCTGACCGGCCGACGGTTCGGCAAGCTGAAAATTCTCTACCCCACTGACAAGCGGATGGACAAGGGCAGCGTGGTCTGGCACGCGGTCTGTGACTGCGGCAAAGAGTGCGACGTGTCCGCCCGGCGGCTGACGGCAGGCAAGGTCCGCTCCTGCGGGTGCCTTTCCAGCGCAAAGCCAAAAGATTACATCGGCAAGACCTTTGGCCGCTGGACGGTGGTGGGGTACGCCGGAACCGCCAAAGACCTGGGGCGTCCCGGCACCATGAACTATTGGAAATGCCGCTGCTCCTGCGGAAACACCGGTATTGTGGGCCAGAGCGAGCTGAAAAATGGCAACTCCCAGAGCTGTGGCTGTCTGCAAAAGGAGCGGCGGCTGGACAGCCTCAAGCTGGTGGAGGGGACCTCCATCGTTCGGTTGGAGGCAGGCCGGGACAAGCTCCTGGCCAGCAACACCAGCGGGAAAACCGGCGTGTGCTTCTTTACCAGAGAGCAAAAATGGGCCGCTTACATCACCTTCCAAAAGAGACGTTACCGTCTGGGTCTGTATAAAGACAAAGACGAGGCCATTCGGGCGCGCACCATTGCAGAGGAAATGCACGAGGACTTCATCGACTGGTATTATCAGGAATACTTACCGGCGCAGGAGCAGCCGACCAAGTAAGCAGCAGAAGGAAAGGAACCGCGTATGAAGCAAGAAATTCCCAGGATGGCCAACATTCCCACCGAGGAAGCGGTGGCTGCCGAGCGGGAACGGTTACAGCATCAAAAGCGGTATCGCCAGACATTGCGGACCACCATTTACGCCCTGGTGGTGGTGGCGGCGGTGGCTGTGCTCATCGCCACCATGTTCCTGCCGGTGCTGCAAGTTTCCGGCAGCAGCATGGAACCCACTTTGGAGGACGGCGACATCATTGCCCTGGTGAAAACCGACGACTTCGAGACCGGCGACCTGGTGGGCTTCTACTACCAGAACAAGCTGCTGCTCAAGCGGGTCATCGCCGGGCCGGGCGACGTGGTGGACATCGACGAGGAGGGCAACGTCTCCGTCAACGGCGAGCTGTTGGACGAACCTTATGTGACCGAGAAATCTCTCGGTGAAACAGACCGCGAGTACCCGGTCCAGGTCCCCGAAAACCGTTACTTCGTTATGGGAGACAACCGGGCCACCTCCATCGACTCCCGAAGCACCGCCATCGGTTATATCGAGGTGGACCAGATCGTGGGCAAAGTAGTGCTGCGCATCTGGCCGCTGAACCATTTGTCGCTGATTAATTAACCCCTCCGTCACGGCTAACGCCGTGCCACCTCCCCTTTCAGGGGAGGCAAGAGGTGCGGTCAGTTGCGCGGCGGTGTCCTCTGTGGGAAACATCCTCTTTGTTGAGCAGACACGGAAACGGTTCGTTAATCACGACCCCCCTCGCCTCCCCTGAAAGGGGAGGGGGACCATGCGAAGCATGGTGGAGGGGTTTCACCCCTCAAAGACAATGCGCGTTCTGGCGGCGCATCACTGCTGCCTATGCGCTTTGCATATAGTTCACAGTCCAAAAGGGCCAACCCCTTTTTGACGCAACCCAACCTGTTCCTATCCACCCATCTCTTCAAAACTACTATGTAAAGGAGAACAAAACATGAGTAAGTTGAAAAAACTGGGCAGTATGCTGCTCGCCCTGGTCTTTGCCATTGGCATGACCTGCACCGCGTTCGCCGCTGATGGAGATTACACCATCACCATCAACAACTCCACCGATGGCTACACCTACGTTGCCTATCAGATTTTCGCCGGCACTCTGTCTGAGGACGAGACCACTCTGTCCGACGTCACCTGGGGCAGCGATGTGAACACCGATGCTGAGAGATTCGAGACGACTCTGACCGCCCAATATGGCACCACCGATGCCGCTACTATCGCTGCGGCAATCACCACCACTGAAGCGGCTGCGGCGTTTGCTGAGGTCATCGCTCCTTATGTGACCGGCGGCACTTCATCCGGAACGGCCAGCCCCTACACCATCACCGTCAGCGAGGCTGGCTACTATCTGGTCGTGAACACCGTGGTTCCCAATGGCGACTACGCTTACAGTGATTACATCCTGGAGGTCGTGGATGACGTAACCGTCAACCCCAAGGCCACTTCTACCCCCGACTTCGACAAGACTGTTGGCACTTCTAATGACGGCGACTTGGCCGACACCAACGATGCTACCGAGGATTACGCCATCGGCGACGCTGTTCCCTTCACTCTGACCGCCACCCTGCCCGACAGCATCAGCGCTTATGATACTTACAAGCTGGTCTTCACCGATACTCTGTCCACTGGCCTGACTTATGACGTGGATTCTCTGACCGTGACCGTTGGTGGCGTTACGTTGACTTCTGACCAGTACACGCTCGTGGTGAATGGCCAGACCATCACCGTCACTATCACCGACGTGCTGAGCTTGGAGCTTAATGGCGTGACCGTCGGCTCCGGCACCGAAGTTGTTGTGTCCTACACTGCTACCCTGAACGAGGAAGCTGGCTCCATTGAGAGCAACAAGGCTTGCCTCCTTCTGCCTGTATTACGCGGGCGTGGACGAGGACGTTTTCCCCGAAGCCTCCGGCGCGTATGCCTGGACCGCGGCGCTGAACAAGCTGGACCTCTATGAGGGCAGCGACTACACCCCCGCCGCTGGCGACCTGGTGTTCTTCGACACCAACAAGGACGGCAAAGCCGACCATGTGGGCGTTGTGACGGCTGTGACCGAAACGAACCTCACCGCTGTCGAGGGCGACAGCAACGACAAGGTGGAGAAAAACGACTATAAGCTCACTGACAGCACCATCCTCGGCTACGGCGCGCTGCCGGAGCAGACGGAGAGCGCGGCCAAGGATGAGACGGAGACCTACACCGCCGCCGACGGCGACGTGACCGTCACCGTGACCGCCCCGGAGGGCGCGCTGCCGGAGGGCGCGGAGCTTTCTGTGACGCTCTTCGACGAGAGCAGCGAGGAGTATGCCGCCGCCGGGGAGACCGTGGCCTATGACGCGGCGGACGAGGACACCGGCATGGCCGCCATGGATATCTCTTTCACCGTGAACGGTGTGGAGGTGGAGCCCACCGAAGCCGTCACCGTCAGTATTGACGCCTCCGCCCTCCTGCCGGAGGACGCGAACGCCGAGAGCATCGAGGTCCAGCACCTGACCGAGACGGACGACGGCGTGGAGGCCACGCTGGTGGCGGACGCCAGCGCGGACACCGCAGGCACCGTGGACGCGGAGACCGCGACAGTGGAGTTCGAGGTGGAGAGTTTCTCGACGTTTACGATTAAATGGGTTACAACATCAGGGATAACTGAGACTAATGTGTGGTCCGTGACGGCGACAAATTATCTGCTGTCGGCAGGCACCACGACCGGAACCACAACGTACAGCACCTTGAGCAGCAATGTAAATGTAAGTTATACAACAGTGAGCGGGTCGACCGGTGACACCATTTATCTGACAGACAGCAATGCTTCCCTGTCGATCTCCGGGTACACGCTGGAATATGCTACGATCACTTACAGCGGAAATACACACACGGCAACGGCGATCACGCTTACCACTGGCACGTCAGGAAGTAATACCACTTACACCGTAACCTACATTGATGCAGATGGGAAGGAACAGACCCTGGTGTTAGATGCGACCAGTTCGCCGAGCGTGTCAGTCAGCCTGTACTATGTAGTGACGCCCACCATTACAATAACCGCGACGGAGGCTACAGGCGGCTATACTTTGACCGCAACGACAGAGGGTACGTACAGTTATTCAAGCCTGAAGTGGAGTGTGAGCGATGAGTCTCTTGCCACTATCACAACAAACGGTGACGGCACGGCAACGGTGACCTGGAGCGATACCGCAGAGACGGGCGACACTGTTACGGTAACGGTGACCGGCACCTATACGGACGTCTACGGCAACACACAGACGGTGACTTCCACCTACACGCTGACCTACAATTTGGCCTCATATACCATCTCTGTCACATATGGCACCAGTAACACGAGCGTTGGAGCGGGTGTGAAGGTTGGCTTCTATGATTCGGACGGAAACCTGGTCGCCACCGGAACGACTAACTACAATGGACAAGTAACCGTAAATCTGGTGGCCGGGCAAACCTATACGGTGAAAGCTGCATATAAAGTGACCTCGTCGAGCAGCGGTCAAGGGCCGGGGCAGTCAAGCACAACTGCCTACGAATACAATGGCTCGTTTACAGCCCCCACAAATACTGAAACAGGTACGATCAACCTGGCGAGTACAACATCTTATGAACACATTGACATCAAGAATTCGGTCGTTTCCAGCGATGGCGAGAGCGAAACGGAAATTGGCACAATAATAAGTGTGGTCATCTACGATGGGGCCGGAAATGTGGAGTATACCAGCTCCGGCGTGAAGTGGAATGATGACGGTAACAACTGGCAATCGATATATGAAGGCGACCATTCTATCGCGTTCCTGACGTCCTATACCGTGGTGATCTCCTATACCATAGAGGGCGACAGTACGGTATATACGGCGACCTTTGACTCCAGCTCCGTTTATCCGGAAGGCTCCTATTATCCGGCTGACGGAAGCAATGCGTACAAACTATATAACTATCTATATGGAACGTCCTATACCAGCAATAACAGTATTACCGACCCTATAGACATCAGCGGAATGAGCATTTATCTGGTGGCCTCCATCCTGTGCGACAGTTCCAGTGTAACAGGACAAGGAACCGTGACGGGCAGCACCCAATGGGGCATGGACTTCGCTCTGAGCGTGGAGACCCTGATCGCCAACGGCGCAAACTTCAATCTGAAGGTGCTAAAGACCTACACAGGCGGAGCCATGGACGCTGGTATGTTCACGTTCTACTTGTACAGCGCAACGCAGACAACGGTAGACGACACCAGTTACTGGGTGTTGGGTGATTGGATCGAGACAGAGACAAACAGCGCGACCACAGATGAAGATGCGGACGGCACAACGACAGATTCCATCGACTTTTCAAGAATCGCCTATTCGACCAGTGACGCCGGGCAGACCTATTACTATGTGATTTATGAGGAAAACGGTGGAACAACAGTCAATGGCATCGAGTACGATGGAACGATATACGGTGTGGCGGTTACGATAACGACCACTACGAGTACGACTGGGACCGTGACGACCACAAACACCGTTGTGTCTGCGACGTACTATACGTTGACCGCAGATGGGACAGACGACGGCAACACATTGTATACGGCGAAGCAGATTTACACCGTTACCGAGAGTTCCGACGGCGAGGCAATCTTCCCCTTCACCAACACCTATACCGCCGAGGAAACCACCACCGACCTGACCATCGTCAAGCTGGAAGAAGGCACTGACACCCACTATCTTGCTGGTGCGGAGTTCTATCTGTATTACATTGACGTTGAGACAATCTATTACTACTCCTATGATGAAAACACTGGGACGGTGGAATGGGTGGCAAATGTCAGTAGTGCCACGAAAATCACCTCGGTGGCCAACGCAAGCGGCGTTACCGTGTCCAACCTCTCTCTGGGAACCTACTACCTGGAGGAAGTTACCGCCCCGGATGGTTATAACCTGTTGAGTGAACCGATTCAGTTTGAACTGGACGAATACGGGCTGACCATTATTCTGGAAAATGTAGATTATTCGGCAGATGAGGACGATGAGGACGAAGATGGCAATCCAGTCCTGTACGTCTACAACAGCAAGGGCTACGAGCTGCCCTCCACCGGCGGCTCCGGCACCTGGATGTACACCCTGGCAGGTCTGACCCTCTGCGGCGGCGCAGCGCTGCTGTTGCTCAGAAAGCGCTGGCTGGCGTAAACCACCGGTAACAAACAACTGAAAAAGAGGCCTGCTTCGGCAGGCCCCACGAAGAACAAGGTCAGGCGCCTGAAAAGGCAGCCTGACCTTGCTTTTGTCTGGTTCTATAATAAATGTTGGGGTCAGGTAAAGCACCTGGCCCCAAATTCATAAA
>JAJPXR010000214.1 GCA_021205375.1 Clostridiales bacterium | reverse complement strand
AATTGGATTAATTTGTTGCTTTTGGATTAAACATAACCCCCTTCCCATGAATATGGTATATTTTCGCCTGTCGGAATGCTCTTCAAAATAATGTTGCTTTTGTCCCACTCAACATAACTTTTATTATGTTCACCAGTAAAAATTCTTAAGCCTTGAATAATTATTCAAATTTTGGCTTAAAAACCGCCTAAATTCCTGTGGGTTTGTACCTAGTCCATTTTTCGGCTAATTGGGTGCCTATGGTTTAAGAATTGGCCTGTTTTCTGTGATAGGGATTTTTCAAAGTTTGGTTGCCCTGGCCAGATTCCCTTTTTTATGGGTGCGCAAAATCTACAAAATCCACAAAGAAAGGAAAGAAAGTGACCGCTATCACAAACAAACAGGGTTACGCCGTGAACACCGAAAAACTAGTTAAAAAGGAAATCAGTAAAGAATCCCTTGAAAAACTGCAAAGGTACTTTTCCCTTAGAAAGTCGATACAGACTAAGAAAGAGGGCAACGAGTCGATCCGCCAGCACTTTATTAGCCAGTTCGCTAGACAGGGCACTAAGGTAGCTGTGGAAGTCAACGGCAAGGCAATTTTTACCCTTAACCATGTAACGAGCCACGGCATCGATAGCGAAAAAGTCAAAGAGAACGAGCCTAAGTTCTGGAAAGAGTGCGAGGCCGTTACCGTCTATCCGTTGATTAGCGAACTCAAGGGATAACAAACTGGGAGGGTGGATGAAGGATGTCTTTTTTTAAGGGTGTCAAAATCGGCAAAATCCCTTTTTTATAGGGTGGTCAAATCTGTCAAATCTCAAGCCTGTATGTTTGGATTTTCACAAACAAATTTTTCTTTTGTGTTTTTCCCATACCGATCTAAACCAAAAACAAATACAGGGCTGGAATAAATCAGCCCTGTACTCTTTCTAGAATGGATTACGGTTTATGAAATTGTGCGCCTTAAGTCTGGGTTAAAGCCCTTCCTTCCCCTACCCGTAAAATCGTATTCATCGCTACGGGGTTCGATGTCTATCACCTCGCCTTCAATGTTTTCACCCGGCAATACGACTTTAACGTATTTCCTTGCCTTTTCATCAAAGGGCACATGGTGAAACCTACGGGTCGCCTTTTTGTCGATTTCCCATCCTTTGGATAGCAATAGAGGTTCAATTCTATCGGGGTTGCCTTTACAGATTACCTCTTTCCATGTCATAGGCAAAAGGTAAAAATCCCTGGCCGAATCCTGATCATAACCCTGTCGCCTGTATCCCCCGTAACAATCACGGGGCGACTTAGTTTCATTCTTATCATCCAAATCGGCAAAATGGTTTAATTGTTCCGTGAATATGGATGTTATCCGCCGAATTTCCCGCCTGTATTCGAGCTCGTCGCTGTCGGCCGATTCTCTATCCAGATAGGCAAGGCAACACTGCAAAACGGCTTTGGCTGAATCCCCTAAATCCTCTTTGGCTAGTTTGCCATTACCAAAGTTTTGATGCCTGGTGCGCCTCCATCCTGTGAATGGAGGGATGCATTTTTTCTTGCCTTCATTATTGGTATACAGATAATTACCGCTAATGATTTCACCCGCCGCATAGACAATGCCGAAATACGAAATCGCCCTTTGAACTTGGTTATTCTCAGACAGTTTCAAATCCTTTTTGAGTTCTAGCACGTAATCCACAAACTCATTAACGTATGTTTGGATTGTTTCGGCCAGTGCCTGTGTGCCTATGTACGTTCTAATGTCTACCAGGAATTGAAGGTAGAATTTCCACGGTGCGCCGTAATAGTTACCACATTGAACTTTCATGTAATCGACAAATTCACGGCTGGAATTGAACCCCTCGGGCGGTGTTTTGTCTTTCACAAAGTCCACGGGGATGTAATACAGCCTTTGCAACATACCCGCCTTTGGTTTTTCCTTAACTTCCGAATCTAAATAAAGTTCCTCGATGGTTTTCTCCCCAGTAACCAAAACTAGGTTAATCCATGTCTCGGGCGTTTTTAGGGATAAGGATTTATCACTTCTGACTAGCCCTTTTCCGTTTGCAATTAAGTAAAGCTGTTCACCCACATTTTGGATTGAACCTCTCCCCTTCTGAAGTTCATCCAAAACGATAAAGCCGTCATTCCGTGAAATACAGGCTCTTTCACGCCCTACATAGGTGCCTGCAAAACCTTGGATGCCGTCAGGCGCGCCAATAACGGATTGCGCAATTTGCCCGCCTGTAGTCTTTGAATTGGATGAATGACCGCCGAGCTGGAATAGCTTAGATTCGCTCTTAGGATTAAGGATGTGCAATAGGGGGGCTGCGAAGGGTACACAGATAGCGAAAACCCATCCTGGATGCCATAGGGCTGGAATGGAAATATGCTCTCGCCATTCTTGCAAAGTGCCTTTAACGGTATCCCATGAAACATCCTCTTTCCCGGGGTCGCAAATAATTTGCATGGGATTATCTTTTGTTTTGTATGAATGATTAGCCGTTTGGAAAGTCCAAACGCCTGGGGCTGATTCATACCATCCCCGCTTAATGGCAACTAGATACTTATCTTTGGCCTTATCCTTTGCCGTAAACAGAAAATGCGCAAAATAATCTTTCTGCCTCGAATCCTTTAAGGCTATTTTCAAACCACGGCTGGCCAGTTCAACCCGTAAATCCTTAACATCCTTTTGGAGATCGCCATCATTGATAAATTTAGTTTGGATGTCTCCCCGCTTGTCCCGCCATTTAAGCCGAAAACCAAACTCATTTTGTGATTCGGCTATCGTGGATTTATTTTTAATGACAGTTCCGCATCCTTCCACAGTTAGCAAACCACAGACAAACATAGGGGGCAACCATTGATCCTCGCCCTTGTCGTTTTTCCCCAGGTGACGGATAACCCAAACTCCAATACCCGGGGTTTTGCCTTCTTCGTTACGGGCATCCTTGTCATAAACCTCAAAATAATCTTCAGAATTAACACAGTTAAACGTTATCGGCTTATGGGTGTTTTTCTGTGTGGCAACCTTTGGATGCTCCTTTTCAACCTTTGGGGTGGCCAGCTCTTGCAACAATTCAGAGTTAGGATTTTCCCTAATGTAATCTGCGGCTAATTTTTGTGCAAAGGTTTGGTTAGATGTACTATTATCCAAACCTTCCCTTTTTTCCGGGGCGGGTTCATTTTCGTTTAGTGATTCGTTTTCTTTAATATTAGGCATGGTATCCCTCCGTGTTTAGATTTTCTTGTGCCATCCTGAAGGCAAATTCCGCTTTAATCGCATTCAGAATGCGCAGATCGTTAAAATCCGTAGGGTCTTTGTTGAAAATATCCCTAAAAAGGCGTGTATCGGCCTCGGAAAATTCCGGCAATTGAATACCCGCCTCGATTCCGTATATTCGCTTAGTAGCCTCCCTAGCCTTAATCTCACCTATTCCCTTATCCTTGCCTTCCTGTGGCTTATCACTATCAGCAAAGAAAGTAATGGGGATTCCTGGGTACTTTCTGTTTAGGCTTATGGCTACGGGTTCGAGGTTTCCACAAGTCATCGCCGCAATTATTAACCAATTGTTTTTGTCTTCAATTTGATCTTCCGCCACGGATAAGGCGGTTGCCATCCCTTCACAAATTCCGATTGCCTTGGGCTTTGGATTGTCGTAGGGTGACCAAAATCCGCCTTTGGTGGTGCAACACGGCATAAACCGTTTTTCCCCGTCATAGGTGATAAATTCAGCCGTTTGAAGGTATCCGTCAATGTCATAAACAGGCACTAGTAAAACCCTGTTGAATCCCTCGGGGAAGGGTTCGTTCCTTAAGGTGAAATAACCCGCCTTCGCCTTTAACGGATCTAAAAGGTTGCCGATTATGGCAAATTCGGAACTTCCGGCAATAACTCCAAACTCAAACTCAAACACAGTTCCCTTAAATGGCGTAACCATTTTCCTGTATAAGTACGGGTGTGGAATTGATAGGGTGTTATAACAAACATTGTTAATCAGCCTTGCCAAAGTGTCTAGGGCAAATCTGCGTTCCTTCATAATTACCCTTTGTGCGCTTAGGTAAGATTGCCTTGCCTGTTCCCTGATCTGCTTGAGTTGTTCCTTAGATAGGTGTTGCTTATAGCCTGGGATGTAAATGGCTAATTTTCCGTTAAACCAATTTCCACAGACAAAACCGCCATTAGTGTTAACCAATCCAGTAATCCACCCATTCTTTTTATTGGGATGATCGTCAGTTTTGAACCGCCTAAAAACCCCTACGGGGGCGGTTGCGCCTAAATCCTTTGAGCCGACTGCGCTTAGGGCACTTTCAGGGTCGCCGAAAAGCTCAGGGCTGTCAAAATATGTACTAGTCATTTGAATGATAATCCTTATCATTTAAGTACAGTTACAAAAAAACTCCAAAGGAGACACTCCCCCTTTCCCCATGGTATAAGCCCGGAAGAATTGGAGACTGACTGGCTTTGGAGTTGCCTTTGAATTTGCCTAAAATCGCCTGTGACCCTATTAAATAAAGCCACTTAAGGCGGATTTTGGGGTAAAATTCTATGTACATGGTGCCTCCTTTAGAGGTAAACCATTTTGAAAACTGAAAAGTCCGTGTTTAGTTTTCATAAATCCGTGTTGAAAAATTATATTCAGCCCTTCAGATTTTGCCGGTCTGAGGGGTTTTCCGTTTATTGGTATTTTACCCCAAACCAATACCCAAAATCACAAAGGAACGCCGTTTGCAGGTGACAGATAAGCCAAAGTAGGGTTGTAATCCAAACTAAGGACAAATGAAGGTTTTAGGGGGGTGAAACTAGGTTTTAGGGGGGTTAAATCTTTGGCAAGCCCCGTGGATACTGAAAGCAACCAAATGGTCAAATGATAATCCATTGTTTTTATTGGTTTTTTTCCGATTTTTAAGATTCGGGTTGCAAGCTGGTTGCAAAAAAAGTTGCAAAAATCGGCCGGAAAGTCAACTGCCAGTTGAATCTTGTATTTTGCAACCTTTGCAACCGCCTTGCGCACCCCATTTTCACTTTGCACAGGGGAAGGGCAGGGGGTAAAACCATAGGTTTGGGGGTAATACCACCTTGCAATGACGAGTGGAGGTTTTTACTTTGGTTGCTTTGGTTGGAAATTGGCTCACA
>JAJPXR010000138.1 GCA_021205375.1 Clostridiales bacterium | reverse complement strand
ATAATTTACTACAATAACAAAAAGAAGTAACCGCCCCAGCCTTCCCAAGCGGACGGTTACTTCGTAACACCATAGGGGGCTGACCGTTGCCGGGCAGCGCCCTTTTTTCTGATTTTTAGTATACCCCAGCGGCAGGGTTTTGTCAAGGGGCTGCGTGGCGTTGCGGCGGCGAACTGTCGCTTGACCTTTGCCCCGGCGAACCGTATAATGGTAACAGCAAACGAGTTTCGCCGCGCTGCGGCCAGATTTCACGATAAAGGACGGATCGACTATGTTTCCACGCTCCAGCGGTATCCTGCTCCACATCTCCTCCCTCCCCGGCGACTACGGCATCGGCTCCATGGGGCGGGAGGCCCGCCACTTTGTGGACTTTTTGCAGAAGGCCGGTCAGCACTACTGGCAACTGCTGCCCCTGGTCCCCCCCGGCGAAGGGGCCTCTCCCTACATGTCCCCCTCCACGGCGGCGGGCAACCCCCTGTTCATCGACCTGGAGGACCTGCGGGACCGGGGCCTGCTGACGGCGGAAGATTTGGAGAGCTGCCGCTACTACGCGCCGGACCGGGTGGACTACGGCTGGGTCACGCGACACCACTATGCCCTGCTGAAAAAAGCCTATGAAAACGCCCCCCAGTCCCTGCTGGACGAGGCGTGGGCCTTCGCCCAGGAGCAGGCCGACTGGCTGCCGGACTACGCCCTGTTCCGGGCCGCTCACGACCACTTTGACGCCAAGCTCTCCGCCTGGCCGGACAAAAAGCTGGTCCAGCGGGACCCGGACACGTTGGCGAAGTACCGGACGCTGCTGGAGAAGGAGATCGGCAGCTATGTGTTCAACCAGTACCTGTTTTTCCAGCAGTGGAACCGCCTGAAAGCCTACGCCAACCAGCGGGGGGTCTCCATCATCGGGGACATTCCCTTCTACGTCTCCCCGGACTCGGTGGACGTGTGGGTCCACCCGGAGCTGTTCCAGGTGGACCCTGCCACCGGCAAGGCGGACTTTGTGGCGGGGGTCCCCGCCGACCTGTTCTCTGACGTGGGGCAGTTGTGGGGCAATCCCCTGTACAACTGGCCTGCCCACGCAGCAGACGGCTACCAGTGGTGGTGCGACCGCATCCGCCACACCAACACCTTCTATGACGTCATCCGCATCGACCACTTCCGGGGGTTCCACTCCTATTGGGAGATCCCCGCCGGGGCGAACTCCGCCCTGGAAGGCCGCTGGCGGCAGGGGCCGGGTCAGGCCCTGCTGGACGCGGTCCAGAAGCAGGTGCCGGAGGCCCAGTTCATCGCGGAGGACCTGGGGGACATCGACGAGGCCGCCCACAACTTCATCGTCGGCTCCGGCCTGCCGGGGATGCGGGTGCTGTGCGACGCGTTCAGCGACATCTGGGGCAGCTCTGACTTCCTGCCTCACAACTGTGTGCCGGAATCCGTCATGTACACCAGCACCCACGACACCGCCACCTTCGTCCAGTGGTACACCGACATCGCGGACCAGGCCCAGCGGGATTTCTGCAACCGCTACACCCGGATGCACTACGGCGACGCCATCGGCTGGACGGCGGTGGCCTGCGCCTGGGGGAGCGTCTCCCGGCTGGCCATGGCCTCCCTCCAGGACGTGCTGGGGCTGGGCGGCGACGCCCGCATGAACGCCCCCGGCACCATGGGGCCCCACAACTGGAGCTGGCGGGTGCGCATGGAGGCCCTGAACGACGAGGTGGCCGGACGGCTGCGGGAGATCACCGGCACCTACGGGCGGCTGTGGTGAAACTCTGGCTGGCCGCTGTCCGGGCGGACGGGGAACGGTTTACTCTGGAGAACAGCCGCGCCCTGCTCTCTCCCGGAGAGGCAGACCGCCTCTCCTGCCGCCGCGCAGAGGACCAGAAGCGGTCCGTAGCGGGCCGATGGCTGTTGGAGCAACTGCTCAGGGAGCAGTATCCCAATTTATCCCTCCCGCCCCGGCTGGACTACGGCTGGCAGGACAAACCCCTGCTGGCGGACGCGCCGGACATCGGCTTTAACCTGTCCCACAGCGGCCCGTGGGCGGTGTGCGCCCTGTGCGCCGCCCCGGTGGGGGTGGACGTTCAGGAGGAACGACCTCTGCGCCGGAATTTGCTTCGGCGGTTCGCCCCTGCGGAGCAGACGCTGCTGGAATCTCTGCCCGAAGCGGAACGACAGAGCGCCTTTTACGACCTGTGGTGCCTGAAAGAGGCTTTTTGCAAATGCACCGGCGACGGGCTGCGGACGCCCCTGAACGCCACCGCCTTCACCCTGGACCCGGTGACACTGGACAGGCCGGGCTACCGGGCGGCGCTGCTCCCCTTCCCGGCGGAGGACGTTCACCTGGCGGTGTGCGTCCGGACGGCGGAGCCACTGGAGGCCGCGCTGCGGGTCTTTCCCGAACCATAGAAAAAGAGGAAAGCGTCGAACCCAACGCTTTCCTCTTTTGTGGTTTTATGGTGCGAATCAGGCCCGCGCCGCAATGTCCTTCCGGAACAAAAATTTGAAGATCGTGCGGACAAGGGGCTGGATGAAGAACAACTGGCTGAAAAAGGCAAACGGGAAATTATAGCAAACGAGCTTCAACCAGTTTGCGAGCAGCGTCAGCAGGTGGAACCCGGTGTAGTAGGGATAATAAAAGCACGCCGCAAGGAAACTCATGGCAGGGCACATCAGGCCCACGGTCGCGCAGATAATGGCGCTTTCAAAAATCACGGGATGGGTTTTCTGCGGGTCAAAGTTGAGACAGGCCAGCTTGAACGAGCAGGGGCTGCCCATGAGACACTCCAGGCCATAGGCAAAGCAGAACTCGATCAGGATGACCGCCCAAATCGGCAGCATATGACCGAACATATACACGCCGCCCTGGGCGTTGATCGCGTGGAGCACACTGTCGGCGTCGTTCACCTCCATGAGCGTCGCTCCGTTGATCACGTACAGGCTGTAGAAAACATAGCCGTGTACGGTGATAATAACGGTGATGAGTGCGAAGATCATTCGCTGAAATTGGTTTCTTGGCATAATCAATTTCTCCTTTTTGCGCATAAAAAGACACAAGCAGTCTTTGCAGTCACAAATCTGGTGAGGATTACATAGTACCGTGATCAGATTTACACGCAAAGCGCAACTTGTGTCGTTCATGCTGTATTTACTTGCCTAGGCATTTTAGCACGATGGGGTTTCGAAAGTCAAGCGATTATTTTGACGAAAAACAAAGCGAAATCCAGCTTCTAATTTTTCCCCAAAGAGAAATAATGGCAACAAATAAGTTCCGAGAAACTACCGACCTGGCAATTCCTCGGAACATGGTGGAGGCGACGGGAGTTGAACCCGTGTCCGAAAACGCATCCTCAGGACCTTCTCCGGGCGCAGTCAGTTGTTTACATTCCCTCGCCGCGCCGTGAACTGACACACTGCGCAGTTTGGTAGCTTCATAAATTCATGGAGCCGGCAAAGCTTTCGGCCCTCACGTTTCCCACTAAAAGGCATCACCCAGCCCGGCCCGTGGGCCTTCCGGGATCGGCGTCCGCGCACATTGGGCGGAGGTCGCAGAGCCTAATTAGGCCGCGACAGCAACGTATTCGTCGTTGTTCTTTGATTTATAAATGCCCATTGATAAGCGGCTGGGCGCCGCTGCCCGCTAGTCCGGCCTCAACGTCCCCGTCGAAACCGGTACGCCCCCATATATGCGGCCTGCAAAGACAGACCGCTACGCCGACGGAAGCAGGGAAGCCCCCGACGGTGAATGAGCTATTAGCTGTTAGCCGTTAGCTATTAGTCAGGATAGTGCTTGCCCATTGAACAGCATCTTTGCCTGACATGATATAAGTTTTCCACAGAAAAGTACCTTTTGGTAACCGACCACCCCCTCTTGCCGCCCCTGAAAGGGGAGGGGGACCATGCGAAGCATGGTGGAGGGGTTTCCCGCTAAAATCACAGATGCGGCTGATTCAAAGGGATTGCCGCTATCAGACCTTCTCCGGCTCCGGGTAGTCCACGCCGAAGGTATCCACCGTGACCTTTTTCATCATCTGCTTCTGGCGAGGCTTGTCGTTCCAGTCCCGGCGGGTGGAGACGATCTGGTCGGCCACGTCCATGCCCTCGATGACCTTGCCGAAGGAGGCGTACTGGCCATCCAGGTGGGGCGCGTCGGCCACCATGACGAAGAACTGGCTCCCGGCGGAATCCGGCGCCATGGTCCGGGCCATGGACAGCACGCCGCGGCTGTGCTTCAGATTGTTGGTGAAGCCGTTGGCGGAGAACTCGCCCTTGATCTCATAGCCGGGGCCGCCCATGCCGGTGCCCTGGGGGTCGCCGCCCTGGATCATAAAGCCGGGGATGACCCGGTGGAAGATGACGCCGTCATAAAAGCCCTTCTTCACCAGAGAGATAAAGTTGTTGACGGTGTTGGGGGCGATTTCGGGGTACAGCTCCGCCTTCATCACGCCGCCGTTTTCCATTTCGATGGTCACAATGGGATTCTGTGCCATGTTGAACACTCCTTCGCTGTTGTCGATTCTGCCCGCAGACCGGGCAGATTATTCCTCGTAGCGGCCACAGTTCCGGGATTTCATCTCCCGGTCCATGTCCCGTTTGGCGGCCCGCTCCGCCATGGCCTCCCGCTTGTCGTAGAGCTTTTTGCCCTTGGCGAGGCCCACTTCCACCTTCACCCGGCTGTTCTTGAAGTACAGGGACAGGGGGATGAGGGCGTAGCCGTCCTGCTTGACGTGGGCGTAGAGCCTGCGGATCTCCTGCCGGTGCATCAGCAGGCGGCGGTCCCGCATGGGGTCTTTGTTGAAGATGTTGCCCTGCTCATAGGGGGAGATGTGCATCCCATAGACGTACAGCTCGCCGTTTTTCACCTGGCAGAAGGCGTCTTTCAGGTTCACCCGCCCTGCGCGGATGGATTTTACCTCGGTGCCGGCCAGTTCAATGCCTGCCTCGTACTTTTCCAAAATATAGTAGTCGTGGTAGGCTTTGCGGTTGCTGGCAACCACTTTGATTCCCTTTTGACCTGGCACACAGCGCCCTCCCTTCTGAACAGGTATCATGTTATTATATAGAAACGGGGAACTTTTGTCAACTGTTTTTTCGTTGGCGGGTCGCCCCGGAACTTTTTCGACAAAAAGCAACCCTGCCAG
>JAJPXR010000096.1 GCA_021205375.1 Clostridiales bacterium | reverse complement strand
TCACTATTTTTGAGGGTTATTTTTCTCTGCCCCAACTCTTGACATAGAACCAAAATTTTTCGCTCTCGTGCTGGCTCTGTGCATGGCGCTGTCTCTGGTCGCCTGCGGCGGCAGCAGCTCCAGCGACACCACCACTGAGGACACCACCGGCGATGTCTCCACCGCTGACTCCGTCGAGGACGCCGAGGCTTCCATCGCGGAGGACAGCACCGCCTCTGACGGCTCTCTGATCACCGTTGGCTTCGCCCAGGTGGGCCATGAGTCCGACTGGCGTACCGCCTCCACCCAGTCCTGCCAGGACGTGTTCACCGAAGAGAACGGCTATGAGCTGGTCTTCGTGGACTGCGACAACGACTCCGCCACCCAGTTGGAGGCCGTCCGTGGCTTCATCCAGCAGGAAGTTGACTACATCATCATCGACCCCATCGTCTCCACCGGCTGGGACACCGTCCTGACAGAGTGCGAGGATGCGGGCATCCCCGTCATCGTCATTGACCGTACCATCGACGACTCCGACAAGTACGCCGCTTGGGTCGGCTCCAACTTCACCACCGAGGGCAAGGCCGCCGGCGAGTGGCTGAACGCCTACGCCGAGGCCAAGGGCATTGAGATCTCCGGCATCCTGGTCATCGAGGGCACCACCGGCGCCTCCGCCACCCTCGGCCGTACCGAAGGCTTCCAGGAGATCGCTGACACCTATGGCTGGACTATCCTGGACTCTCAGGACGGCGACTTCACCCAGGACGGTGGCCAGGAGGTCATGGAGTCCTACTGCAAGAGCTATGAGGGCCAGTTCAACGTGGTCATCTGCCAGAACGATAACGAAGCCTTTGGCGCTATGACCGCCATGACCAACGCCGGCGTCAGCTATGGCGAGGACGGCGACGTCATCCTCATCTCCTTCGACGCCTGCACCGCCGGTCTGGAGTATGTCCAGCAGGGCCTCATCAACGCCGACTTCGAGTGCAACCCCCTGGCCGCTCCCTTCGTCGCCGAAGTTATCGAGCAGCTGGAGGCTGGCGAGACCCCCGAGACCGAGGTCTACATGGAAGAGCATTGGTTCACCTATGACGACACCGTCTCCTCCTTCACCGTGGACGGCGAAGAGCAGACCGTCACCGTCGTCACCGACGAGGTCGTCGAGGCTCAGTATTAATTGCCGCACAAGGGAAGCGTTACCGCTTTCCCCTGGTCCAATTTAATCAGCTAAACTGACAAAAAGGGGAGGAGCAATCCTGAGTACGGTTCTTTGGGTTCTCCTCCCCTGTGCTGTCACTCCAGGACGGTTCAGCCCCTTTGGGGGCCGGTTCGTCCTGCGGTGACAGCAGAACACGAAACCTATGAAGGAAAGGAGACAAGCAGATGAAAGACAACGTCGTCTTGACCATGCGGGGGATCTGTATGACCTTCCCCGGCGTCAAGGCATTGCAGGACGTGGACCTGACGCTCTACAAGGGCGAAATCCACGCGCTGATGGGGGAAAACGGCGCGGGCAAGTCTACCCTCATCAAATGTCTGACCGGCATTAACAACTTTGAAGCCGGTGAGATCCGACTGGACGGCATCGACGGACCAATCCGCAACCGTTCCACCCTGGATGCCCAGAAAAAGGGCATCTCCACCGTGTACCAGGAGGTCAACCTCTGCCCCAACCTGAGCGTGGCGGAAAACCTCTACATTGGCCGGGAGCCGATGACCAAGTTCCACACCATCGACCGCAAAGCCATGGTGGAGGGGGCCAAGCGCATCATGGCCGACCTGGACTTTGACATCGACGTGACCCAGAACCTGGAGAACTACTCCCTGGCGCTGCAACAGATGATCGCCATCGCCCGCGCCGTGGATATGGACTGCAAGGTGCTGATCCTGGACGAGCCTACCTCCTCTCTGGACGACAACGAGGTGGAGAAGCTGTTCGGCCTGATGCGCCGCCTCCGGGACGAGGGCGTCAGCATCGTCTTTGTCACCCACTTCCTGGAGCAGGTCTACGCCGTCTGCGACCGCATCACCGTGCTGCGCAACGGCCAGTTGGTGGGCGAGTATCCCATCGCCGAGCTGCCCCGTGTCAAGCTGGTGGCCGCTATGATGGGCAAGGACTTCGACGACCTGGCCGACATCAAGCCCGAAGGCGGGACTGACCTGTCCAACGCGGAAATGATGATCGACGCCAAGGGCCTGAGCCACAAGGGGACCATCAAGCCCTTTGATTTGGAGATCCGTAAGGGCGAGGTGGTCGGCCTGACCGGGCTGCTGGGTTCCGGCCGCAGCGAGCTGGCCCGTGCCATCTACGGCGCGGACAAGGCCCAGACCGGCACCCTGAAGGTCAAGGGCGAGGAGGTCAAGATCAACGCCCCCATCGACGCCATGAATCTGGGCATGGGCCTGTTGCCCGATGACCGGAAGGCCGAGGGCATCATCGCTGACCTGTCCGTCCGGGAGAACATCATCCTGGCACTCCAGGCCAAGCGGGGCATGGGCCATCTGCTCTCCCGCGCCGAGCAGGAGAAGCTGGCGGACGAGTACATCGAGACCCTGCAAATCAAGACCGCATCCAAGGAGACCCTCATCAAGCAGCTTTCTGGCGGCAACCAGCAGAAGGTCATCCTGGCCCGGTGGCTGGCCACCGACCCGGACTTCCTGATTCTGGACGAGCCGACCCGCGGCATCGACGTGGGCACCAAGACCGAAATTCAGAAGCTGGTCATTCAACTGGCCCAGGAGGGCAAGAGCATCATGTTCATCTCCTCCGAAATTGAGGAAATGCTTCGCACCTGCAACCGCCTGGCGGTGCTGCGGGACGGCGCGAAGATCGGCGAGCTGGACGGAGAGCTGACCCAAGAGCAGGTCATGGCTGCCATCGCTGGCGGAGGTGATTCGGAATGAGCAGAATAAGAAAAATTACCCAGATGAAGCTGTTCCTGCCGATTTTCTGTATGATTCTGGTCATGTGCATCAACGTCATCGCGGATGTCGCCATGGGCAAGGCCCCCTGGAGCTTCTTCACCATCTCCATCAAGAACGGCCTGCTCTACGGCCGTATCATCGACGTGCTGAACCGCGGCAGTGAGGTGGCCATCCTCGCTATCGGTATGACGCTGGTGGTCTCCGCTTCCGCCGGTACTGATATTTCCGTCGGCTCCGTCATGAGCCTGTGCGCCTGCTTCTGCTGTATGCTGCTGGCGGGCTACGGCGTCTCCTCCACCACCTCCTTCGCCATGCCCCTTATCGTGGGCGTGCTGGGCTGCCTGCTGATGGGCGCGCTGTGCGGCGCGTTTAACGGCACCCTGGTGGCCTATCTGAACGTCCAGCCAATGGTGGCCACGCTGATTTTGTATTCCGCGGCCAGGGCCATCGGGTTGCTGTTCTGTAACAACCTGATCGTCTACATCCGCGTTCCCACCAGCGGCCTCTCCATCGGCTACGACATCTTCGGCGGCTACATCGGCCCCATCCCCACCCCCATTATCATCGCGGCGGTGTGCGTGGCGGCCATGACCATCGTACTGAAAAAGACCGCTTTTGGTCTCTATGTGCAGTCCGTGGGTATCAACCGGAAGGCGTCCCGCATCGCGGGACTGAACTCCCAGCGGCTGATTTTGCTGTGCTACATCATCTGCGGTCTGTGTGCCGGCATCGCCGGCCTGGTGGCCTCCTCCCGTATCACCTCCGCCGACGCCAACAACATCGGCCTGAACTACGAGATGGACGCGATCCTTGCCGTGGCCCTGGGCGGCAACAGCTTGGGCGGCGGCAAGTTCAACCTGGCAGGCTCCATCATCGGCGCCTACACCATCCAGGCTATCACCACCACCATGTACAACATGGGCGTTTCCAGCGCCCAGGCCCCTGTGTTCAAGGGCATCATCGTCATCATCATCGTGGTCATCCAGGCGCCCCCCTTCAAGGAATTTTTGGCCAAGCAGCGGGCTAAGCGCCAGCAGGTCCAGGGAAAGGAGGCGGCCAGCGTATGAAAAAGCCTGAAAACGCGGTGAAGGAGCGCAGGCAGATCAACGGCAACACCCTGCTGCTGCTCATTACCATCGCCCTGTTTATCGTGATGTACGCCGTTGGCTGCGTCATCTATGCCGGAAAGGGCTTCACCCACCTGCAAAACTTCCTGAACATCCTCATCACCAATGCGGGCCTGCTGTGCGTGGCCTGCGGCATGACCTGCGTCATGCTCACCGGCGGCATTGACATCTCGGTCGGCGCGCTCATCGCCATGGACTGTATGCTGCTGGCCGTGGGCATGTCTGAGTGGGGGATGAATCCCATCCTGCTGTGCATCCTGGTGCTGGTCATCGGCGTGGTGTTCGGCATGTTCCAGGGCTTCTGCGTGGGCTATCTGGAGATCCAGCCCTTCATCGTCTCCATGGCAGGCATGTTCTTCTGTCGAGGCATGACGGCAGTGATCTCCACTGACCAGGTCTCTGTCCCCTCGGACAGCCTGTTCTACACCTGGGCCAACGCGAAGATCACCCTCCCCTTCGGCGGCTACTACAACAAGAAGGGCATCCTCCAGGTCCCCTACATCCGGGTGGGCGTGGTCATCGCCCTAGCGGTTCTGGTCATCATCTTCCTGGTGCTGCGTTATACCAAGTTTGGCCGCAGCCTCTACGCCGTGGGCGGCAGCGAACAGTCCGCCGCCATGATGGGCCTGGACGTGAAAAAGACCAAGATGGAAGCCTATGTCCTGTCCTCCTTCCTGTGCTCCATCGGCGGTATCTGCTACTGCCTGAACACCATGGCCGGTTCGGTCTCCCAGGCCACCGGTTTGGAGATGGACGCCATCGCCTCCTCCGTCATCGGCGGCACCCTGCTGACCGGCGGCGTGGGCAACGTCATCGGCTCCTTCTTCGGCGTGCTCATCAACGGCACCATTTCCAGCCTGGTCAAGACCAACGGCAAGCTGTTGTCCTCCTGGGCCAACATCGCCACTGCCGCACTGCTGTGCTTCTTCATCGTGCTGCAAAGCGTCTTTGCCCTGCTGAAGGACCGCAAGAAGTAAACGAGTTCCCTTAAACCAACAAAGCGGAGAAAGAATGTTCTCGGACATCCTTTCCCCGCTTTTTTTCTGGGTTCTATAATAAATGGGTTCTATAATAAATGTTGGGGTCAGGTAAAGCACCTGGCCCCAAATTCATA
>JAJPXR010000134.1 GCA_021205375.1 Clostridiales bacterium | reverse complement strand
CCCTTCATAATGGTTCTGGCGGTCAGCTTGGTGGTGCTGATCGCCAGATTGACCGATCTGTTTTCTACTTCTTCCTGCAATGCTCATCATCTCCCTCCGGTGCGGAAGAAACGAGGCCGCCGACAGGGTTCACAGCGGCAGCGCCCGGACCGGCTGGCCGCCGCAGAAAACGGTCTTGCACTGGGTCTCCAGGATGTGCCGCACCTGGCGCAGCTCCTTCTGGTCCAGAGAGACCGCCGCGCTGCCCAGCGCGTCGAACACTACCGCCGTTCCGGTCAGGTACTGCCTGCCCGCTGTGGTGCGAATCGCGTCCGGCTTGCAGGCCAGCATCAGGTTCAGATACGGGAACCGGGCGACCACCTCGTCCCCCTCGAACACGTCCAGCACCTCCCGGCTGTCCTCGGCGGTCATGGCTGTCGCCCCACACGTCGGGTCAATGACCATTACCAGGTCGTAGGGGGTGAAGGTAGTGCCGTTCAGGAACAGGAAATCTTCCGGCGCGTCCTCCAGCGCGGGAGCCGCCGGTTCGCCCGGCTCCTCGTCGGGCAGCTCCTCCAGCAGCTCGGTCAGTTCCTCCAGCATTTTTTCAAAGATGCGCAGCTCCGCCGCGCCGCCGTCCCCGGCCTTGTAGTTGACGTTGATGGTCACTTCACCGGGAAAATACACGTTCAGTTTCATAAACATAGCCCTCCTTTTTGCTCGTAGAAAACAAAAAAGCGGCCATTCAGTTGCCGTTTGGCACCTCAATGGCCGCAGTTCGTTTCCTGTATTCTGTTTGCATAGTCTCTACTCCAGCGGCAGCACCGGGATCTTCTGCCCGTTCACACAGAGCAACGTGCCGTGTTCTCTGGCGTAGCCCATGACCCGGCAGATGTCTCTGCCGATCAGGGACCAGCGGTTGCCGTCCTCGTCCTCCCGGCAGACCGCCGCCTGCCCGACGAGGTACAACCTGTCTCTCAACCGCACCACTTGATCGGGCCGATAGTACAGCGCCAGCCCCTCCACCACAAAATCCTCGATACACCCGAACGGCTCGCAGGGGCTGGGCAGCAGGGTACAGGCTTCCTCGCGGGTCAGCACCTGCGTTCCTCCACTGGGATCAAGCACCAAAACCACCTGCTCGTTGCGCTCCGGGTGGCTGTTCACCTGAGAAATCAGCAGGTTCAGGTCGCCTTTCACCTCAAAAATCATACGTTTCCACCTCCTTTTGCGCTGATTTCAAGAGAAAAGCGTGAGCTGCCCTTATCGGGTCTGCTCACGCTTGCGCCGTTTTTGCCACTGTTCCAGCAGCTTGATGATGGTCTCCTTCATCTGTCGGTTGGTGTAGCTTTTCGGGAAATACTTCCGCAGAGAATCCGCCTGAAAAATCACCCGGTCAATTGGTTCCTTCTTGACATCGTTCATGATTTCGCACATGGTATCCAGCGTCGCGGTCCCCTCCTGGCTCTGCTTTTTCAGCCGCTGGGCCTGGGAGAGAGAAGGGGTGGCCTGGGCGTAGTCCATCGCCTCCAGAAGCTGCGCCTGCTCCTCCCGCGTCAGGTAGGACAGCTCCACCGCCGGGTTGAAGGCGATTTTCTTTTCGTCCACCATGTTCATCAGTTCCGGGATGAGGTTGGTCAGGCGGATATAACGCTGCACCTGACGCCCGCTTTCACCGGTGTCTTTTCCAAGCATATCGGCTGCTTCTAACTTCCCGACAAGTTGTCGGGAAGTTAAATCTGTCCTGGTTCCCTGGTGTTTCATCGCGTCCAGCTTCATTTTGTAGGCCCACGCCCGTTCGCTGGGGAGGATGGTCTCCCGCTGGAGATTACTGTCAACCATTGCGATAATGGCCTCATCGTCGTCCATCTCCCGAACGATGACCGGCAGCGTTTCCAGCCCCACCAGCTCCGCCGCGTGGCAGCGCCGGTGGCCGGAGATGATTTCATAACCCCCGTCCGGGTCAGGCCGGGCCAACAATGGGGAAATGACCCCAAACTGGGAAATGCTCTCCACCGTGCGGGTCATGGCCTCGTCGTCCACCACCCGGAAGGGGTGGCCCTCGAAGGGATGCAGCTCAGAGATGGGGATTTGCTGAATCTGCTCTCTGGCGGCGGCCTCCCGGCTTGCCTCCGTGGAAAAGATGTCATCATAGCTGCTCAAGCTGATGTTTCCGCCTTTTCTCGGCATTTTCCAGCACCTCCTTCGTCAGCCCCCGGTAGGCGTCCGCCGCCTTCCCGTTGGGGTCGTGTTTGAAAATACTTTTCCCCTCCGCACTGATCTCCGCTGCCCGGACAGACCGGGGAATCTCTGTCTGGTAGACCTTGAGCTTGCTCCCGTAGGTTTCACGGATGAGACCGGAAATTTCTTTGCTGAAATTCGTCCGGCTGTCCACCATCGTCAGCAGGATACCGTCGATTTTCAGCCGGGGATTGATCTGGCGGCGCACCTTGTTGATGGTCTGCAAAAGCTGTTCCAGACCCTTTGCCGGAAGGTATTGGGCCTGAACGGGAATCAGCACGTTGTCTGCAGCGGCCAGGGCGTTGATGGTCAGCATCCCCAAGCTGGGCATACAGTCCAGCAGAATATGGTCGTACTGGTAGCGCACCGTGTCCAGGTACTGACGGAGGGTGGTCTCCCGGCTCATGGCATTGACCAGCGAGACCTCCATCCCAGCCAGTTCAATGCTGGCGGGCATCAGATCCACGCCCTCCGGGTGGTGGAGGATACCTTCTCCCGGCGGAATCGTCTCGTCTTGCAGAACTTTTGCCATCAGGTCCGACAGGGTGACGGGCAGGTCATCCGGCCTGGGATACCCCAGGGCTATCGTCAGGCTGGCCTGTGGGTCGGTGTCCACCAACAAAACCCGTTTCCCCTCGTTGGCAAGGCCGACACCGAGGTTTTCGCAGGTGGTTGTCTTGCCCGTCCCGCCCTTCTGGTTGACAACGGCTGTCACCGTCGCTCGTTTTGACAATTCTTAACACCTCCTGATTCTTCACATTTTCAATCCATTCTCACCACATCGGAATCACCCCCCTACAGCCCAAAGAGCAACTCTTTGACCATCGCCTGCTTGTCCCGCCCGATAGCTGTTCGCCGGTCTGTTCCCCGCACCTGCACCGGGGGACAGAGTTCAAGAACGCGGCTGTAGATACGGGCGTGAGCCACGTCCCCGGCGTTACGAATTTGACTGATGGTCAGGTTGGTCGTGACGATCAACGGCTTGTTGGATTTGTACCGTTCGTCCACGACGGCGTAAACCTGCTCCATCGCGTAATCCGTGCTGCGCTCGATGCCCAGGTCATCGATGATGAGCAACTCGTACTCTGCCAGCGAAGCGATGTACCGGTAGCGCTGCTCCGAGTACATCCCGCCCATTTTGTTGAGGATTTTGGAGAAATTGGTCATCAGCACCGGGACGCCGGTCTCCAGCAGGGCATTGGCGATACAGGCGGCGGTAAAGGATTTTCCGGTTCCCACATCGCCCCAAAGCAGCAGACCCAGATTATTTTCCTTCATCTGCGGCCAGTTATCCACATACCGCCGCGCCATCTGAATGCTGGGGCTGTCCTCCGCGCTGGCGAACGTCCAATTTGCCAGCGCTGGTTCCTGGATGCCGCTGGTTTTCAGGCTGCGAATCCGGCTGCGCCGGTTCATCTCCGCCAGCTCCCGCAGGAAGGCTTCATCATCCAGTGCCATGTCCACACGATCGGTCATAAGCTGTCACCGCCCTCAAAGGTGTAATTTTCGTGGCTGTACGTCGGTTTCGCCGGAGGTTTCTGCCGGTCCCGCCGCGCCCAGCTCCGAATGGTGGCAAGGTGGCTCTTGTAGGTCTTGCCAGTGGAGGCGATATACTCCGACAGGCGCTCGATACGCTGCTGGTAGTCCAACGGGAACTCTGCTTGTAAAGAAGAAAGCTCGGTATCTGACAGAAGAACATTGCCGTATGCCCCATACTGGTGACGAGGCTCTTTCTCCCTTACGTTATTTATTCCCTTAGTCTTTAATCCTTTCGTACTTGATCTATTAGTATTTAATAGTTGCTGGTTTTCCGTCATCGGGTTTCCCGTGACCGGATTCCCCGCCGCCGGATTTTCCGTTGCCGGTTTTCCCGTTGACGGAAAATCGGTAAACGGTGTTGAAGGTGCTCCTTGCGGCACCTCAAAGATGGTATATTCCACATGAGACATATGGCCTGTTTCATCCCGGAGCTGCCTGCGTTGGACATACCCGTGCTGCTCCAGCTCCTTCAAAGCCGACTCAATGGCGGCTTTGCCATCTCGGTTGAGTTTGACTAGGCCCTTGACGTTGTAATGCCAGGAGTCCGGCAAGCTCAGGAACTGTGACAGCAACCCCTTCGCTTTCAGAGACAAATTCCTGTCTTGCAGATGGTAGTTGCTCATGGTCGTATAGTTGGTGTTTTTCTCAACGCGAAATACTGGCATTTTTATCTCCTGTTCTCCTTGCGGCGGTTGTGCTTGCGATAGGGGCAGCGCTTGTAGCGGCACTGGACGCCCCTGTTCCCGTGGATGTGATACCGGCAGAACCGGCAGTCCGGGAACTTCCCGTCCCGGTTCTTGTCGTACCAGACCTGGGCCTCGCCATCCAACGAATAGCCGTCCTGAGTGTAATCCCGTTCTTTCATCATCTTGGCATCCCTCCAGTTTGGTTTGGGCAAAAAGAAAGAGCGTACATTTGTCCCGTGGTGGGGCGATCTACGCTCAGTCTTTTATGTATTGTATAGGAGTTCATTCGTGGCCTGGAACCGTGTGTCATGCGAACGCAATGCGTAGCACTTGCGTTACTTCCATGCGTATGCGAACGTGTTGTGCGCTGCTGTGTCACAGGCCCAAAAAGCAACAGCTCACGATTCCAGGAAAATTGGCGCTTACGACCATCCAAAATTAGGATGAAGCTGAATTGTTAGAAAAGTACCGTATATAGGCCGAATTACAGCCAAAAAACGAACTTGAGTATGTGCATAAAACCATACCGCGTGGGAGAGCGTTCGGTTCGCATCCGAGAGGTCGAGAGTTCGAATCTCTTCAGGTCCACCACCGCAGGGAAGTTATAAAACGTAACTTCCCTGCTTCTTTTTTTTGGTTCTATGTCAAGAGTTGGGGTAGAGAAAAATAACCCGCAAAAATAGTGAAGCCAGGGGAAACTCAGGCTTTCTCTA
>JAJPXR010000052.1 GCA_021205375.1 Clostridiales bacterium | reverse complement strand
TTCACTATTTTTGCGGGTTATTTTTCTCTGCCCCAACTCTTGACATAGAACCAAACTTAAACACCACACCTCCGGGCGGGCGTCGGCGCTTACGCGCCGCCACCCTCCCGAATCTATTTACAATAAGCATCCTCATAAGGCCAACACCATGTTCAAATTTCTATGCCCCCATTTTCTCCCCCCAAGTTTGTTCATCCCAACCACTCCCGTCTGTTTTGTTATATTTAGTTTATGCTTCGTTCAGTGGGGGACGGTCGTGTTTGTTATGACCAAACTTGTCGAGGAGAAAACGGGTCCTGGGGCAGGTGGTATAGTATCTATAGAAGAATCTCTTTACCATATCCCATTGGAAAAGCCTTATTTTTGTGTAGATCTTTTCTAGTCAACAAGAAGGACAATTTTCATTTCATGTGTCACAGGGCACCTGAAGCGGCACCATCAGGCACGTCCCGTTTTTTAATACACTCTTTGATCCGTTCCCAACTTCACTCACTCATGCCCCTTAAGTTTTGTCTATTCTTATGGTATTCCCCATGGTTACTGATGTGGAAACGAAATCTATAATGGTAATACAGATAACTCTTGATGGCGGTTGAGCTGGAATCATGGTATTGGTGTTGACGGTGCTGAACATGGAAATGGGAATGTAATTCCTATCACCACCAAAACTTCGCTTTCTACATCAATACATTTGCACAAACCTCATGCAGAAAACTGGATTCCCTCCCGATTGTTTTTCCACGTTCATCCCGCTATAATAAAGCTATCACAATATCCATACGGAAGAAAAGGAGGAACGATATGCCGCTGTATATGAACGCACGCTGCAAACAGATCATAAATCTCCTGCTGACGCGGTCAGAGTACATCTCCATGAACCAGCTGGCCCAGGCGCTGGGTGTTTCCCGGCGGACGGTCTACTATGACCTGGAGAAGATCAACCTCTGGCTCAAACAGGCCCAGATGCCGGAGCTGGAGATCGTGCGGGAAAAGGGCGTGTTTATCTCTCACAGCCGGAGGAAGAAAATTCAGCGCCTGCTGGAAACGGACACCCAGGAGCAGATCTATATTTTCTCCCCAGAGGAGCGGGTGAAGTGTATCATCTGCCAGGTGATCTATTCGCCGGAACCGGTCTATCTGGAGCAGTTGACCGACTGCCTGGAGGTCAGCCGCAACACCGTGTTCACCGACCTGAAGGAGGTGACGCGCACCCTGAAGCAGTACGGTCTGAGCCTGGAGTACCAGCCCAAAACCGGCTACTACCTCTCCGGCGACCAGGTGCGCATCCGGGCGTTGTTTTGCCTGTACTTCAATGAACTGCGCTCCCTGTTCACCAGCGGGGCGGTGAAATTCTTTCAGATGGAGCAAATTCAGGGCTATCTGGAGACATTGGAGCAAATTCAGGCGGAGCTGGGCATCGACTATGTGGAGGGGGTACTGCTGTCCCTGGCCGCGCTGGTGCCTCTGTCCTACCGGGACGGGCCGGAGCTGGTCATCACCGGCTTGAAAGAGGCGGAGATCAAAAGAACCAGAGAGTTTGCACTGATCGGGAAGCATTTTCCCGACCTGCCCGAAAGCGAGCAGTTGTACCTGACCCTGCACCTGCTGGGGTCCCGTGTGAACATTGTCCCGGACGAGTTTTTTGAGGGGCCGTCCAGAGAGTACGTCTACGACCTGACCAAAACTCTCATCGCGGAGTTCGAGCGGGTGGCCTGTATCGTCTTTGACAACCGGGACGAACTGGAGCGGGCGCTGTTCGTCCACCTGAACACCTCTCTATATCGCTATCAATACGGCATCCAAATTGGTAATCTGCTGGGCGACGACATCATGCACGAGTACCCGGAGCTGTTCGCCATCACGAAAATCACTGCCAAGCACCTGGAGGAGGACTTCGGCGTCCCCCTTCCGGACAGCGAGGTGGCGTATCTGGCCATGCACTTCGGCGGGTTCCTGAAAATTTCCGGCCAGGAGAACAACCGGCTGCGCATCCTCATCGTTTGCGTCAACGGCATTTCCACCGGGAATATGCTCAAGCGGGAGGTGCAAAAGCTGCTGCCCTTTGCGGAGATCGTGGGGGTGGTCTCCGCCGTCAAGCTGGTCAACGCCCAGGACATCTGCGACCTCATCATCTCCACCGTGCGACTGAACAGCGTCATTCCCGTCATCACTGTCCACCCCATCCTGACGGAGTTTGACCGCCAGACCATCCTCAGCCACCGGCTGGTGGCCCCCAAAAACGTGGAGGTGCAGCGGGACAACCTGTTCCGCGTGGTGAAAAAATACGTGCGTCCCTCCGATTATGACAGCCTGCTCCAAGACCTGACCGCCTACATCCAGGGTGGGATACAGCCGGAGGCAGAGGAGGAGCCGGAAAACGGACTGCTCAGTGTGCTGGACATCTCCCGCGTCCGGTTCTGCGACCAGCGCTGCACCTGGAAGCAGAGCATCCGCCTTGCGGGTCAGTGCCTACTGGATTGCAACAGCATCCAGCGGCGGTATCTGGACGCCATCATCGACCAGCTTCAGCACTATGGCCCCTATATGTTTCTGAACAACGACGTGATTTTGGCCCACGCCCGCCCGGAGGACGGCGTCAACTGCCTGGACCTGTCCCTGACCGTGTTCCGGGAGCCGGTGGTGTTCTCCGAATACCGGCGGGCCAAACTGGTGCTGGTGCTGGCGGCGGAGGACCAGGAAAAACACCTGAAAATCTTGCAGGACCTTCTCACCCTGCTGAGCCAGCCCGACGCGGCGGACCAACTGGCCGCCTGCGAAAACGCCACAGAGCTGCTCCAGCAGGTCAGCCGCCTGCTGGCCGCCGCCGAATCAGAGGAGGAAGAAACACCCTGAAATACACAGTTCAGTCCAACGGATTGCACAAACACCGGTACTTCTTCTGGACTTCTATCCCAGCTTCTCCCGTGCTAGGATAAAGCCAGACAAGGGAAGCCGCAGTCAACCGGCGGCAGGCCCCAAACCGAAAAGAAAGGAGGAAACACCTATGAACCTGTTGAAACCGGAAAACGTCCAGATTTGCGAAAGCGCCGCCGACTGGCAGGACGCCATCCGCATCTCCACCCACCTGCTGGAGCAAAACGGCTATGTGGAGCCCCGTTACAAGGAGGAGATCATCGCCAACGTGGAGCGGCTGGGTCCCTACATCGTCATTGCGGACCACATCGTTCTGCCCCACGCCCGCCCGGAGCAGGGGGCCTTGCAGAGCCAAATCGGTGTGACGCTGTTCCGCAACCCCGTCACCTTCGACAACGGCGCGGACGGCCAGCTCTTTGTCACCCTGGCCGCCAGCGACAACAACAGCCATTTAGACGCGCTGATGGAGATTTCCGAGCTGCTCAGCGAGGAAGAGACCGTCAACGACATCCTGGCATCCTCAGACGAGGAAACACTGTACCGGTATTTTCAGTAAAGGCGGCACAACTTTTCTGTGCGTTGTTGCCTAAAATCTAAAAAGGGAGAAAAACTATGTTATCCGTATTGAATTTCATTCAGGAAGTCCTCTCGACCCCTGCTATTTTCGTGGGCCTGCTGGCGCTGCTGGGCCTGCTGCTCCAGAAGAAGGACGCACAGTCCTGCATCAAGGGTACCATTAAGACCATCCATCCTCGGCTTCATCATCCTGAACGCTGGTTCCAGCGTGGTTCAGGAGGCCATCATCCCCTTCGGCGACCTGTTCCAAATCGCCTTCGGCGTGGAGGGCGTCGTCCCCAACAACGAGGCCATCACCTCTCTGGGCCTGTCCGACTTTGCAGTTCAGACCGCCTCCATCTTCGCGCTGGGCATGGTGTGCAACATCCTCCTGGCCCGGTTCTCCCGGTTGAAGTACATCTTCCTGACCGGCCACCACGCCCTCTATATGTCCTGCCTGATCGCCATTCTGATGTCCATTGCCGGCATGAGCGGCGCGCAGCTCATCATTACCGGCGCGCTGCTGCTGGGCCTGGTCATGGCGGTGTTCCCTGCGCTGATGCAGCCCACCATCCGCAAGGTCACTGGCGACGACTCGCTGGCCCTGGGACACTTCGGCAGCGGTTGCTACTGGCTCAGCGCGCAGATCGGCAAGCTCTTTGGCCGTGACGAAAACACCACCACCACGGAGGACATCAAATTCCCTCAGTTCCTGTCCTTCCTGCGTGAGAACACCATCTCCATCGCCATTGCCATGTTCATCTGCTATGTGCCCGTTTCCCTGATTGCCACGATCCAGGACGCCGCGGCTGCTGCGGAAATCTTCGAGGACCAGAACTGGTTCCTATACTCCCTCATCATGTCCATCACCTTCTCCGCCGGTATTTACATCGTTCTGGCCGGCGTCCGTATGCTCATCAACGAGATCGTCCCCGCTTTCAAGGGTATCTCTGAAAAGCTGGTCCCCAACGCCAAGCCCGCTCTGGACTGCCCTATCGTGTTCCCCTTCGCCCCCAACGCAGTGCTGATTGGCTTCTTCTGCTCCTTCCTCGGCGGCATCCTGGGTATGATCGTCCTGGCCCTGATGGGCAACGCCGGTCTCGCTGTGGCCATCATCCTCCCCGGCGCGGTGCTGCACTTCTTCTGCGGCGCAACGGCTGGCGTCTGCGGCAACGCCACCGGCGGTCTGAAAGGCTGCGTGGTCGGCTCTTTCGTCCACGGCGTGGTGGCTACCTTCCTGGCCGCTGGCCTGTACCCAGTGCTGGGGCAGATGGGCTTCGCCAACACTACCTTCTCGGATACCGACTTCACCCTCGTAGGTATCATCTTCGGCAACCTGATAAAAGTCGTCAACGCCAACACTCTGTCCATTATCGTTGTCGTGCTGTTCCTGCTGCCTGTGCTGTACAACTACACCATCGGCAAAAAGGCCAACGCCAAGGCCGCCGACTAAAAACGGCTCATCCATCTGTCGCTTATTCCGCTCGCAATGCAGCGGAGAACAATCCAATCTGTATTATAAAGGAGATTATTACTATGAGTATCAACAAAATCATGTGCTTCTGCGGTTCCGGTCTCGGCACTTCCTTCGTCATGGAGATGAACGCCAAAAAGGTGCTGACCTCCTTGGGCGTTACCGGTGTGGAGGTGATCCACTCCACCATCGACGATGTGATGCCCGGCGCCGCCGACCTGTACATTTGCAGCGCCGACCTGGTCCCCAACGCGGAGAAGGCCGGTCCCGCTGTGGGCCTGGTCAACATGATGTCGGTGAAGGAGCTGAC
>JAJPXR010000241.1 GCA_021205375.1 Clostridiales bacterium | reverse complement strand
AATTTGGGGCCAGGTGCTTTACCTGACCCCAACATTTATTATAGAACCGCAAAAGTTCCCCCTTTTCGGAGGGGGAACTTTTCTTTTTTTGTACGTTTTGCCGTTGTTTTCCATCGCAAAAAGTGGTACAATATACTATAATAAGGCGAAAGTCTAAACTTTTTGGAGGTGGGTCTCATGTTTCAAATTGGCGACCAGATCGTGCATCCCATGCACGGCGCGGGTACGGTAGATGACATTGTAGAGCGGACGGTTGACGGCACGGTGCGAAAATACTACAGCCTCAAGCTGCCTGTGGGCAACATGAAGGTGATGATTCCCGTGGACACCAGTGAGCAAATTGGTGTGCGGCCCATCTCCACGGCGGAGCGGGCGGAGGAGGTCCTCACGGCCATCCCCTTCCTGTCGGTGGATATGGACGGCAACTGGAACCGCCGTTACCGGGAGAACATGGAAAAGCTCAAGAGCGGCAACATGATGCAGGTGGCCTCCGTCATCAAGGGGCTGTTGCTCCGGGACCAGGTGAAGGCCCTCTCCACCGGGGAGCGGAAGATGCTTCACTCCGCCAAGCAGATTTTGATCTCCGAGGTGGTCCTCTGCCAGCATGTCAGCTTCGAGTCGGTGGAGGAACGCATTTTCCGGGCGGTGTCGTAATATAATTAGCAATGTGCAATTATGGTTATCCCTTTGAATCAGCCTTATCGCTAATTCCAGCGGAAACCTCTCCACCATGCTTCGCATGGTCCCCCTCCCCTTTCAGGGGAGGCGAGAGGGGTGGTGGATTGCGAAAGGATGGGTGCTAAAGGAAAGGATGCTTTATGAAGTCAAATTCGTTTCAAAATTTGCCCCTTTGAGCAAAAAGAGGAAACCTATCAACAAGCAGTTGCCCCTTGCCTCCCCTGAAAGGGGAGGAGGGCCGCCGCCGCAGGCGGTGGCGGAGGGGTTTCTAACGCATGGCTGAGTAAACGGCACACCCCCGCAAAACGGGTTTATGAGGAGAATGGCAATGGCCGGTTTGTTTTCAAAACTGTTTCACCGGGGGCCGGAGGGCCACCCCTACTGCGCGGCGGTGGTCCCGGCGGCGGGAAACGCCAGCCGGATGCAGGGCATCGACAAGATTTTGACCGACCTGGGCGGAATGCCCGTCCTGGCCCGGACGCTGCTGGCGCTGCAAGAGTGCCCGCTCATCGACGAAATCGTTGTGGTCACGCGGGAGGATTTAATTGTCCCCATCAGCGACCTGTGCGCCCAGTACGCCATCGACAAGGTGACGAAGGTGGTCAAGGGCGGGCGTGACCGGGCGGAATCGGTGAGCCTGGGCCTGCGGGAGATCTCCCGCCAGGCGGAGCTGGCCGCCATCCACGACGGGGCCAGGCCCTTCGTCTCCCAGGAGATTCTGCGGGAGGTGCTGGAGACCGCCGCCAAGACCGGCGCTGCCGCCCCTGCCGTCCCGGTGAAGGACACCATCAAGCAGGCCGCGGACGGCAAGGTACAGCGGACGCTGGACCGCAGCACCCTCTATGCCGTGCAGACCCCCCAGGTGTTCCAGGCGGGGTTCATCGCCGGGGCGCTCCAGCGCTGCCGGGAGCAGGGCATCCCCCTGACCGACGACTGCTCGGCGGCGGAGGCCCTGGGTATGACCGTTACATTGACAACAGGCTCCTATGAGAACCTGAAAATCACCACGCCAATCGACTTGGCGATGGGGGAGGCGATTTTGCAATGTCAGGCACAGGTTTGAGAATTGGACAGGGCTACGACGTACACCGTCTGGTGACCGGGCGAAAGCTGATTTTGGGCGGCGTGGACATCCCCTGGGTGATGGGGCTGCTGGGCCACTCCGACGCGGACGTGCTGACCCACGCCGTCATGGACGCGCTGCTGGGCGCGGCGGGCCTGGGGGACATCGGCAAAGCCTTCCCCGACAGCGACCCCGCCCTGGAGGGCATCGACAGTCTGCTGCTGCTGGACCGAACCATGGAACAGCTCCGGGCGGCGGGGTACGAACCGGTGAACGTAGACGCCACCGTCATCGCCCAAAAACCCAAGCTGGCTCCCTACATCCCCCAAATGCGGGAAAATCTGGCCGCTCACATGGGCATCCCGGCGGACCGGGTCAACGTCAAGGCCACCACCGAGGAAAAGCTGGGCTTCACCGGGGATTCCTCCGGCATGGCGGCTCAGGCCGTGGCGTTGATTGAAAAGGTTTGAGGGGAAACCCTTAAACCGACCTTATCAATGATTCCGGCGGGAAACCCCTCCGCCACCGCCTAAAGGCGGCGGCCCTCCTCCCCTTTCAGGGGAGGCGAGAGGGGTGGTCAGTTGCGAAAGGCACTTTGTTAAGAGGAATGTTTCTCTATTGGGCGAATTACATTCTAAATTCTGTTTCTTTTGAGCAAAAATGCAAACCAAACAGCAAGCACTATCCCCCCTTGCCTCCCCTGAAAGGGGAGGGGGACCATGCGAAGCATGGTGGAGGGGTTTGCGCTGAAATTACCGATGAGGTTGATTCAAAGAGATACCCGGCAAATTGCATGTTAAAAGGCTCCGAGGGCGGTCCCCCGGAGCCTTTTCTATCCCCTCCTTTCGACAGCACACAACAATCCCATCCTTGCATATAGATGGAATAAGGGCTTTGAAAGGAGATGGTGTTTTGATTTATTATCTGATCGTCTGTAAGAGCCTGACCTACGCCCAGCGGACGGAGGCGGCGCTGGAGCGCTCCGGCATCGGGGCGCACATCCTGCGCTCCCCCCAGCAGCTCTCTGACTCCGGGTGCAGCCACTGCGTCAAAATCGCCCAACGCAGCCTGACCACGGCGCTGACCGTCCTCAAGCGGGCAGGGCTGACCCCCACGCGGGTGTTCATCACCGAGAGCGACGGCAGCTACCGGGAGGTGGCCCTGTGATTTTTCTGGACAGCGCCGCTACCACGCTGCAAAAGCCCCCGGCGGTCGCCAAAGCGGTGGCCCGTGCCATGGGGACGCTGGCCAGCCCCGGACGGGGCGGCTACCCCTCCGCGGCACAGGCGGCGGAGACAGTGTTTCGCTGCCGGGAGACGGCAGCGAAGCTCTTTGGCGCGGCGGGACCGGAGCAGGTGGTGTTGACCACCAGCGCCACCCACGGCCTGAACATCGCCATCCGCTCCCTGGCCCAAGGCGGCGGGCGGGCGGTGATCTCCGGCTACGAGCACAACGCCGTCACCCGCACCCTGTCCAGTCTGCCGGAGGTGCAGGTGGACGTGGCCCGGGGCCGCCTGTTTCACCCAGAGGAGCTGGTGGCGGAGTTTGCGCGGCTGCTGCCGGGGGCGGACTTCGCGGTGTGCTGCCATGTGTCCAACGTGTTCGGCTACATCCTCCCCCTGGAGGAGATCGCCGGGCTGTGCAAACAATACGGCGTGCCGCTGGTGGTGGACGCGGCCCAGTCCGCCGGGACGGTGCCGCTGAACATGGAGGCGCTGGGGGCGGCGTACCTCGCCATGCCCGGTCACAAGGGGCTTTACGGCCCACAGGGGACGGGGCTGCTGCTCTGCGCCCCAGAGGTGGAGCCGCTGCCCCTCCTGACCGGGGGGACGGGCAGCAATTCCAAACTTCAGGAAATGCCGGACTTCCTGCCCGACCGGTTGGAGGCCGGCACCCACAACGTCCCCGGCGCGGCGGGGCTGACCGCCGGGATGACGTTTGTGCAGTCGGTGGGCGTGGAGCGCATCGGGGCGCGGGAGCAGGCCCTGCGGCGGCAGCTCGTCCGGGCGCTGCGGGACGTGCCCGACCTCTACCCCATCGAGTCCCCCTGCCCGGAGCTGCAAAGCGGGGTGGTGTCGCTGGTCTCCAAGGCCCACGACGTGGAGGCGCTGGGGAACGCCCTGGGCAGCCGGGGCATCTGCGTCCGGGCGGGCTACCACTGTGCGCCTCTGGCCCACGAGAGCGGCGGCACCCTGACCACCGGGACGGTGCGCGTCAGCTTTTCCGCCTTCAACCGGGGATGGGAGGTGCGCCGCCTGGCGGAGGCGCTGGCGGAGCTGACCGGGAGTGCTAATTTCCATTAATTAGTTATCCTTTTCAATCAGCCAAGTTTTAGTGGCTAGTGATTAGTGACTAGAAGGGGGATTTCCCTTTTGAACATCTCACCCATGTTGAACAAAACCGTCGCCGGACGATAAGCAGTATCCCCCTTGCCTCCCCTGAAAGGGGAGGAGGGCCGCCGCCTTTAGGCGGTGGCGGAGGGGTTTCTGATGCATGGTTGAATCAAAGGGATAGTCAGATTCCATTAAATGTGCCCTGTCACAGAAAATTCAAGGATATTCTCTTGCCATTTGCCGGTGATTCGTCTATACTGATTCTGTATAGACACAAGTTCGCTGCCTGCGCCCCGCCAGGGGCAGGGCGCAGGCAGAGCCAAATCGCGGAACATTGAGAAACAGGGATGGTGAACCTATGACAGCGATCCTCAGCGTGGCCCAGCAGTGCCTGGGCTACATCAAGACCATCCAAATCACAGACCTGATCGACATCGGTATCCTGGCCTATGTCATCTACCGCGTGCTGCTGCTGGCCCGCAACTCCAACACCGGGCAGGTGCTGAAAGGCATCGCCACTTTGGTGGGCATCATGTGGGTGTCCAGTCTGCTGAACCTCCATGTGGTCAGCTTTATTTTGAGCAACGCCCTGGAGCTGGGCTTTTTGGCGCTGATCGTGGTGTTTCAGCCGGAAATTCGCCACTTTTTGGAGCAGATGGGGACAAGGGGCTTTTCCTCCATGTTCGGCCGGAGCGACACGCGGCTGGACCACGCCGACGAGACCGAGGCGGCCATCAACGAGCTGGTGGACGCCTATGCTTCCATGTCCAAAAACAAAATCGGCGCACTGACCGTCTTTGAGCGGGACAGCATCCTGGACGACTGCATCAAAAGCGGCACCGCCCTGGACGCGGAGGTCAACTCCGAGCTGCTGAAAAATATCTTCTGGCCCAAGGCCCCCCTCCACGACGGGGCTGTCATCATCCGCAGCGGGCGCATCGTGGGGGGCGGCTGCGTGCTGCCCCTGTCCAGCAACACCAGCATCAGCCGGGAGCTGGGCACCCGCCACCGGGCGGGCATCGGCGTCACCGAGCACACCGACGCGGTGGTGGCCATCGTTTCCGAGGAGACAGGCTCCATCTCCGTGGCCGTGGGCGGCTCCCTCAAGCGCCACCTGGCCCCGGAGACCCTGCGGCGGCTGCT
>JAJPXR010000181.1 GCA_021205375.1 Clostridiales bacterium | reverse complement strand
AATCCGCAGTCCCCCCTGATGGGAGGTCAGAAGTCAGAAGGCGTATCGTTCAAAAATCTAAAAAGGAAAGGAGAGGAGACCGGATTTGGGCCTTGCGAAAGCGCGGGGCTTGCCTTGCTGATTTCTGACAGAAACAAACTGAAACACTCTACAATTCCGGTTTCCGATTATTATTTATGGCCTTTTTCAACTCTGCGATCAGCGTTTTGCAGACCCTCGTCGTCGCCCTGGGCGCTGGCTTGGGCATCTGGGGTGCTATCAACCTGCTGGAAGGTTATGGCAACGACAACCCCGGAGCCAATGCTCATGGTTGGTAAAGAAGCAACAAAGGTGTAAAAAAATTCTCTATCTATTCAATCTTACATTGGATAACGTGGGGGTTAAGTCTTTGGCAGGTCAATTTTCCCCACAAAGCTGTAATAAATCTCAATACTCTGTCTGCGGGTGCCGTCCTCATCATAGCTGTGCTCGTGCACAATGATTTTTTCAACCATTTCCCGTAAAAGAGTAGGCGTGAGTTCCTCAAAGGCTAGATTCTTACGAACAATCCCCATGAATTTCTCGGCGTTCACAGCGGCGGATTGTGATTTTTCCAATTCGGACTGTAAAACGACAGCTTGGTCTTTCAACTTCCGCTGTTCCTGCTCATAGTCTGCCAGCAGTTCTGAAAAGCGCTCATCGCTGATTTTTCCGCTTACATTATCCTCATACAAACGCTTTATGATACGACTGATTTCTGCAACGCGCTCTTGGGCCTGGCTCAACTGCTTACGTGTGGTTGCGCTTTTACGTTTACCCCCGATTTCGTTCTGCTGAATCAGCAGCTTCAAAAAACGGTTTTCATGCTTGGAGGCGTACTCCGTTACTTGGCGAAGATTTGAAAGGACGCCAGCCGTTAATAAATCGGTGCGGATAAAATGCGCTGTGCAGTCGGCGGTACGCTTCTTGTAGCTGCCGCAAATGTAACAATCCTGTTTCCGCTTCTCTGTCTGGTAGCGCTGTTGGTAAAGAACGCTGCCACAGTCGGCACAGAACAGCAAACCAGAAAACAAAGCGACTTCATCATAGCGGTTAGGCCGTTTTCGCTGTTTGCGCAATATTTGCACGCGCTCCCATGTCTCACGGTCAATGATCGGCTCGTGCATATCCTCAAATACTGCCTGTTCTTCCTCCGGGTTGTAGATGATCTTATGTACCTTGTAGGACTGCATGGTGGTCTTGAAGTTCACAAGACATCCGGTATACTCGCGGTTTTCCAGGATATGAACCACGGTGTTAGTCGCCCACTTGTACTCATAGCCGGGATGGTAACGGTGGGTGTTTCCCGTCCGGCGGTAGTCCAGCGTTCCCGGCGTGGGGATTTGCTGCTCTGTGAGCATCCGTGCAATTTTGGTCGGGCCGTTCCCCGCAAGACAGAGGCTGTAAATCTGTTTCACAACCGGGGCGGCTTCCTCGTCAATGACAAAACGCTCATCCTCACCCATAAGGTAGCCATATACCGGACGGCTCGTGACGGGCTTACCACTCAGACCTTTTGCTTTCTTAACTGCCCGAACTTTCAAACTGGTATCTTTCACCATCCACTCGTTGAGCAGATTCCTGATCGGGGTGAAGTCATTCTCAATGCCGCCGTTGTCGCTGTCCACATTGTCATTGACCGCAATAAAACGAACTCCTTTTTGAGGAAAGAGTATTTCCGTGTAAAATCCCACTTGCAGGTAGTTACGGCCTAAACGGGACATGTCTTTGACACACAGAATCCCCACTTTCCCGGCCTCGATGTCTGAAAGCAAGTTCTGAAAACCGGGCCTCTGGAAATTAGCACCGCTGTAACCATCATCCGTATACCAATGAAGGTTGGTAAATCCGCTTTGTTTGGCGTAGCTCTCCAAAATTCGTTTTTGGTTGGAAATCGAATTACTTTCGCCTTGCAGCTCATCCTCATGGGACAGCCTCGCATATAGAGCGGTAATCAGGTGGTTTCGGCTGGCTTGTCTAACCATATCATCCTCCTTTATCTGACAGCCAGCTCCACTATTCCACATACATTGTACCATAGTTGGAGCTGACTGTACAGTAGGTGCTTTTACCTGACCTGTCAGATTACCGTTTCCTGTGTAACCGATTCTAATTCCATTACATGTACCAGCTTGTCTGCTGCGGTGGCCTTTGCATCCGGCTTAAAATATCCAGACACAAGAAGGAGAGAGTTTCCCTGGCGTATCTCGGTCACACAGTCTGGTTGACGGTTGCAACCGTCATTTTTTTGAGTGTTCAAATATGCCCCTCCTTAAAGTTTGCGCTCATCGAAGATATACGCCTGAAATACTGTGCCATCACCTGTAATAAATCTGCCTCGTGCGTCCTTCGGTATCTGGTCGGCTGCACTGGTATTGTCTAACACAATTTGGGAAAGCACATTATCCGCCCTGCCACACGCACGAAAATCCAAATTATTCTTAATTTGCCCAGGAATTACCATTGAGTCAGGTCTCTGTGTCGCTAACAACAAATGAATGCCAAAGGCTCTGCCCTGGCGCGCTAATGTGGCCAGCAAACTCGAAATCTTTGCCAACAGTTCTTTTTCCTCTTTACTCCTTCCGTTTTTATCCAATAGCTCTGCGACCTCGTCACATGCCAAAATATGCCGATGGAGATTATTCCCTGTTTTCTCGTTGTACTCACTTAGATTTGCACAACCTGCTTGAACAAGGCATGACGCTCGGCGCTCTAGCTCCTCCACGAGTTCTTCGAGGACTCTAAGCAAGTCAGCTTCAGTGAAGCACATTCTGCATTTTTGGTGCCAGACAGGGGGATAGTCCACCCCTTTTTTGAAGTCCGCAATATACACCTCTGCATCTTTCCTAAGGCACTGCTTTAAGAGCAACTTTAGTAAAACACTTTTTCCTGAGCCTGTGGAGCCGCCAAGCAGGATATGTGGGATATTGGCAAGATTCACAGTTACAGGGCCTGATAAGCTCTCTCCAAGGACAAGTACAAAGTCCTCGTGTGACAGGTAATTCTCGTTCCAAGGCAGCACGGAAGGGAGATCACATTCTGCGGGTACGCCAGAAACAAGGATAGTTTTTCTGCCATTTCCATATTTAATCTGGTCGATGATGATTCCTAACGCTGTCTCGATTACATCACGTTTCTCACTCAACACTGTGAGAGGGATTCCTACGGCGTCAAACTCGTACACCGTCATACGGGAATTGCTGCCTTTTTTGCGCTTGCCGTTGTTTGTCGGCTTGTCCACAGAAAGAAGAATAGGGGCTTCTCCAGCGTGATTATACAATCCACCTCTGAGCAGATTGTCTCGTATCTTCCAACTGCCCCAGGGGGTGCCGATTGCTATGACAATGAAAGGCAGTACAACGACACTGATAAGTACTAATGACATTTGACAGCATAAATCCGCTAAAGGAAATAGAGCAGCGAAATACTCGTCTGTCTGGAGACCACTGTAAGAAAACACGATAGTTCGATACCGCCATACAATAAGTAAAGCTGCGACAGCAAGTAACAAAAAGATGCTCTTGGGCGATTTATGTTTCATTGCTTTCACTCCAGCGCAGAAGCGGCGCCAGAGATGGAAGCGGTGGTTTCGGGCGTTAATTCTATCTCGATCATCTGTGTTCATATGTAAAAAACCTTTCTATTTATGAGTAATCTTAGAGCCATCTGGTTGGTATTCGATGACATGGTGGATACGGCGAAGAAAAGCGCGGAAAGTTTCGGGGCTGTTGTACTGCACTTGTGGGTACTGCTGATCCAGTGGAGTGTTGGACGTTATCACAACATGTGTGTAACACGCCACCCGATCATTGTAGCGGGCGGGAAGTGTGAGAGGGTAAATATCCAAGTAGTTCAACATATCGGAAATGGGAATTTGGCTGTAAAACTCCTCAAAAACCAAGACATCTTGACAGGTGTAGGCATCAAAATTGACACTACTGTGGCCTCTGTAATTTGTGATTCGGCAAATCTCTTTAGCTGGGAAATGGTCAAAAATATACCGGGTTTTTCCTGTTCCGGTGGCCCCGTACAGGTAAGTAACATCTAATTGACGTGTTTCTTTAGCATATCTCCCTGTAAGCAGAGTTTGACGGAGTGCATCAATATCTTTCACGCGAAAACCAAACCGTGGGTTCTCTGTGATAATGTCGTGGTTGTCCTTGCCCTCCTGAATGTCTTTGATTAGTTGAGCCATGACAGGAGCTTTTTCCTCTTTCGGGGAGGGCAGCGTTCCCCATTCTTCAAACGTGCCAGGGACAGAAGTTTCCGCCTTGTTTGTTTCTGCCCATTTGCCAGTTTTTAATAAATAATCCCGGTTTTCCTGAGCAGTTCCATACGCTTTTTCAACGTGAGCAGTTGGAAATCGGTTCTTGATGGTAGAAAATCGGATGGGAGATTCCGACAGGATAAAGATGTGAGTGTGATACGTTCCCTTCTCGCCAATTTCGTCACAAAGGCAGTAGTAGATGAGGACAAAACGCGCCAAAATGTTGACGATAGCTTTGTGGTCTAGCCCGATTGACAGTGGGTTGTTGATAACGAGTGTCCATTTTCTGGACTGCGCATTATTACTCTCCATTGCGTAACTTCCTTTATTTTCGATCTGCTACATGCTACAGGTTTTTCATAGAGGGTAATACTTGCCCTCTATGAAAAGCGGCGCTGCGCTGCCACTGGGAGGGCAATCCCTTAAGGGGCTTGCTTCCGTCCCATCAGCCTCCCAGCGCCGCCCGTTGTCAGATGTCGAGTGTTAGCACGGGATGAATGCCGGTGGCTCGTGCGCCGACTGAATACTGGCCCTGTGCCCAGTAGATGAACAGTTCCAGGTGGTCGAACTCGACATGAACATAGTCGCCGTCCTCTGGCTGTTGCATAAGCTGAGGACCATCGATCCGCACTGACAGCTTTTCAAACGACCTGTCCGGCAGAACGGCAATGTAGCTGTACCCTGTGATGGTATCTGTCCGTTGACCGTTCTGGTACTCAAAACGAGGTCGAACCTCCACAAGAAGCATAGAACTCCCGACAGTTGAGGGTATATCGATTTTTAGGTCGGTAATTTTTAACACTTGAGTTACTTCCTTTCCCGACAGCGTTGCTTGGCCAGAGCAAAGCGAATCGGTGAATTAAACAGGTCCTTGTTATGTTCGGTTCTATAATAAATGTTGGGGTCAGGTAAAGCACCTGGCCCCAAATTCATA
>JAJPXR010000157.1 GCA_021205375.1 Clostridiales bacterium | reverse complement strand
AAAGGCGGCGGCCCTCCTCCCCTTTCAGGGGAGGCAAGAGGGGTGGTCAGTTGCGGAATGGCACTTCGTTAAAGGCAAAGTTTCTCTATTTGAGTAAATTATATTCTAAATTCTCTTTGATTTGAACAAAAACGTAAACCAACCGAAAAGAATAACCAAAATATAGAATCACGACCAAAAACGACAAAGGAACCGATTACAATGAAGTTGAAGATCAAAGCCCTGTCCCCCAAAATCGGGACAGACATCCCCTTCCCCTACTACGCCAGCGGCGGCGCCGCCGCTATGGACCTCCACGCCTGCATCGACCAGCCGTTGGTGCTGGGGGCGGGAGAGCGGACGATGGTCCCCACCGGCATCGCCATCGCCCTGCCGGGGCCGGACTATGTGGCGCTGGTGTTTGCCCGTTCCGGCCTCGCGGTGAAGGAGGGCGTCAATCTCTCCAACGGCGTGGGGGTCATCGACAGCGACTACCGGGGCGAGATCTGCGTGGGTCTGTTCAACAGCAGCCGGGAGGACTATACCATCCAGCCAGGCCAGCGGGTGGCCCAGCTTGCAGTGGTGCCGGTGGTCCAGGCCCAACTGGAGCAGGTGGACGAGCTGGACGAGACCGCGCGGGGCGCGGGGGGCTTCGGCTCCACGGGAAAGTGACCTCTAATATCCCTAACATCCCTTTCGAACGATTTTTCAGCTTGATTTCAGCAAGGAGGCGTACCCTTATGAGTATTATTCTGGCTTCTCAATCTCCCCGGCGCAAAGCGCTGCTGGAGCAGATGGGCATTACCGATTTTCAGGTCATCCCCGCCCAGGGAGAGGAGAAAATGGACCATTCTCTGCCCAAAGAGCAGCTTGCTCAGGAGCTGGCCCGGCAAAAGGCCGCGCAGGTGGCGGCTCAGGTGGGGCCGGAGGACATCGTCATCGGCGCGGACACCATCGTGGTGCTGGACGGCAAGGTGCTGGGCAAGCCGGAGAACCAGGCCAGCGCCTTTCGGATGCTGTCCTCTCTCTCCAGCCGGCGGCACACGGTCTACACCGGTGTGACCGTCCGCCATGGCGAGCGGGAGCTGACCGCCTGCGAGGCCACCAGCGTCCGGTTCTGCAACCTGACGGAGCGGGAGATCCTGGACTACATCGCCACCGGGGAACCCATGGACAAGGCCGGGGCCTACGGCATCCAGGGCCGGGGCGCGCTTTTGGTTGACAGCATCCAGGGAGACTTTTATAATGTGGTGGGGCTTCCCATCTGCCGTCTGGGCAGAATGTTGGCGGGCTTCGGCGTGTACTGTCTCTGATGTTACCGTTTCAGGACATAACGCGTACCAGAAGGAGAAAGGGTCCTTAGATTGAAAAAGTTTTTCCACGACAACGGCCTTTGGGTGCTCATCGCCGCGTTGCTGCTGACGGCGGTGGTGACCATGACCTCGGCGCTGTTCCCCAACATGACCTCCCCCCTCTCCAATGTCATTGGAGTGGTTTCCTCCCCCTTCCAGCGGGTGGCCTCCTCCTTCACCGGCTGGGTGGAAGGGGTGTATGACTATGCCTTCCGCTATGAACAACTGGTGGAGGAAAACGAAGCCTTGCAGCAGGAGCTGTCCGAGGTCCGCAGCGCACTGCGGGAGGCCCAGGATGCCCAGGCAGAAAACGAGGACCTCCGCAACGCCCTGGGACTGGTGGAGGAAAAGACCGACCTGACGCTGATGGACGTGACCGTCACCGAAGGCAAGGCCAGCAGTTGGGAGTCCACCCTGACCATCAGCAAAGGCTCCAACGCGGGCATCGCCGTCAACGATGTGGTCATCACCGGCACCGGCTACCTGGTGGGCGTGGTGCAGGAAGTGGGCACCAACTGGGCCACCCTCATCACCATCCTTGACCCCAGCATTTCCGTCAGCGCCACGGTCTACCGCACCGGCGACACCCTGATGTTGGAAAGCGACCTGAGCCTGATGACAGAGGGCAAGTGCAAGCTGACCTACCTCAGCGCCGACGCGGTGTTCATCTCCGGCGACGAAGTGCTGACCTCCGGCGCGAACGGGACCTATCCCTCCGGCCTGGTGGTGGGCTACATCGAGTCGGTGGAGACGGAACCCTCTGGTTTGGAGCGGTACGCTGTCGTCACCCCCGCCGCCGATTTCGACAACCTGAGCACCCTGTTCGTGGTCACGGACTTCAACAACGACTGAGGGGGCCGGGTATGGGACGAAACAACGGCAGCCAGGTCAAGTGGGGCATCTATGCCCTGAGCTACCTGGTGATGTATTTCATCAAAATCTGTATCCTGAACCGCATCCCCATCTATGGCGCGCTGCCGGAGCTGGCCCCCCTGGTGGTGGCGGCGGTGGGCTGCTACGAAGGCTCGCTGGGCGGCGCGCTCTACGGGCTGGGCGTGGGCTTCTTTTGCAGCGCGGTGTATTTCCGGGGCGGCACGATGATGATCCCCATCTGCACCGTCACCGGAGTGCTGGCGGGGCTGACCACCCGGCGGCAGATCGGCAAAAACTTCCTGGGCGTCGTCCTCTGCGGGGCCATGGGCGTTCTGGTGCTGGAGGGGGCGCGGGTGTTCTATTACTACACCTTCGGCGGCAACGCCATGGACACCCTGCTGCGCATCGCCGTACCGGAGGGGCTGTATTCCCTGGTGTTCGTCATCCCCATTTACTTTGTCTACGCCGCCATTTACCAGCGGTATCGCACGGATACGGAGCTGTAAGGCAACGCAAACCCCTCCGCCACCGCCTAAAGGCGGCGGCCTTCCTCCCCTTTCAGGGGAGGCGAGAGGAGCGGTCAGTTGCCAGATAATAGTTCTTCGAGGGACAGTTGTACTGTATTGGATAAAACCACCGATTATCACACTTTCACGCACGAATCCCGACCCCGGAAGGAGTATTCATGGGCAAAAGATCACTTTATTTCCGCACGTTCATCGTTGTGCTGCTGCTGGTGGCCATGAGCGGCTACTACGGCTGGGCGGCCTACGATGCCATCGTCAACCAGGCCATCGACCCCCAGGAGTCCAACGAGATCAACACCTACACCACCTCCAAGACCGTCCAGGCCGCCCGCGGCGACATCACCGACCGGTACGGCAACGTCTTAGTCACCAATCAGGCGGAGTATGTGGTCACGCTGGACGTGGACGCTATGGGCAGCGAGGCGGACCAGGCGGCGGTGGTGCAGCGGCTCATTGAAATCTGCAAAGAACTGGACGTGGAGTGGAACGACGAAGAACTGCCTGTGTCCGACAGCTCCTCCTACTCCTACACCACCGACGGCAACGCCTACCTGACCCGCGACGACGACGGAAACCTGACCCAGACCCGGCTCTATCAGTTGTGCCTGGCGGTGCGGGGCACCTCAGATTCGATTTTCTGGGGGGACAACACCACCTCCGCCGACGAGCTGATGAGCAACATGGCCGATTACTTCCAACTGGACGAGCTGGGGGACCTTTCCTCCTCGGAGCAGCGGGAGATTCTGGGCGTGCTGTACTCCGCCTACCTCCGCTCCGAGGAAGTCACTTACTCCACCTATTACTTCGCGGAGGATGTGGACATCGACTTTATCACCATGGTGGAGGAGGAGAGCCTGGCCGGGGTCAACATCGAGGCCCTGTCCGTCCGGGAGTATAAAACCTCCTACGCCGCTCACCTGTTGGGCCAGGTGGGAGCCATCACCGCCGAAAAGTGGGCGGAGTTGAGCGCCGACGAGGACAACACCTATAACATGAACGACAGCATCGGCCTCTCCGGTGTGGAGTCCGCCTTTGAGGAATATTTGAAGGGCGTAGACGGCACCTTACAGCTCACCTACGACAACGACGGCGTGTTGGTGGACGAAACGTATACCGTAGAGCCTCAGTCGGGCAACACCGTGGCCCTGACCCTGGACAGCGGCCTCCAGGAGGTGGCGGAAAACGCCCTGGCCGAGTATACCGAGCAAATCAACAGTCTCAACGGCGGCAGCGCTGTGGTGGTCATCAGCGTGGAGGACAGCAGCGTGCTGGCTATGGCATCCTACCCCACCTACGACCCGGCCACCTACAACGAGGACTATGAGGAGCTGGCGGAGGACGACCTGCTGCCCCTGTACAACCGGGCGCTGCTGGGCACCTACGCCCCCGGCTCCACCTATAAGATCTGCACTGCCACGGCTGCGGTGAACGCCGGGGTCACCGACACCACCCGCACCGTCAACTGCACCGGTTCCTTCAACAACAGCGGCACCATTCAGACCTGCTGGCGCAGATCCGGCCACGGGCTGGAAAACCTGTCCGCCGCCATTCGGGACTCCTGCAACGTCTATTTCTACACCATGGGTATTGAGGTGGGCATCTCCTACCTGACAGAGACGGCCCAGGCCTATGGCCTGGGGGTTGCCACCGGCATCGAGCTGGCCGAAAGCACCGGCGTCAACGCCGGGCCGGAGTACTCCGAGTCGGTGGGGGCCATCTGGTATCAGGGCAACGTTACCTCCGCCGCCATCGGCCAGTCGGACAACCAGTTCACCCTGCTGCAAATCGCCAACTACATCGCCACCTTCGTCCGGGGCGGGGACCGCTACGACGCCCACCTGCTGAACAGCGTCAAGTCCAGCGACAACACCGAAGTCCTCTACGAGCATGAGACGGAGATCCTCAGCACCGTGGAGCTGGACGACGCGGCACGGGAGGCCATCATCGAGGGCATGGGCGAAGTCATCGAGGCTGACGACATCACCGACTTCGAGGAGCTGGAGGCCAGTGGCATCAAGGTGGGCTGTAAGACCGGTACCGCCCAGATCAACAACAACAGCCAGACCAACGGTCTGTTCGTGGCCTTCGCCCCCATCGACGACCCGGAGATCGTGGTCTGCTCCGTGGTGGAAAAAGCCAGCGCCGGCGCCGACACCGCCGCCATCACCGCCGCTATCATGAACTACTATTTCAGCGATGAGGCCACCTTGGAGCGGGTGGAGGCGGAGAACCAGTTGCTGCAATAAATTGAGCTATTAGCCATTAGCTATTGGCTGTTAGCTTGGCGGTTCTTGCCTGTTCGCTCTGCGCTATCCGCTGGCAGCGCCAGATGAATGTCTAAATTGGTTATCCCTTTCAATCAATCTTGTCGGTAAGTCCAGCGGAAAACCCCTCCACCATGCTTCGCATGGTCCCCCTCCCCTTTCAGGGGAGGCAAGGGGGAGAGTGCTTAAACTATGACCAGCAAAATCCCCCAAAACTAAAACGAAACGGACTGATTTTATGCCCGACCTG
>JAJPXR010000031.1 GCA_021205375.1 Clostridiales bacterium | reverse complement strand
TTTGTGTCAGCAGCTTAACCTTAACACAGTCCGCTCCTATTCGCTATTCTTTTTTCTGTTACCTGTAAAGCATCATTGTAACACCTACAACTTTCACCGAAAATTTGAAACAATGAAACGGCCAGAGGGCACTTCACCCTCCTGGCCGTCGATCATTTTTGGAATTTGTCCTGCTGAAAAGCAGCGTTTACCAATATTCACTTACATTTGGTTCGAGAGCCTGCCGTTTTTGCAACAGGCCCAACAGCCCGGACCTGCTACAGGTCCGGGCTGTCTTGTGTAATTACGCCGCCTGCTCAGAGACTGCGCACGGAATGCGGTTGCTGATAAGATCCTTTAACAGCCCAGATACCCGCCGTCCACGGGGATCACCGCGTCGCTGAGATAAGCGGAAGCGTCGCTGGCCAGGATGTCGATGTCGCCGCCCAGCAACGCCAGGCTGCGCCGGAACCCGTCCTCCAGAGAGGCCCGGTCAGCCAGGTCCGCCGCCACGCCGTGGCAGGCCAGCCCCCGCTGACGGAACGCCTGGGCCACGTCCTCCACTTTGGCCGTGGAGCCCCAGATGACGACCTCGGCTCCGGCCTCCATCAGCCCTTCGGCCATGGACCAACCCAGGCCCCGGGTGCCACCGGTGACCAGGTTTTTTTTGCCCGTCAGGTCAAATTGAGAAAGCATAGGGTTTCTCATTTCTCCCCGATGTGGTCATAGGACAGATACGCACCCTTCATGGGGGACTCGGCCAGCTCGGAGAACAGGCGCAGCACACCGTTGGGGTACTTCACCGGCTTGGGCTTCCAGCTCTTCTTGCGCTCGTCCAGGATCGCGTCGATCTCCTCCGGCGTTTTGCGCTCGCCCTTGATACCTACGATCTCCAGCACGCGCTCCTTCACGTCCAGGTGGATCAGGTCGCCCTCTTCCACCAGAGCGATGGGGCCGCCCGCCTGGGCCTCCGGGCTGCAATGGCCGATGACCGGGCCGGTGGAGGCGCCGGAGAATCGCCCGTCGGTGATGAGGGCAATGGTGCGGCCCAGCTCCTTGTCGGAGGAAATGGCCTCGGAGGTGTAGAACATCTCAGGCATACCGCTGCCCTTAGGCCCTTCGTACCGGATAAAGGCGGCGTCGACCGGCTGGACCCTGTGGTGCAGCACCGCGTCGATGCACTCCTCCTCGCTGTCGAAGGGACGGGCGTTCAGCACGGCGGAGAACATCTCCTTGGGGCAGGCGGTGTGCTTGATGACCGCGCCCTGGGGAGCCAGGTTGCCCTTGAGAACGGCGATGGAACCGTCGGTGCCGATGGCCTTGTCGAAGGGCCGGATGATGTCCTCCTTGGTGATATGGGTGCCGTATTTGGCGTTGGCCTGGTCCAGCCAGTGCTGGCAGCGCTCATAGAAGCCATTCTGCTTCAGCTCGTCCAGGTTTTCGCCCAGGGTCTTGCCGGTAACGGTCATGGCATCCAGGTGCAGCACGCTGCGAATCTCCTCCATGATGGCGGGGACGCCGCCGGCATAGTAGAAGAACTCAGCGGGCCAGCGTCCGGCGGGCCGCACGTCCAGCAGGTAGTGCGCGCCACGGTGCAGCCGGTCAAAGGTGTCGCCGTCGATTTCAATGCCGAACTCGTGCGCTATGGCAGGGAGGTGGAGCAGGCAGTTGGTGGAGCCGGAGATGGCGGCGTGGACCATGATGGCGTTCTCAAAGCTATCCATGGTGACGATGTCCCGGGGCCGCATATGGTCCATGGTGGCCAGAGCCACCGCCTGCTTTCCCGCCCGGCGGGCGTAGTCCAGCAGGTCGGGGCTGGTGGCGGGCAGCAGGGCGCTGCCTGGAAGCGCCAGGCCCAGGGCCTCGGCCATGATTTGCATGGTGGAGGCGGTGCCGATGAAGGAGCAGGCCCCGCAGCTGGGGCAGGCGTTCTCCTTGGCCCAGCAGAAGCGGGCCTCGTCGATCTCCCCCCGCTCATACATGGCGGAGTACATCCCCAGCTGCTCCAGCGTCAGCATCTCCGGGCCGGCGGCCATGGTGCCGCCGGTGACGACCACGGAGGGAATGTTGACCCGGGCCAGGCCCATCAGGTTGCCGGGCAGCCCCTTGTCGCAGCTGGCGATGAACACGCCGCCGTCAAAGGGGGTGGCGTTGGCCTGAATCTCAATCATGTTGGCGATCATCTCCCGGCTGGCCAGGGAGAAGTTGATGCCGTCGGTGCCCTGGCTCTCGCCGTCGCACATATCGGTGCAGTAATAGCGCGCGCCATAGCCTCCGGCCTCGGCCACGCCCTCCCGGGCGGCGTTTACCAGCTTGTCCAGGTGGCCGGAACCGGGGTGGCTGTCGCCAAAGGTGCTTTCAATAAAAATCTGCGGCTTGGACAGGTCCTCCGGCTTCCAGCCGGTCCCCAGGCGCAGCGGGTCCATCTCCGCCGCCAGCTTCCGCGTTTTCTGACTTGTCAACATAATGATTCATCCTTTCTTGTTTGTTTTGAAGGTTAAAATTTAGCTCTTAGCTCCTAGCTTTTCGCTATTCGCTTTGTGGGCCTTGACATTACGTGCTGCGCTTCGCGTTTTCATTGCTTTACAAACGGGCGGATTCGCGCTCAGCTTCCTTCTTAACAGTTTGCTTTAGACTGGTAGTACCTGACTAACAGCTAACGGCTAATAGCTAACAGCTCAATTAATCTGTTTTCCAAAGCCCCAGCGCGGGGGTGCCTACGTAGTAAATTTCCTCGCCGTCCGGCAGGGTATTGAACCCTTCCCGGAGGGTGTTCGGGTCGTAGTGTTTGGTGATTTCGTCGTAGTCGGCCCACTGGTAGCCCACGCTCTCGATTTCTTCCCGGGAGAGGTTCTCCGGCCAGGTGGCGTAGGTGACGGTGAACCGCCCCTCGGTGGAGCCCTGCATCAGGTGGGCTGCGCTCATCAGCCGCCCTGCAAAGGCTCCCTGTCGGTACAGCTCCAGGATGTGGGCCGTGCCGGAGTAGCCATAGGCGCGGGTCATGCGGTCCATCTCCTCGTTTTCCCCGAAGGCCCGGACGCCGGGGGCCAGCACCACCAGCTCGCCGCCGTCCGCCACCGCCATGCGGGTGCGGTAGATGCCCTTGTTGCCCACCCAGGTGGTTTTCAGCTCCTCCGGGTCCAGGTAGGTGACCAGCTTTTTCACCCGCCGCTCCAGGTGGCAGATGTTCAGCTTCTGGGACAGGGCCGCCGCCAGCTCGAAGGGGCGGCGGGAGGAGCCGATGTACAGGCCGTGGAGCTTCACCTCGTCCCCCTGGCGGGTGGTGACGGTCTGCAAATAGACCAGAGGGAGTTTCCCGTCGAGGAAGTGCCGCTGAGCGTAATCATAGACCTTTCGGGCGGGGCTGTCCACCACGCCCAGGGCCTTTTCCATGCCGCAAATGGCGCTGAGCATATGGGACTTGTTGATCATCTCCCGTCCGCCGACGCCCACGAAGATGTTTTTGGAGTAGTTGGCCATACCCACCACCTCGTGGGGGACCACCTGTCCCACGGAGAGGATCAGGTCGTAGCCGCCGTCAAAGAGCAGGTGGTTGACCTCCACGTCGATCTGTTCCGGGAACAGCCCGCCGCTGATTTTGGCGCAGACCCCCGCCGGGACATAGCCCAGCCGAACGGTGTCCGTCTGCCAATGGTGGACCAGAATGGCCTCGTCAGGGACCACATCCCCGAAGAAGGCCCGCAGCTCCCGCTGGTCCATGGCCATGTGGGTGCCCAGCGCGGGCATGACGTGGACGGTGGCGGTGGGGGAGAGCTTCCGGTACAGCACCTGGGTCAAAATCCCCGCGTAGGAGAAGCAGCGGGTGTAGTCCGGCGGGAGGATGAGCACCTTTTTCACGCCGGGCCACTGGGCCAGCAGCGCGTCGGTCATCTCGTCGATTTGGGCCGGGGTGATACCCAGGACCTCCTCGGTCAGGTAGAGTTCCTGCATGGCGCGCCCCCGTCAGGGCAGGACGGCGACCACCTTCATGTAGCTGCCGGGATGCTTTTCAATGTCGATGATGGTCTCAGGGGCTTCTTCCAGGGAGATGGTCTTGGTCAGCAGCTTCTGCACGTCGATCCTGTCGGAACAAATCAGGTCCACCGCCTCCTCGAACTCCCCGGCGCTGGTCCTGGCCCCCCGGATGTCGATCTCTTTCCGGGTAAAGACATCGGTGGGCAGGGAGGTCTCTTTATTGGGCCAGCCGGTGAAGGTGATGCGTCCCGCGTTGGAGACCAGGTCCAGGGAGCGGCGGATGCACTCATTGGCTCCGGTACACTCCATCACCAGTTGGGCCATGTCGCTGCCGGTGATTTCCCGCACCACAGCCTCCGGGTCCTCCTTGGCGGAGTTGATGATGTACTCCACGCCGCAGCTCTTGGCGAAGTCCAGCCGCTCCTGCACCAGGTCGATGAGGATGGCGTGGGCGCCGTAGGCTTCCGCCACCATGCCCGCCAGCAGGCCGATTGGCCCCGCGCCGTAGATGGCGCAGAACTCTCCTTCCTCCAGCCCGCCCCGGTGGACGCCGTGGAGGGAGATAGTCAGCGGCTCCGCCATGGCAGCGGAGATCCAGTCCATCCCGTCCGGCACCTTGACCAACATATCCGCCGGGTGGCAGAAGTACTCCGCCATGCCGCCGTCCACATGGACGCCCAGCACATGGAGGTCGGTGCAACAGTTGGTGCGCCCGATGGAACAGGGGTAGCAGTGGCCGCAGTAAAGGTAGGGGTCCACGATGACCCGGTCGCCCACCTGGACCCTCTGGGGTTGTCCTCCGGGATGGCCTCGATGACCCCGGCCAGCTCGTGGCCGATGATCCGGGGGTAGGACACCAGGCCGTTGGTGCCGCGGAACGCGCCGATGTCGCTGCCGCAGATGCCGGCGGCCTTGACGCGGATTAGCGCCTGCCCCGGGCCGGGGACCGGCTTTTCCGTCTCCACGCAGGCGACGGACCAGGGTTTTTCAAATTGAATGGCTTTCATTGTATTTCAGATACCTTCTTCCGAAATGCAGTCGTTTGTTTGATGCAACTCTCCAGAGCCGGAGCCGGGGCGAAACGCGGGAACTGGGAACGTGGTCAGGGTGGGAACGTGGTGCGTTCCGCCGGTGAGTGGCTTCCTCCCTCTGAAATTGCGCTCATTATAACATCATACGTCCGATGTTTCAATTGTGATTTCCTCCAGAATTTGAGTGGATTTTTTGTAGAAAACGTCAGTGGCCGCAGAGTGTTCCCCCCTCTCAAAAGTGGGAAGCAGGGAGGAATATCGCCCTTAATTTGGCGTTTTTGCACAAATTACGCCCGACTTTTCTGTTCAACCCGCCAAAGATTTCATTTTTTGCAAAAAACCTTTTGACATAAGACGTCTGACGTGTTTGGTTTTCGGCGTGGTTGCCCCGCGCGGGCGGGCCCCGGCACCCGCCGCGCCCTCAGGGGGCCGCCCGGGGCCGGCCGGCGGGGGGGGGTGGCCCCGCCCGTGGACAAAGCCGCCAACTGCGCGGCGCAAAAGAAAGAGGAGGTTCATCTCTCATGTTAATGGTCATTTTCGTCATCTCCATTGCGGTCCTGCTGTTCTGCATCATGAAGCTGAAGCTGACCGCATTCGTGGCCATCCTTGTCACGGTCATCGGCACCGGCATCGCCTGCGGTATACCCTTTGTCACCGTCACCGCCGCCGACGGCACCACCACCAGCGGCATCGCCACCATCATCCAGGACAGCTTCGGCTCCACCCTGGGCAGCATCGGCATGGTCACCGGCCTTGGCGTCATGCTGGGCATGTTCATGTATGAGTCCGGCGGCATCAACAACATCTGTAACGCCATCCTGAAAACCCTCGGGCGCTGACCGCTCCCAGTTCGCGGTGGCCTGCGCGGGTTTTATCACCGGCATCCCCGTCTTTGGCGACGTGGTCTACATCATGTTCTCCCCCATGATCCGCGCCCTGTCCCGCAAGACCCACTACTCCATGGCTGCCTATGCGGGCATCATCTCCGTGGCTACCACCTGCACCTTCGCCCTGGTGCTGCCCACCGCGCCTCCCCTGGCCGTGGCCGCCAACATGGGCGTCAATGTGGGCCTGTTCTTCCCCTACGCGCTGATCTCCGCCTTTGTGGGTATGGCTGTGGGCGGCATCGCCTATGGCGGCATCCTGAACCGGATGGACCATAAATCCGGCAAGACCTGGGACTTCTCCGACCTGGCGGAGGATGAGGGCAACGTCGAGGGCGACGCCAACAGCATGAGCGGCGGCAAGGCTCTGAGCATCCTGCTGGTCCCCATCGTGCTGATTTTGCTGGGCAGCTTTTCCTCCTTCTTCCTCAGCGAAGGCCCCGTGCTGACCGCGCTGACCTTCCTGGGCGATAAAAACGTGGCCATGATCATCGGCGTGCTGTATGGCGCGTTCATCTCCCGGAAGTACCTGAAGCGCTCCATCACTGAAATCATGAGCGACGGCGCGGACACCGTCGGTCTGATCCTGCTCATCACCGGCGCGGGCGGCGCTTACGGCGGCATCCTCAAAGCCTCCGGCATCGCCACCTACATTACCGACACCCTCCAGAGCTTCCATATGCCCATCCTCATCATGTGCTTTGTCATCGCTCACGGGCTGCGCTGCGCCACCGGCTCCACCACCACTGCCCTGACCACCACCTCCGCCCTCGTTGCCAGCGCCGCCATGACCTCCTCCGTCTCCCCCATCCTGTGCGCCATCGCTGTGTGCGCCGGCGGCATCGGCCTGTCCCTGCCCAATGACTCCGGTTTCTGGGCCATCAACCGCTTCTTCCACATCGACATCACCGACACCATCCGGGGCTGGACTTTGGGCGGCTTCGTGGCCGGTGTTGCCATCCTCATCTTTGTCTGTATCCTGAGCCTGTTCCAGGGCGTGCTGCCTGGCCTAGTGTAAGGAATCTTCTGTAAGCCTTCCGCAATATAAAAAGGACGCCTTCCCAAAAGGAGGGCGTCCTTTTTTGAGCCTGTCGAAAAACGACAGGCTCTCGACCAAAATCGCGGATTTTGGTCGAAAATGCGGCCCCGGCAGGCACGCGCAAGCGCGCACGTTTGGGGCCTCCGCCGTCAAGCGGCACTTCCGGGGCTTTGCCCCTCCCTGCCTGTGTGCTTTTGCCGGTACATGCCCGGCTAAAAGCACGGATTTCAATTTATTTTGTTGCTTGCGCAACAAAACTCCTGCGGAGGGCTTTTATAACTTTTCACGCTGTTTTATTTTTGAAAGTGTTTTTTTGACAATCTGAAAGGACGCCTTCCTAAAAGGGAGGACTTCCTTTTTTACACAAAACGGCAGGGAATAGCCGGGCTTTTCTGAAAAGAACGATTAAAACCGGTGAAATCCGCTTGCGGGCGGCCTCGGTTTCGTGTATAATAGCGTCAAAGGACGTCAGACGTGTGTTGTACATCCCAAACAGAAAGGAACCGATGGAAATGGAACGCGCACAATTTGAAAGCATTCAGCAGACCGAGCAAACGCTGCCCGAAAAGGTGGCCGAACAAATCTCGCAGCTGATCATTGAGAATCAACTGACCAGCGGGGACAAATTGCCCAACGAGTTCGAGCTTTGTACCCAGCTCAATGTGGGCCGGGGCAGCGTGCGGGAGGCCGTCAAGCTGCTGGTGGCCCGCAACGTGCTGGAGATCCGCCGGGGCAAGGGGACCTATATTGCAGATAACCCCGGTCAAATCGACGACCCACTGGGGTTCGCCTACTACCCCGACCAGTTGAAGCTGGCCATGGATCTGCTGGAGGTTCGGATGGTCATTGAACCTTCGATGGCCAGCGTTGCCGCCCAGCGGGCCACGGATGAGGACATCGCCCGGATGCACAAAAACTGTCTGCTGGTGGAAGAGGACATCCTCGCCGGGCGCAACCATCTGCCCAGAGACAAGGAATACCACACCAGCATCGCCCAGTGTACCCACAATCTGGTGGCTCCCAAGCTGATCCCCATCATCACCTACTCGGTGGAGCTGTTCGGCACCCTGAACGGCAACCGTCTGCTGTCGGAGACCATCATCGGCCACCGGGCCATCGACGACGCCATCACCGCCCACGATGGGGAGGCCGCAGCCAACGCCATGCGCCAACATCTGGAACAGAACCGCACTGAGCTGGAGGCCATCCGGGCGGAACAGGAGCGAAAGAAGAAATCCGAAAGTGAAACGGTGTGACCATCCCAGCGACAGCATCAGCAAAGACGGGCGGGGCTGTCAACGGCGGCGCATTTATGCGCCGTTCATCTTGACCGTTGACCGGCTCGGCTGGCGTTGCTATTATTTAATCTGTTATGCCAATGTCACATTTCTAACTTTTCTTTTATTGTCTCAATCAAACTACTACCCACATTTAACTCTTGTAATATTCGCAATATAGACAGATTTTGCAACATCTTGCCCTCGGAAATGCTTTCCAACTGCTCTTCGTATCTTTCTTTAGAGATAGGGGCTGATTGGGATAATAGCTCATATCCTTGTTGTAAATATTAGCATCAAAAAACACAAACTTTCTATTCGTCGCTTGTCCTGCGCAGTTTACATTTCTACTTTTTCCCACTCGTTGTGAGATATGCGATTTCATAAAATCCGATGCTGAAATACTCGCCCTCCTGCACATGGGCAGCTTGCAGGGATTTGGAAGCGCGAACCCGGAGACAGAAAACGATTATGATAATACGGTTTGGGAGACCTATGACGGATACCTTCTTGCGGTCGTGCGTGCAAGAGAGGACGCCGGAGAAATGAAGGTGACTTTTACATCCGATGGCTGCGAAACGCAGGTAATTACGATCCAGGTAGCGTAAACAGTTCTACCCGAAAGGCATTCCCTTCGATGAGGTTTGCAATATGATTCAGACGATTATGGACGCCATTATGGGAAAAATCTTGCGCGAAGTAACAGGATACCGGTTCGATAAACGCATTTCCTGCAAATAGATTGGGGAGGGCGTCGGCACACAAATACCGACGCCCTCCCCAAAGTTATTGTATAGAATCAGAGTTTCTGTTTATTCACTTACAGGTTCGCATCTTACCGCTTCCAGTGCTTCGGTCATTTCCCCGCGGATACCATCCAGCTTATAGAAATCAGTGAGAGCCGCAATCGCTGCGCACAGCACGATGAGGATCCAGATAAAGCAGATTTCGATATGGGGAAGGGCTTTCTCTGTCTGGACGGCGTTGACCACATAGCCACTGCTCTTCAAAAACGCGCCAATGACAAAGCTGGTCAGGCCCAGGAGGACCTGAGAAAACCACCCGTTCAACGGGTGGTTTTGATTTGCGGGGGCGCTTTGCAACGCTCCCTATTTTCAGGGGGATATCGAAAAAATATCGTGTCAAATGATGGTCGTGCTGATGCTCAACGCAGGCTGCGTCGTGTCCACGCGGGTATACTGCACGGCGATCTCCTGGTCACATTCCACCAGCGCGGCATAGGGAACGCCTCTGGGAATGGGGCAGCCTTCCAGGAGATCCATACGAATGTGGATGGTGCGCTGGGCGGGGCAGACCTTGTTGATACCGGTGAGCGGCTCACGGTCCTCAAAGTAGAGCGTGAGTTTGACCTCGGCGTCGGCCTTGCCGGGATTCAGCACACAAATCGCCTCATGGCTGACATATTCGCCGTCGGTAGTGACAGCCGGCCAGTAGCAATCGGGAATAAGCCATTTCATAAATACGCACTCCTTTTGTAAAAATTGTATCGAAAAACAGCACACATAACTGCTTACGCAATGAAATTATACCAGAAATTCAGGAAAATAGAAGCGGGAAAACAGGAAAACGTTTTCCTTCTTTTTTACACCTGAAAATAAGGGCATTTTTTCCGATATTTTTTGAAATCTTCCGTGAAATCACCTGATAAAAGTGGCTTAAAAGCAAAGAAAACAGGAAAATATCTTTGGAACAGCAATAAAACTGTGTGTTATAAAACATGGTTTTTATAATCGGGAAAACGAAGAAGATTGTAAAAACATACAAATTTTAGCCAAATTAGGCGTGTTTCATTGACAAATTTGTGCTAATCAGCTATACTTTTATTATCACCAAGCGGATGTACGGAAAACGTTTTTTTTAGAGTTCTAAAAAATGTTTCTTTCAAGAAGTGAAAAGTAAAAGAAAGGGTGTTGGCGTATGGATCAGATTTTAATGGCCTTGCGCAGCGCGAATCCAAACCTGTCAATTATGGAGGTGACAGATTCTTCTTTCCGGCAGTATGGACAGCTCTTTCCCCATTTCCATTTTCCGGAGATGAAGCGATATATCTATGAGAAAACACCGGTTCCCGCAGATGTCACCTGCTCCCCCGAACTGATGGCAATGGAGGAAGCGGTTCAGATCACACAACACGTTTATGGGGAAACTGCCTGCCAGGTGGGCTACTTCAGCGACAGCCCCGACCAGCTGAACGCGCTGGAATATCACAAGTGCAGCGAGCTGCTGGTGGAATTTGAGCCGTGCGTGATTTTCGTCGGGCAGATTTGGCAGATCGAGCAGGACAGCCTGAATGTGGCAGACCTGAAAGTTTTTTATGTGCCGGCGGATACCTGCCTGGAGCTGTATGCGACAACACTCCACTTTGCCCCCTGCGCGGCAACGACTGCCGGTGTGCGGCAGGTGGTCTGTCAGACAGCAACCACCAACACGCCGCTGCACCATCCGGAAAGACGGGATTTGACCGGCGAGAACAAATATCTGCTCCAGCGGAACAAGTGGGTGCTTGCTCACAGAGACGCCGCTCCCATGTTTGATGAGACCGTCTGGTTTGGCATTGAGGGAGAAAACCTCGCCGTCATTCCAGTGGCGGCAAGAAAAGCGTAAGCCATAGCGGCCGCTGTCAAAGGCGCCGCAGCCAGAAGGAGGCGATACGGTGTCTAATATCAAAGAAGTGGCAAAACTGGCGGGTGTCAGTATTTCCACCGTTTCCCGCGTGATGAACGGCAGTAAAAATGTCAGTCCGGAGCTGGAAGAGCGTGTCCGCACCGTGGCAGCAGAGGTGGGATACAACGCCAATCGTGCAGCGCAGAGTCTGCGCAGAGGGCAGAGCAGGCGGGTGGGCGTCATTTTGACCTCTATCTCCAGGACTTTTTTCACTGCGGTTCTGGAGGGCATCAACAAAATCGCGGATGACTACGGTTATACCATCATCCTGATGGAGACCCACGACAGCCTGACCAAGGAGATCGAACTCGTCAAAAACTGTGTAGACCAATGGGTGGACGGCATCATCCTCTGCTCCAGTGCCTACGGTAAGGATCAATACACCAAGAATTACATCGCCAGCCTGTGCAACCTGCAAAAGCGGGGCCACTGGATCCCAGTCATTACCCTGGAGTATCAATTTGACGATGTCAACCTGGACGCGATCGTCATTGACAGCGAAAAGGCGGCCTACCAGGCCGTGAGCTATATGATCCATACAGTGGGTAAGCGGGAGATCATTCACATCTCACTTCCCAGTGATCACATCCTGGGTCAAAAGCGTCTGGCCGGATACAGGCGGGCGCTGACAGAAGCGGGTTTGCCAGTCCGCAAGAGAAACATCATTCAGGGGGACTACACCACCTTTTGCGGCTACACAAACGTCAAGCTGCTGTTGCAAACCGGACGTAAATTCGACGGGATCTTTTGCGCCAACGATCAGATGGCGGTGGGAGCGATCCTCGCCTGCAACGAGTGCGGCGTGTCCATTCCGGAGGATGTGGCAGTGGTCGGCAACGACGACATCTTTGCCGCGTCGCTGGTTCGTCCCTCGCTGTCTTCCATCAAGGTCCCCCGTTATGAGCTGGGACTGACCGCCATGATGCGGCTCAACGAGATGATGGAGGAAGGGAGGCCCAACCAGCGGAGGATCATCACCCTGGAGACCGAGTTCGTAGAACGCGGCTCCACTGTCCGGGGGTATCAGGAAGATCTGAAGAATCTGGTCTGGTAGAGCGGATTCTTGAGATAGGGAAGCGCTGATTAAATGGCCTTGGATGGCTGGGCGAGCAGATTTTGCGCAAATCGAGGCGCGAAATCGCAGGAATACTTTGTGTATTTCAAGATTTCACAACGAAGAGTTGCACGAAATATGCCGTCCAGACGCCGGGAGTTATTTAATCAGAGGTTCCATAGAAAGGGGACGGATGAATCGCATGGGAAGGCGCATCTGTCAACACGCGACTTAAGGAGGAGTTATTGTGAGCAACATCGAGCGGAATTACAATATTGCGAAAGAAATCTATGCCGAGTACGGCGTGGATACCGATGCTGTCCTGAAAAAACTGGCGGAGGTGCCGATTTCGGTTCACTGCTGGCAGATCGACGATTTGCAGGGCTGGGAGTTCCTGGACGCCGAGATGACCGGTGGCATCGCCGCCACGGGCAATGCCCCCGGCAAAGCCAAGAACCCCGAGGAGTTCATGCGGAACCTGGACAAGGCGCTGGATCTGATCCCCGGCCATACCAAGCTGGCGCTGCACTCCATTTACATGAACAAGCACGGCAAGAACATGGGCCGGAACGAGATCGGGCCTGCGGAATTTGCCGAGTGGGTGGATTACGCCAAGGCTCGCAAGATCGGCCTGGACTTCAACCCCACTTATTTCTCTCACCCGGACTACGACAGCAGCTCCACCCTGACCAACCCGGATGAGAACATCCGGAAGTTCTGGATTGAGCACGGCATCGCCTGTCGGAAAATCGGTGACTACTTTGGCCGCGAGCTGGGCGAGACCTGCATCACCAACCACTGGATCGGCGACGGCAGCAAGGACATCGTGGTGGATAAGCTGACGCCCCGCCTGATCCTCAAGGACTCTCTGGATCAGATCTTCGAAGAAAAGCTGGAACACAACGTCGATTCCTGCGAGTCCAAAGTGTTCGGCCTGGGCAGCGAGTCCTATGTCCCCGGCTCCCATGAGTTCTATACCGAGTACGCTGCCCACACCGGGAACTGCATCGTCTGCATGGACGCCGGCCATTTCCATCCCACGGAAACCATCGGTCCCAAGTTCTCCAGCTATCTGGCCTTCGGCGACGAGATTCAGCTCCATGTGTCCCGTCCGGTTCGCTGGGACTCCGACCATGTGGTCATCCTGGACGATGCCACCAAGGAGATCATGGAGGAGATCGCCACCTACGACGCCTATGACAAGGTGCATATCGGCACCGACTACTTCGACGCCTCCATCAACCGCATTGCCGCCACCGCCATCGGCGCCAGAGCGGCCCGCCGGGCGCTGCTGCTGGCTATGCTGCGGCCCATCGACCAGTTGAAGAAGCTGGAGCGGGAAGGCAATACCACCAAGCGTCTGGCCCTGCTGGAGGAGACCAAGATGCTGCCCGCAGGTCTGGTGTGGGAGTACTTCTGCGAGACCCAGGGCGTCCCGGGCCGGGAGTGGATCCGGGATCTGAGCACGTATTAACGGCGGCGCGGGGATACGTCCCCCCTGGCCGCGTCTGCCGGGCACGTTCCCGTCCGGCAGACGCGGCAGCCACTGAGGATAGCAACAACCAAGAAAGGAAAAGGTGATCTTTATGGAAAAAATCATGATTCCCAACACCGACCTTACTATTTCCCCTATGGGGTTAGGTACAGTTGACGCCGGTGTACGCTGGGGAAAAGACGAGGCCAGCCAGGACTCCATGTTCGGTACCTTCGTGGAGCAGGGCGGCAACCTGATCGACTGCGCCCATGTCTACGCCGACTGGGTGGTGGTAGATGGCCGCCAGGAAGTGGCCCGCGCCGAGCGCATCACCGGTGACTGGATGAAGCGCAACGGCTGCCGGGATAAGATCGTGCTGATGACCAAGGGTGGCCATCCGGTCTACACCCACCCCGACATGGACCTGCACATCAACCGCGTCACCAAGGCCGACATGAGAGGCGACATCGTTGGCTCTCTCCGCGCGCTGAAGACCGACTACATCGACATCTACTTCTATCACCGCGACGACCCCACCATCCCCGTGGAGGAAATGGTGGAGACCATGCAGGATTTCATCCGTGAGGGCAAGGTCCGCTACTTCGCCGTCTCCAACTGGGCCGCTGACCGTCAGAAGGCCGCCGACGCCTACTGTAAGAAGATGGGCTATCGGGGCATCGTCGCCGACCAGGCGCTGCTGAACCTGGGCGCCAAGTACATGAACCCTCTGGCCGACGACACGCTGGTCTATGTCAAGGGCGATTTGTACGACTACCACAAGGAAAATCCCAACAACGTCATGATGCCTTACATGGGCAACTGCTCCGGCTTCTTCCACATCTACGCCGCCAAGGGCGAGGAGGCCGTTCAGGGCCATCCCTACTGCACGGAGGGCAACCTGCGCATGGCGCGCCGCCTGAAGAGCCTGACCGAGAAGTACAACTGCGCCGTCACCAACGTGGTGCTGGGCTACTTCACTCAGGAGCAGTTCACCTGCGTGCCGCTGTATGGGCCGCTGGACGAGAACTCCATCATCGAAGCGGCGAATACGTTCAGCATCCAGTTCGATCCGGCTGATTATCAGTTCTGAGCCCTCCGGGCGTTTTGAAAACAGTATAAAGGAGGCGGTTGACTTTGAGTACAATTTTGGAGCTGAAAAATATCTGCAAGAGTTTCCCCGGCGTCAAGGCGCTGGACAACATGCAGATCCAGTTGGAAGAGGGCGAGATGCACGCCGTTTGTGGTGAAAACGGCGCAGGCAAGTCCACCCTGATGAAGGTGATCACCGGCGTCTACAAAGCGGACGAAGGCGACATCTATCTGCGGGGCGAAAAGGTCACCATCAACGAGCCAAACGATGCGTATAGTAAGGGCATCGCGATCATCTTCCAGGAAACCAGCCTGTTTAAAGATTTGAACGTGCTGGAGAATATGTTCATGGGCCATGAGCCGGTCAAGAAGGTCGGCCCCATCAGCCAAATCGACTACGCTGCCATGCGGAAAAAGGCGGATGAGATCTTCGAGTTCCTGGGGATCAGCGGTCAGATCGACTACGACGCGAAAATCGACAGCCTGGGCGTCGCGCCCAAGCAGATGGTCGAGATCGCCAAGGCCCTGACTTACGACGCCAAGATCTTGATTTTCGATGAGCCGACGGCGGCCCTGACCAACAAGGAAGTGCGGGCGCTGTTCCGCACCATCGCCCGGCTGAAAGAGCAGGGCATGAGCATGATGTACATTTCCCACCGCATGGAGGAAATTTTCGAGATCGCTGACCGGGTAACTGTCATCCGTGACGGCTCCTATGTCCAGACAGCTCGCATCGACGAGGTCAACGAGCAGCAGCTCATCGCCTGGATGGTGGGCCGCGACATGGGCGGCAACCTCTATCCCAAGGTGGATGTGAAGATCGGCGGCACCATGCTGAAGGTAGAGCACCTCCAGCGCACCGGCGAGCACGACGGTTTCCCCCTGCACGACGTCTCCTTTGAGGTCCGCAAGGGCGAGATTTTCGGCATCGCCGGACTGGCCGGCGCCGGACGGACGGAGATGGCCGAGTGTATCGTCGGACTGCGAAAATATGACTCCGGCACCATCACGATGGACGGCGAAACGCTCCATCTGAAAGACTACCGGGACGCCATCAAGAAAAAGCTCATCTACGTCTCTGAGGACCGGAAAAAGTATGGTCTGGTAGTGCCGATGTCCATCGAGGACAACCTGACGCTGTCCATCCTGTACTCGCTCACCAACAAGGGCATGATCGACTTCGCCAAAGAGGACGAGATCGTAGACAAGTACATGGCCGACCTGACGGTGAAAGCGCCCAACCGCGAGTTCGTGGTGGAGAACCTTTCCGGCGGCAACCAGCAGAAGGTGCTGGTGGCCAAGGCGCTGTGCGCCGAGCCGAAGATCCTGATTTTGGACGAGCCGACCCGCGGCGTTGACGTGGGCGCCAAGTTCGAGATCTACCGTATTATCAGCGACCTGGCAGCGAAGGGTCTGACGATCATCATGATCTCCTCTGATATGCCGGAGCTTTTGGGGATGTGCGACCGGGTAATGGTTTTCAAGGCCGGTGTTAAGACCGGCGAGCTGGACCGCCCGGACTTTGACCCCAACAAAGTTTTGGAAATGGCGCTGTAAGGAAGGGAGGAGAATTATGAAACAGAAAAACCCGATTGTCAGCTTCTTTCGTTCCAGAGAGGGCTCGTTGGCAATCTTTGTCATCCTTTGCTTTGTCGTGCTTTGCCTGACCACCAATCTGTCCGGAACCATGTTTGTGTTTCTGCGGGACCTCTCCTACCTGCTGGTGGGCGGCCTCGCGCTGATGATGGTCATTCTGCTGGGTGAGATCGACATTTCGTCCGGCACGGTGCTGGGCCTCATCGGCTTCTGCACCTTCACGCTGGTGCAGAGCGGCGTTCCGCTGATTTTCTGCATCCTGGTGGGCATCCTGGTGGGTATGCTCAATTCGTTCATCATCGCGCTGATAACGGTGCGCTTCCGTGTGCCGTCCATGATCGTGTCGCTGGCCATGGTCAAGCTGCACATCGGTCTGTTCTCCCTGCTGCCCAACGCGGGCTATGTTTCCAACATCAAAGCCAGCGTCACGGCCCTTGGTAATTTGAGAGTCGCGGGCGTCGTCCCCGTGATGCTGTTCCTGACCCTGGCTCTGCTGGCGTTCTTCTGCTGGTTCATGAAGTACACCCGCTATGGCCGGAAGGTCTACGCTGTGGGCGGCAGCCGCGAATCCGCCATCCTGGCCGGCATCAACGCCGACAAAATCACCATGATCTCCTTCCTGATTTCCGGCGCACTGCTGGGCGTCACTGGCGTGATGTACTGGCTGCCCCGCACCCAGGTCCAGCCCTCCAGTTGCATGGGTATGGAAATGTTCTTCCTGCCCATCGCCGTTGTCGGCGGCATCAGCATCGCCGGCGGCTCCGGCCGTCCCATCGGCATTCTGGTGGCCGGTATCCTCATCGACCTGCTCCAGCGGGCCGCCTATCTGCTCGAACTGGGCAACCAGTGGATGTATCTGAGCTATGGCGTCATTGTCCTCGTGGCTGTGTTCAGCATGGTGGTGGATGTTGACATCCCCTTCCTGCGCTGGGGCAAGAAGCAAAAAATCTCGGGAGGTGGCAGTGATGCGTAAAAAATTCAAAGTATCGTATGAGCTGGTAATGGTTCTGATCCTGGTGGCAATGTGCCTGCTGTTCGGCGTGCTCACCGACGGACTGTTCCTCAAGCCCAAGACGATGATCGGCTGCACCTCCGACGTGGCCTACCTGGGCGTACAGGCGATGTCCATGACGTTGATCATCCTGACCGCCGGTATCGACCTGTCCGTCAGCTATCAGATGGTGTGCTCGGCTATGGTGTGCGCCACCGTCTACAACATGAGCGGCAGCGCTCTGGTAGCAATCATTGCCTGCATCGCTTCCGGCTTTGTGTTCGGCGCGATGAACGGCATCATCGCCGCCAAGACTCCCATCAACCCCTGGCTGATCACCATGTCTACCATGTACATCTTCCAGGCCATCAGTTGGTTCTTCGGCAGCTCCTACGCGTTTTCCGCGGGCAACCCCATCGTTGACGTGCTGAACATGAAGATCGGCGGCGTCGTTCCGACCCAACTGATCGTGCTGCTGGTCGTGTACGCGGTGTTCTGGGTGCTGGAAAAGAAAACGACCTTTGGCCGTTATACCCACGCCATTGGACACAACGAGAACGCGGTCAATTTCTCCGGCATCAACGCCAACAGGATGAAGTTCTGGATCTACACCCTGGGTGGTCTGACCAGCGCCATCGCGGCCCTGATGTACATGGGGCGCAGTTGGCAGGTCAACCAGGAGACCGGTTTCAACATGAACATCGAAGTCATCGCTCTGGTCGTCCTGGGCGGCACCAGCACTGCCGGCGGCGTCGGCGGCGTGACCGGCTCTCTGATCGCCTGCCTGATCATCGGCGTGCTGAAGAAGGGCCTGGCGCTGATGGGCCTGCCCGGAACGGTGTACAACTTCATCGTGGGCCTGGTCCTGATCGGCTCCCTGATTTTCTTCGCCTATCTGCAAAAGCGCAAGAAGATGGTCAGCCGCAAAATGGCCATCGAAAACATGGACGAGCAGAAGGTCGCCTGAGCTTTCGCCCCCTGCACCGCTCTGTGCGGCGCAAAGTAACCCGTTTGCCAGCGGGGGTTCGCCCCCGCTGCATATAAACCGGCACCGCACAATGATATTCTGCGGTGCAGCCATCAAAATTTAGGAGGTAAACAAGATGAAAAAATTGCTCTCCCTGTTGCTGGCGCTCTCCATGGTTCTGTCTCTGGCGGCCTGCGGCGGCTCCTCAACATCCACCACAAGCGACAGCACCGACTCTGACACCAGCACTGCCGCTGACACCACGGAATCCGGCACTTCCACCGCCGCTTCCGATATCAAGATCGCTTACATCCCCAAGGAGCGCGCTGAGTCCTTCTGGCAGGCCGTTGAGGCCGGCGCACAGGCCGCCGCTGACGACCTGGGCGTGGAGCTGGTGATGTACGGCGACGCCGCCGGTTCCAACACCGCTGCCAACCAGTCCACCTATGTTGAGACCGCTACCGAGCTGGGCGTGAACGCCATCGTGTTCGCCGCTCTGGACTCCGACTCCACCGACGCCGCGCTCCAGTCCGCTCAGGCGGAGGGCATCACCGTGGTCGGCTTCGACTCTGACCCCGGCGCTGAGGCCCGCGACTGGTTCGTCAACCAGGTCGATCCCGACGAACTGGCAGCCGTCCTGCTGGACGACCTGGTGGAAAACATCGGCGATCAGTACACCGCTGACGATCCCGCCGAGGTCTATCTGGTCTCCACCAACCTGACCACCCCCAACCAGAACAGTTGGATCGAGGCCATCAAGCGTGCCTACTACACCGACTATGAGACGGTTTACGATGAAGACGGCGCCATCGATCAGGATGCCTGCAACTCTCAGACCAAGTCCGGTTCTTACACCGTGAACGAGCAGTACGAAATGCTGAACGTCCATGTGGACCCCGGCGCTGACGGCGACATCATCTACGCTGGCGACGGCGACGGCCTGACCGAGCTGGAGTCCTTCCTGACCGCTCACAGCGACGCCAACGCTCTGGTCTCCCTGACCACCAACGTCATCGCGTCCTGCAACTCCGCCATCCAGAGCTGCGGCCTGGAAGGTCAGTGCATCTTCAACGGCATCGCCACCCCCAGCGATTCCGAAGCCTATCTGGAGAACGGCAACATGACCACCGTCGTGCTGTGGCAGGCCTATGACCTGGGCTACCTGGCCATCAACACTGCCTACTCCGCCGTCGCTGGTGAGCTGGAATCCGGCGCTACTGAGTATGTTTCCAACCTGTGCGGCCAGACGCAGGTCGAAGGTGTCTCCACCTATGCTGACACCCACAAGGTCGATGGCGCTACCGTTTATCTGGGCGGCCCGGCTACCTTCACCCTGGATACCCTCGACTGCTGGAAGTCCTGAGCCTGACAGAACCTGACGGGTTCAAAAACGATCAAAATCATTTCTTTCCTCAGTGAGACAATCGGCGGGGGAAGTGCTCCGGCACTTTCCCCGCTTTTGGCAGTGATAGCAGTTATGCCTGTGGGCCGCACCGAACCTGTGCAGCGCCCGCGGCGGAATGGAGGTCTGTATGAGATATTTGATGGGAATTGACAACGGCGGGACGTTTTCCAAAGCGGCGATTTTTGATGAATACGGCAAACAGTATTCGGTCGCCAGCGTCCCCAGCGTCACCTTTGCGCCCAAGCCCGGCTACACCGAGCGGGACATGGACGAGCTGTGGAAGGTCAACGCCGAGGCCATCCGCACGGCCATAGCCAAGAGCGGGATCGACGCGAATGAGATCGTGGGCGTCTCCTTTTCCGGCCACGGCAAGGGCCTGTATCTGGTAGACGCGGAGGGAAAGCCCGCCTACCGGGGCATCCCCTCGACGGACGCCCGCGCATGGGCGTACATTCAGCAGTGGCACACGGACGGCACCGACAAAAAGGTCTATGAAAAGACCTTCCAGGACATTCTGATCATGCAGCCGGTAGCGCTGCTGGCGTGGCTGCGGGATCACGAGCCTCAGGCGCTGGAGCGAACGAAGTACATTTTCGCGGTCAAAGACTACATCCGCTATAAACTGACCGGAGAAGCCTACGCGGAGTATACGGATTTCTCCGGTGGCAATCTGGTCAATCTGACCACCAAAACCTATGACCCGGAACTGCTGGCTCTGTTCGGCCTGGAGATGTGCATGGATAAGCTGCCTCCGCTGCGCTATTCCGCGGATATTTGCGGCTATATTACGGAGGAAGCGGCCAGAGAGACCGGCCTGCCCGTGGGCATCCCCTGCGCGGCGGGAATGTTCGACGTCAACGCCTGCGGCATTGCCAGCGGACTTTCCAGCCCTAAGGAGCTGTGCATGATCGCCGGCACCTGGTCTATCAATGAGTTCATCTCTCCCAAACCCATCACCAATGGCACCGTGGCCCTGAACTCGATGTTCTGCATCCCTGGCTACTTCCTGGTAGAGGAGAGCAGCCCCACCTCCGCCGGCAATATGCAGTGGTTCATCGACAACCTGATGGCGGAGGAAAAGGTACGGGCCAAGGCGGAAGGAACGTCTGTCTATGCCCTGACCAACGAGTGGGTCGCCTCCATCGAACCGCAGGATTCCAACGTCATTTTCCTGCCCTTCCTCAACGGCTCCAACGAGCATCCGCTGGCCAAGGGGACCTTCGTGGGCCTGACTGCCTACCACAGCAAGAAACATATGCTGCGGGCGGTGTACGAGGGGATCGTGTTTTCCCACGTGACCCACGTAAAGAAGCTGCTGGCAAATCGGGAGCGTCCGGAAACCATTCGTCTTTCCGGCGGCGCGGCAAATTCGGACGTTTGGGTGCAGATCTTCGCCGACGCTTTGCAGATCCCCATCGAGGTGATGGCGGACAAGGAAATCGGCTGCCTGGGCGCCTGCATTGCCGCCGGGATCGCCGCGGGGGTCTATCCCGGCTACGAGGAGGCCATTGCGCAGACTGTGCAGGTCACCAAGACCATTTATCCTCGTCCGGAGTACCGCGAGATCTACGAGAAAAAATACGCGACCTATCGGGCCGTTATCAGTGGCCTGAACGATGCATGGCAGAATTTTGAAAACTGAACGAACGCAGGAAGCGTTTCCCGAAACGCCGCTTTAAAACGACACAAGCAGCCAGCGCTCACCGCTTTTGGGCGGGCACTGGCTGCTGCCGATTTATATTGGTTCTACCATAAAAGATGGGGTCAGGCATATCACCTGACCCCAACTTTTCTAGTAGGACCTTATGATGACACTTGAAAAACCGTGCCGCTTTAAATCTTCTTAATGCGCTCCAGGGCCTCCAGGATGTTCTCGTAGCTGCCGAAAGCGGTCAGGCGGAAGAAGCCCTCCCCGCTGGGGCCGAAGCCAGAGCCAGGGGTGCCCACCACGTTGGCGGTGTTCAGCAGGAAGTCGAAGAACTCCCAGCTACCCATGCCGTTGGGGGTTTTCAGCCAGATATAGGGGGAGTTGACGCCGCCGTAGCAGGTGTACCCGGCCTCGGTCAGGCCGTTGAGGATGGCGGCGGCGTTCTTCTGGTAGAAGGCCACCAATTGGCGGGTCTCGGCGCGGCCCTGGGGGGTGTAGACGGCTTCACCGGCCTTCTGGATGATATAGGAAACGCCGTTGAACTTCATCTCCTGGTGGGTGGCCCACATGCTGTTCAGGGAGACGCCGTCGCTGCTCTTGAGGGCCTTGGGGACCACGGTGTAGCCCAGGCGGACGCCGGTGAACCCGGCGTTCTTGGAGAAGCTGCGCATCTCAATGGCGCACTCCTGTGCGCCCGCGCACTGGTAGATGGAGTGGGGCACGTCGTCCTCGGTGATATAGGCTTCGTAAGCGTTGTCGTAGATGATGACCGCGCCCACCTTGCGGGCGTAGTCCACCCACACCTGGAGCTGGTCCCGGGTGATGGCCATGCCGGTGGGGTTGTTGGGGAAGCACAGATAGATGATATCCGGCGTTTCCTTGGGCAGCTCCGGCAGGAAGCCGTTGCCCTCGGTGCAGGGCATATAGATGACGTTGCTCCACCGCTCGGTGGCGGCGTCATAGTCCCCGGCGCGGCCACACATGGCGTTGGTGTTCACATAGACGGGATACACCGGGTCGCAGACCGCCACCTTGTTGTTCAGGCTGAAAATGTCGCTCAGGTCGGAGCTGTCGCTCTTGGCGCCGTCGTTGACGAAAATCTCATCCATGCCGATGTCCACGCCCAGGGGCTGGAAATCCCCCTCCACAATGGCCTTGCGCAGGAAGGCCGCGCCCTCATAGTCGGGGTAGCCGTGGAAGGTCTCGGCGTGGGCCATTTCCTCTGAGGCGTCCTTCAGCGCCTGGACCACGGTGGGGGTCAGGGGCTGGGTCACGTCGCCAATGCCCAGGCGGATGATTTTTTTGTCGGGGTTGGCGGCGGTATATGCGCTGACCTTTCGGCCAATATTGGCGAACAGGTAGCTGCCAGGCAGTTTTGCGTAATTTTGGTTTACTTCAAACATAAGTGGGCCTCCTCAATACGTTCTGTCCTCATCTTAGCAAATTCTTTCCCTCTTTGCAAGAAGCTGGGGGAAATTCGGGGAAATTTTGCGGCAGGGGGGAGGGGGTTGGTCAATCAAAGCCCCGCGATCATCTCCTCCAGTTCCTCTTTGGAGAACCGATACACTTTGTTGCAGAACCGGCACTTGATCTCCGCGCCTCCCTGCTCCTCGGCCATGCTGGTCAGTTCGTCCCGGCCCAGGGTGAGCAGCGCCCGGCCAAACCGCTCCTTGCTGCACGTACACCGGTAGCCCACGGGGATGGTCTCCAGCACCTCTACCTCAAATTCGCTCAAAGCCTCCATCACCAGCTCCAGCGGGGTCTCCCCCTCCTCGAAGTGGCGGGTCACATAGCCCAGCTTTTCGATGCCCCGCTCCACCTTGTCGATGGCCGCGTCGTCCGCGCCGGGCAGAAGCTGCACCAGAAAACCGCCTGCGGCGTAAACGTGTTGGTCGCGGGAATCCACCAGCACCCCCAGGGCGCAGGCGGTGGGGGTCTGCTCGCTGGCGGCGTAATAGGCGGTGATGTCCTCCGCAATTTCGCCGCTGACCAGGGGAACGGAACCCACATACGGCTCCTTCATGCCCAGGTCCTTGATGACGGTCAGGCTGCCGTCGGTGCCCACGGCCCCACCCACGTCCAGCTTGCCGTCCTCTTTGGGGGGCAAGTACACCCTGGGGTCGCTGACGCAGCCCCGCACGTATCCGTCTGCCCCGGCGACGCAGGTGATTTGCCCGATGGGGCCGCCGCCGCGGATTTGGATGGTGACGGAGTTGTCCGCGCTCTTCATCTGATTGCCCATCATGGACGCCGCCAGCAGCGTCCGCCCCAGCGCCGCTGTCGCCACGGAGGAGGTCCCGTGGATGCGCTGGGCCTCGGCTACCATCTCCCGTCCGGAGACGGCGGCAGCCATCACCGCCCCATCGGTGGTGATGACCCGTACAAGTTCGTCTGCCATATTCTATCGTCCTTTCCAGCGCCTGTCGGCGCGCTTTTTGAAATTTTACGGGCCTTATTATATCACTTCGAGCCGGGTTTGTACACTGTCATTCTCACGGATGGGACTTCGTTTCTGTGTGAATTTCCCCTTTCCCTGTGACTGGGAAAGGAGTATAATGGCGGCAGACCAAAAAGAGAAAGGAACGCCCGTCATGCAAAACGTCAAACTCATCGCTCACACCCCCGACCCGGAGAGCGTGGTGGCCGCCGCCGCCCGGCTGTGCTACTCCGCCGTGGGAGTGGACGCCCTGTTAGAGGCCCAAACCCCGGAGAAAAACGCGAAATTTGTCAAAATGCTGGCCTCCATGGGCCACGAAAGCCCCATTGAACACGTCTCCTTCACCTTCGCCGTGGAGGGGGTCTCCCGGAGCCTGCTGGCCCAGATCACCCGCCACCGCATCGCCTCCTTCTCGGTCCAGAGCCAGCGGTATGTGCGTCTGGATGACTTCCAGTTTGTAGTCCCGCCGGAAATCGAGGCGGACCCGGCCTCCAAAGAACTGTTTCTGGAGGCCATGAAAAAGCAGGGGGAGGAGTACTTGGCCCTTGCCGCCAGCCTCCAGGCCCGCCACAAAGCCGAGCTGATGGCCCAGGGCATGGACGAAAAAACCGCCAACCAGAAGGCGGAGAAAATGGCCAACGAGGACGCCCGTTTCGTGCTGCCCAACGCCTGCGAGACCAAGCTGGTGATGACCATGAACGCCCGCAGCCTGCTGAACTTCTTCAAGCTCCGCTGCTGCAACCGCGCCCAGTGGGAAATTCGCGCCTTGGCGGAGAAGATGTTCCAACTGGTCTACCCGGTGGCCCCGGCCATTTTCGCAGCCGCCGGGCCAAGCTGTGTGGCCTGCGGCCACTGCACCGAGGGCAAGATGTCCTGCGGCAAGCAGAAGGAAGTCCAGGCGAAATACGCCGCCTGGAAGGAGAGCCTGTGAAAATTTATGTGACCCGCCACGGCGAGACCGCCTGGAACCGGCGGGACGTGGTCTGTGGCCGCACCGACCTGCCCCTGACTGACCTGGGGCTGGCCCAGGCGGAGGAACTGGCGGAGCGGGCGGCCCAGACCGACATCGACCTGATTTTGTCCTCGCCTTTGCTGCGGGCCAGGCAGACCGCCCAGGCTGTGGCCCGGCGCATCGACGCGGAGGTCATCGTAGAGCCGCTGCTCATCGAGCAGGACTTCGGTGCGTTCGAGGAGGCGGACCGGTTCGACCCGGAGTATCTGGCCTACCGGCGGGACTTCTTCCGCCGCTTCCCCGGCGGGGGCGAGTCGGTGGCGATGGCCGCCAGCCGGGGCTATGAGCTGCTCCGTGCCCTGCCGGAACGATATCCGGGCCGTACCCCGCTGCTGGTCAGCCACGGGGCCTTCTGCCGCGCCCTGCACACCTGGTTCACAGACACCCCCAACGAGGCGTTTTTCTGGTTCCACCTGGAGAACTGCCAACTGATGGAATATGAGCTTTTGTGACAGACGCAAACAAACGCAAATGTAAAACGAACGACAATATAACGCAGGAAACGCTCAGATACAACGGATATTCCGCCGTATCTGAGCGTTCTTTTCTGTTCGTTTACAGCATATACTGGCTGTTCATCACGTCGATCAGCTCATCATATAAAAAGGCAAACTCCACGATGCCCCCCGCGTAAGGCTGCATGACATACTGGCCTGAGAAGAATACGACGCCCCCGTCGGTCAAACGGTAGGTGGGTTCCAGCGTCCCCTCCGGGGCTTCCTCGGAGCTGTCCGCGCCGTACAGGTCAGGGTAGACCTGGGCGTAGACATCCGCGCAAAGCTCGGTGCCGTCGCAGACCACAAAGGGGAGATAGGTGGCGTAGTCCTCGAAGAAAATTTCCTCTTCCTCCTGCATTTCAGCGGCCCTTTCCAGCACCAATTCCTCCGCCGTGGAGCGGAAGTTTTCGCCTAACATCTCGAAGGTCAGGGCCTCGCCGGTCTGAGCGTCGTAGTTCCGGCAATAGCGGGTGTCCCAGCCGTGGGCGCCGCCGGAGTAGCCCTGCTCGTCAATGACCAGACTGATGACCGCGTCATCTATCCGGCTCACAACGAAGGTCATATCATCGGAAAAACCGTAAGAGCCATCCTCCGTGCCCTCGTAATAGGTCGCATAGGCTTCCTTCGCCTGGGTCGCAAATTCACCCTGCACGTAGGTCACGAAGGTCTCCACCACCGCGTCCAGGTCTGCCTGCACCGCCGCCTGTGCCGCGCTGTCGGCCAGGGTCACGGTGGGCACCTGGTAGGAATAGGTCACGATTTCTTTGCCGTCGTCGCCGGTCACGGAGCCTTCCACCGTCTCAAAGGTGATGCTGGTGTTCTCCGATCCTTCGCTGGAGGCGGCGGTGGTGGAAGTGTCTGCCTCGACTTCCGAAGTCTCAGCGGGTTCTTCTGCGGGTTCCGCCTCAGCGGAGGCGCTGGCGTCCGGGGCGGCGCTGCCGCTCTCGTCCTCGCTCTGGGTGGTTTGTGTTCCGCCACAGGCGGTCAGCGCCAGACACAGGGCAAGGCACAGCACCAGCAAAGATGATTTCTTTTTCATGGGATATCCCCTCCTTCTCGTTTGAAACGATTGTACCACACCATCTTGAATCATACAACAACAAAATGGTTAAAAAGAATTACAAATGGTTACAGACGGAAATATGATATAATTGGCAGTCCTCCTCAAACTGGGAGCGGGCCACAAAGTTGAAACTGATGTCCGTAATTTCCACCGGTCACAAAGTGTCGCCTATTGAAAGAGTAGAAAAATTCATAAATGTGTGATATAGTCAATTATTATGGAAGCGTAACATCATACAATATTCCTAAGGAACCTCTGATTAAAAGCGGATTTCATTGATAACCTTACAAGTTTACTGCA
>JAJPXR010000128.1 GCA_021205375.1 Clostridiales bacterium | reverse complement strand
GTTATAATATCTTAAATAATTTGTTTTGTTTCCTCTTTGCAAAAACTGACTGCAAGTCAGAAAAACAGTGCTTGCAATTTGTATCTTGTTCCTTTAAAATATTTGTAGAAAAGAAAGGAATCATTTGAAAAAGGAGAAATTGCGAATGAAAAATGCTGACTATCCACTCTATCCGGCGCGGGAGCTGACCGACCTGCGCCAACTGCTGGAACAAAAGGCCCTGGACTGTCCGGAGGAACCCGCCTTCCGCTATATGGTGGGCCGCAAGGCCATGGTGGAGCGCACTTACGGCCAGTTCTACCGGGATGTCCGCGCCCTGGGGACCTATCTGCTGAAGCATTACACGGTCGGGCGAAAAATCGCCCTCATCAGCGAGAACTCTTATCACTGGCTGGTGGCCTACTTCGCCATCGTCACCACGGGAAACGTGGCGGTGCTGATCTCCAAGGACTCCACCGACGCGGAGGCGGCTACGATGGTGTTCCAAAGCGACGCGGAGATCGTCGTCACCAGCGAGGCGTGCGAAAGTACCGCCCGGTTCTGCAAGGCGAAATATGGCCGCAAATGCCGTTATTACTCTATGAGCCACATGAACAAATGGCTGTCGGCAGGCTACAAGGCCCTGGACAAAGGCAAGAAGCACTATGACCGGGTGGCGGTGGACCCGGATGCTCCGGCCTGCATCTTCTTCACCTCCGGCTCCACCGGGTTCAGCAAGGGCGTCATGCTCACTCAGCGCAACATGACCACCGATATCATCGGGATGTTGCAGCTCTTCGACCCCACCGGCTCCACCATGTCTGTGCTGCCGTTTACCCACGCCTTCGGCCTGGTGGTGGGGCTGATGGTGCCTTTCTTCTGCCAGATGCCGGTGTTCATCTGCTCCAGCCTGTCCAACTTCATGCGGGAAATTCCCCTGGCAAAGCCCACCATTTTGGTGGTGGTGCCGCTGTTTGTGGAGACCTTCTCCAAAACCATCTGGCGCACCGCTGAGAAGCAGGGCCAGGCCAAGACCCTCCGCCGGGGCATGACCGCCAGCGACGCCATGCTGCGGCTGGGCATTGACCGCCGCCGCAAGCTGTTTGCCTCCGTCCACGACAAATTCGGCGGAGAGCTTCACACCATCATCTGCGGCGGCGCGCCGCTGGACCCCCGTTTCATAAAGGAGTTCCGCAGTCTGGGCGTGGAGATCATCAACGGCTACGGCATTACCGAGTGTTCCCCGGTGCTGGCGGCCAACCGGAACGACTACCATCGGGACGGCTCCGTGGGCCTGCCCGTGCCCGGCGTCGAGCTGAAAATCGCAAACCCGGACGGCAAGGGCAGGGGAGAGGTAGCGGTCCGGGGCCTCAACGTCATGCTGGGCTATTACCACGACCCCAAGTCTACCAGCGAGGTCATCGACAGCGAGGGCTGGTTCTACACCGGCGACCTGGGCTATCTGGACGAAGATGGATTCCTCTTCATCACCGGGCGGAAAAAGAGCGTTATCATCCTCTCCAACGGGGAAAACGTCTCCCCGGAGGAGATCGAGCAGTATGTGGAGCGCATCGACGAGGTGCAGGAGGTGGTGGTCTACGCCGACGAAAACGCCATTACCGCCGAGGTCTACCCCGACCCGGAGACCGGCCTGAACCGGAAAGAGCTGCTTCGGCGCATCCAGAAGCAGATCGACAAGCTCAACGCCTCCCTCCCCAGCTATAAGCATATCCAGCGGCTGAAAATCCGGGATAAGGAGTTTGAAAAGACCTCCACCCGGAAAATCAAGCGCTACAAGGCCACCGCCAAACAGGAAGAGCCGGAGGATGCCGCGCCCGCCGACCCTGCGGCTCCGGCCCTGGAACCGGAGGAATAAATCACGACTGAAATCATCAACCGCCCCCTGGTTCGTCCAGAGGGCGGTTTAGATTTCCTTTTGGCTGTTTTTACGAACGTGGTGCAAAACAGAACCATTGCACATTGCCAATTGCAAATTGCACATTTATCAGAGCAGCATCCCCAAAAACGCCTCGTAGGGAACGCCGTCGTTGCGGTCCGTCCCCTCTCGGGCTGCGGCGGCGATGGCGGCGGAGAGAAAACGCTCCGCCCGTTTCACAGCCTGTGGAACCGTCTCCCCCCGCAGCAGCGCCCCAGCAGGGCGGCAGCGAACAGGTCGCCGGTGCCGGAGTAGCTTTTGCCGTTGTAGGGCTGGGCCAGGAAAAAGGTCCCGCCGTCCCACAGGGCAAGGTTGCCAACAGCGGGCTTGCCGTCCTCGCCGGGGACCTGGACCCCGGTGATGACCACTGTCTGTCCGGGATGGCGAAGGGCTTCGCCGCAGGCGGTCACCCGCTCGGTGTAATCTGGTTCTCCCTGATGGGCGGTCAGTGCGGCATAGTCCCAGCCGGTCAGCAGGCAGCACTCCGTCAGGTTGGGGACCAGCAGTGTTCCCCGGCAGCACAACCCCCGCATCCCCGCCAGCAGGTCCGGGCTGAACATCCCAAAGGCGCGGCCTCCGTCTCCCATCACCGGGTCCACCAGTACCAGGGTGTCCTCCCGCTGAAAGGCGTCCAAAAAGGCGTTGAGCTGGTCGAATTGGGCCGGGTCCGCCACAAAACCGGTGGAAATGCCGTCGAATCGTGCGCCCATCGACTGCCACGCCCGGCAGATGCTCTCCATTTGACCGGTCAGGTCCAGATAGGTGTAGTTGGGGTAGCCTGTCTGAGCGGAGAGCAGCGCCGTGGGCAGCGGCACCGGCTGCGTCCCCATGGCGGCCAGCACCGGCAGGGCGGCAGTCAGGGAGCAGCGCCCAAAGCCGGACAGGTCGTTGATGACCGCGACCTTTTTCATGGCTCCATCCCCAGTTCCCGGCGAATGGCGGGGTAGTCCATGCGGAACACGTGACCGCCCATGCCCAGGGCCTGGGCCGCCGCCACATTGTCCGGGCGGTCATCCACGAAGTAACAGGTCTCCGCTGCCAGGTGATACCGCTCCAGCAGCCGCCGGTAGATCTCCGGGTCGGGTTTCAGCAGCTTTTCCTGGCAGGAGATCACCGCCCCGTCGAAGAACTCCAGGGGGCAGAAGGCGGGGAAGTAGGTGAAGAACAGGTCGGAGGCGTTGGAGAGCAGGTACAGCCCATACCCCGCCGCCTTGCAGTCGTGGAGGAAGTCCAGCGCGCCGGGAATGGGATTGTGCATACACACCCACCAGTTGTCGGCGCAGGCTTTCAGCGCCGGCCAGTGTTCTTCGGGCACCTGGCCTTTGACGTGGTCGAACCGCTCACAGTCCCGGATCAGGCCCTGGTCGGCCATCAGCCATACCGGACCCTGAAACAGCTCCCGCCGTATCAGTTCCTTTTCCTCCGGGGAAGAGCAGTACAGGTCCAACGGCACCTGCGGGTCAAAATCCAGCAGCACGTTTCCCATGTCCATTACGATGTTTTTTGTCATATAAAATGCCTCCTGAGATGCAAATACTTCCCATTTCGAACTTCATAAAAAATTTTTGCAAAAACGCTTGACAGATGGCCGAATCTGTGGTATCCTTTATTCATCCAAAAGAGGATACGAAATTCACTACAGAAAGGGGTCGGTTCCCAAGACGCAGTGAAAACGGTAGCTGTTCCGTTAAGCAGCGATGTTCCTTCCGCCCCATCCGCTTGACCGTTTGAGAGGATGATGTGTTATGTGGTATGATTTCAGGTCAGCTATTCAGTAACACAGGAGGTACGGTCCCATGTACAAGTAAGTTCGTCCCTATCCACCACCCCCGTTCCGAAAGGATGATGTGTTATGAGGGTTGCTTTTAGAGCCGCAATCAAATAACGCAGGAGGTACGGTCCCATGTACAGGTAAGTTCGTCCCCATCTACATTCCGCCTGTGAAGGAGGCGCGTTCTATGAAGCGTGTGCTCAAGATTTCTTAGACGACGGAAGAAAGGACTGAGACCAAAGAACAATGCAGAACAGCCATCAGTGACGGCGCAGTGAATAGTCCTGAATGAACCCGATGAAAAGTTGAGGTAAGGACCCTTGGACAACGAACAGAAGTGACCCGGCGAGAGGTTGAATCGCCGGGTCTTTTTTTGCCTGTTCAGCGGGTTTTCCCCGCTGGAAACGCTCATTCGCCGCTGCCGAACAGACTGCTGAGCAGGTTTTGCACGAATTGCAGCGCCTTCTGGAAGAAGTTCAGCGCCGATTCCCTGGTGATGCCCATAGAATCCATGGTTTCGCTGACTTTGTCGTAGAGCTGGCCGGCCTGCTGCGCCAGGGCGTCCACGTCGATGTCCGTCTCCTTCAGCTTCAGCAGCAGGTCGATGATCCTCTGCTTCAGGTCGTCGTCGATGGTCACGCCCATCTCCTCACAGGCGTCGTCGATGGCCTCGGAAAGCTCGTCCTCGTTCAGGTCCTGCTCCAGCAACTGCTGTTTGAGCAGGGCGATCAGCTCCGCGGCGGTGTCGTTGCTGCCAATGGCGTCGCCCAGCTCGCCGGTGGTCACCAGCTCGTCCACGGCGGCGTCGGCGCTGGCTTCGGAAATTTCCTCCCCGGTCAGGGTGGAGTAGGCGTTCATAGCGCTGACCAGAGCGCAGGTGCCGGAGACGGCGTAGGGCGCGGCGATGTAGATGGCCACGTCCTCCACGCCGGCGGAGATCAGCGCGTTTTGGTACATTTCCACCGTGCAGTAGGTGATATTATAAGAGGTGACAGAGATGCCGTCCCCTTCCTCGCCAGGGACCAGCAGGATGGAGGACAGGGCGCGGTTGCCCACCACCGAGGCGCTGAGGTAGCTGTCGAAGGCTTCGTGTTCCTGCTCGTTGGTGGTGTAGCTGACCACATAGTCGTCCATGTCCTCCACCTGGAGGTAGGACAGCACCGTCTCCAACTCCGTGCTGGTTAAATCTTCGCCCAGCACGAGATAGCCCTTTGTCTCCGTGCCTGTGCCATCGGCCAGGGCCAGAGCGCTGACCGAGAGCGCCATACAGACCGCCAGGAAAATCGCCGTCAATCGTTTCATTCCGCATCCGCCTTTCTATCTGAGATTGAAGCCCATTGTACCACAGAAAGGCAGGGCAACACAAGCGAAAAACGGCAATTTCATGTTCTTTTAATTGGAAAAAATTTCTTGAGCGCAGGAGAATTTCTCCAATGAAAAGTTTCCATTCACGGCGGCACAGTTCCGCCGACGCTTGACGCGCCCAACGCTGCCCGACTTTGGCAGCGGAGGCGCGGTTTTTTTCGGTTCTATGTCAAGAGTTGGGGCAGAGAAAAATAACCCGCAAAA
>JAJPXR010000177.1 GCA_021205375.1 Clostridiales bacterium | reverse complement strand
GGGAGAGCCTGCTCTTTGGCCGGGAGCGGGCCAAATACCGCTACCTGGACGGCACTTATAACGACGCTTTCCGCCTACAGGCGGAAATTATCGAGCTGAAAGAGAAGCCCTCTCTGCCCTGGGGCACCGTGGGCGTGGACAGCTACGGCAACTCCCCCACGTTCACCGACCGGGGCGTGCGGATGAAGGCCATCTGCGCCCTGGGCAAGCAGGACATTGACGTGGAGACCATGTGGCCCATCGACGAGGGCATCCACATTCTGGGGGCCAGCAGCGACCACCTGATGCTGGACGTGGAGGACAGTGAAGTGGAGTACCGGGTGGGGGACACCATTGAGTTCCGGCTGGGATATTTCGCCCTGATGCGGGCCTACACCAGCAGCTATGTGACCAAGCTGCACCTGAACCGCCAGGCGGAGAGCATTTCCGTGCCGTTTTCCGAGGAGGAGCTGTCCCGGGCGGTCAGCGCGGCAGCAGTGTGATTCAATTTGCAATTAGCAATTTGAAATGTGCAATGAAGTGAAAACAGCGCCGGGAGCGTTGCAGACGAAGTTCTGCGGCGCTCCCGCTTTTTGCATCTCATGAAATATCCCACCTGTGTTTTCAGCCGTTGTCAAACGCCGGAAAAACTGTTATAATACCATCTGGCGGCAAACCTGCTGCGGCAGGGGAGGGGGAGACCCTCCTGCGCTCTCCACAGGCACGACCAGACGCAAACGAGGTGGGAGAAATGACACAGGAAATGACACCGTATGTTCCCAAACCCATGAGCAGACGGGAACTGCGCAAGTGTTACAGCCGGTTTTCCATCAGCGTGATTCTGGTGGTCGCACTGACCCAGTGCCTGGGCGCAGGGCTGTATTACGCGGCGGCGCGGTTTTTCCCCCAATACTACTGGGACGCCTTCTGGGGGCCGGTGCTGGCCCTGGCCATCAACGACGTGTCGGTCTATTTGCCGGGGTTGATCGTTTTTCCGCTGGCGCTGCGGCGGCTGCCCAGGGGCAACCCCATTCCGGTGGATCGGCTGAGCCTGTGGGAGTTCATCCAGGCAACGGTGTTCTCTTTCGGCGTGGGCTACGGCTGCTCCCTGTTGACCTCCCTGGTCATCACCGTTCTGGAGCGCATGACGAGCCACGGCACCACCAATGTGGTGGACTCCTTTAGCGCGTCGCTCCCCATCTGGCTGACGGCGGTGGCCTTTGTGCTGGTGGCCCCGGTGATGGAAGAGCTGATTTTCCGGCGCATCCTGCTGCGGCGGCTGCTGGGGCTGGGGGACGTGTCGACGGTGGTGCTGTCCGCTCTGGCCTTCGCCCTGTTCCACGCCAATCTCTATCAGACGGCCTACGCCTTTGTGCTGGGGCTGGTGTTTGGGGCTGTCGTCCTGCTGACCGGCTCCATCCGGGACACCATTTTGCTGCACATGCTCATCAACGGCTTTAGCGTGGTAATGCAGCTAAACCTGCCCGACGAGGCATTTTTGGCGGCCAGCGTGTTTATCTACCTCTCCATCGGCATCGCCATCGCCATGTTCCTGGCGGTGCGCCGGGGCTATCACATGGAGCCGGGGCCGCTGCCCTTCCGCCCCCAGGAGAAGGCGCGGGCCTGCCGCAGGTCGGTGTGGTTCTGGCTCATGCTGATGCTGGGCCTGGGGTACAGCGCCGTGACCATCTTCCTGTAAACCGCCGCCCTCCCGCCGGACTGCCTGCGTCCGGCAGAAGTAAAACTTGATGCAGGCAATTCTGAATGGAAGAAAGAAGTATTTGTTTGAATTTTCAAGACTGTCATCTCATTGACCCCATCGTCAAGGCCCTGACGGAACAGGGCTACACCCAGCCCACCGCGATCCAGGCAGGGGCCATTCCCCCGGCGCTGGAGGGCCGGGATGTGTTGGGCTGCGCCCGCACCGGCACCGGCAAGACCTGCGCCTTCGCCGCGCCCATCCTCCAACGGCTGAGCCAGAACCCCGTGGACGGGCGGCCCATCCGCGCTCTGGTCCTCACTCCCACCCGTGAGCTGGCGATTCAAAACCAGGAGTGTTTTGTCAACTACGGGAAATATTTAAACGTAACCAGCGTGGTCATCTTCGGCGGCGTGGGCCAGACCCCTCAGGTGGAGGCCATCCAGAAGGGGGCCGACGTGCTGGTAGCCACCCCCGGCCGGTTGGCCGACCTGTACCAGCAGGGGTATCTCGACTTGTCCAGGCTGGAGATCTTCGTGCTGGACGAGGCCGACCGGATGCTGGACATGGGCTTCATCCACGACGTGAAAAAAATCCTCCAGTGGCTGCCAAAAAAGAAGCAGACCCTGTTCTTCTCCGCCACCATGCCGGAGGAGATCACCCAACTGGTGAACAGCCTGCTCTACAAGCCCGTCCGGGTGGCGGTGGACCCGGTGAACAGCACCGTGGACGCCATTCGCCAGCAGGTCTATCTGGTGGACCGGGTCAACAAGACCAAGCTGCTGGTCTCCCTGCTGGAGGAACAGGATTTGTCCTCGGTGCTGGTCTTTACCCGCACCAAGCACGGGGCCAACAAGGTCAGCAAGGACTTGCAGAAGGCCGGCGTCTCCGCCGCCGCCATCCACGGCAACAAGAGCCAGACCGCCCGGCAGGAGGCTCTGGCTGGGTTCAAGGCGGGGAACATCCGCGTGCTGGTGGCGACAGACATCGCCGCCCGTGGGCTGGACATCGAAGAGCTGGCCTGTGTGGTCAACTACAACCTGCCCGAAGTGCCGGAAACCTACGTCCACCGCATTGGCCGGACGGGGCGGGCGGGCCGCGGCGGCCTTGCCATCGCCTTCTGTGACTTCAACGAGCAGCCCCTGCTGAAAGACATCGAAAAGCTCATGGGCAAAAAGGTCCCCCAGGTGAAGGACCACCCCTGGCCCATGCAGAACTTTGACCCTCCGGCCAAGGACAAGGGGGGCAAGGTCCGCAACCCGGAGGACGAGGAGGCCCGCGCCGCCGCCCGGGAGCTGGCGAAGGCCCGCCGGGAGGCAAACGCCGCCCGCCAGACCAAATCCGCCCCCCAGGAGACCGCTGCCGCCCCCATCGAGAGCGCTCCTGCGCCTGAAAAATCCAAAACCAAGAAGAAGGGCAAAAAGGTCCAGAAACCGGCCCAGCCGGAGCCGGTGGTGCCCATCCCCGACCTGCTGCCCAAGCGGGAGGAGCAGCCCGTCGAACCGGCCCGCACCTTCGACAGCAACGACATTCTCCATCGGCGGTACAAGCGCCCGGAGAAAAAAGTCATCCCCTCCCTGAGCAGCGTCTCGCTGCTGCCCAATGTGGAGCTGAAGGAGACCTTCGGCAGCCGCACCGTGGACACCAGCCGAAAGCTGGACACCCCTGCACGGGACGCCACTGACCGTCTGTTCTCGGACCGGAAGGAGATCCCCGAAAAGTACCGCCCGGAGCGGCGGGAGGAGCCGGAATCCGCCAACAAGCCCGCCGGGAGATCCGGCAAAAAGTCCTCCGGCAAGCAAACCTCCCGGCAGAAGCCGGAATCCGCCCCGCAGAAGCAGGAGGGCAAGCAGAAATCCACCGCCCAAAAGCAGGCAGGTGGGAAATCGAACCCTCAGAAGCAGTCTGGCGGAAAACAGACTCAGCAGCAGCCCTCCAAGTCTGCCGCCGCCCAAAAGCAGACGGCTGGAAACAAGTCTCGGCGGCAACATCCCGCCAACCAGGGCAAAAAGAACCGCCCGCCCCGGACGGAGCGCCCGGAGCGGCAGAAGGACTCCACCGAGCAGAAGTCACTGATGAAGCCCTATTACCTCAGCGACCGGCGGAAAGGATAAGTTATGTGGTACTTTATCGTGGCCGGGCTGCTGGTGGGCCTGGACCAGGGCGTTAAGGCCGCCACCCGCGCGGCCCTGGCGCTGGGGGAGCAGGTGGTGCTCATCCCCGGCGTGGTGGGGCTGACCTATGTGCAGAACACCGGTATGGCCTTTTCCTCCTTCAGCGGGCGGACCGGGCTGCTGACCATCGTGTCTCTGGTCGCCACCATCGCTCTGGCTGTCGTGCTGGCAAAAAACCTGATTTTTACGCACCCCTTGGGAAAGTGGCCCCTGACCCTCGTGATGGCCGGGGCCGCTGGCAACCTCATTGATCGGCTGTTTCTGGGCTACGTCACCGACATGATCCAGGTGCTGTTCGTCAACTTCGCGGTGTTCAACGTGGCGGACTGCTGCGTGGTGGTGGGCGGCATTTTGGTGCTGTGCTATGTGTTCTTCTTCTGGGAGAAGCTGGAGCCGAAAGAGCCGAAGGGCGAGAGGGATCTGTGGGAATGAGTACCCTGACCCTTACCGTCGACGCCGCCGGAGAGCGGGCGGACCAGTTCCTGGCCCGCACCGTGGAGGGGCTGACCCGCTCCGCCGCCCAGCGTTTGCTGGAACAGGGTCTGGTGACCTCCGGCGGTAAAAAACTCAAGAAAAATGCCCGCCTGGAGGTGGGCGACCCGCTGGAGGTCACGCTGCCGGAGCCGGAGCCGCTGGACGTGGTTCCCCAGGACATTTCCCTGGAAATCGTCTACGAGGACGACGACGTGGTGGTGGTCAACAAGCCGGTGGGCATGGTGGTCCACCCCGCACCGGGCCATTCGGACGGAACGCTCGTCAACGCACTGTTATATCACTGTGGAAAATCACTCTCTGGAATCAACGGCGTGCTGCGTCCCGGCATCGTCCACCGCATTGACCGGGACACCAGTGGCCTTATCATCGTGGCAAAAAACGACAGCGCGCACCTGTCCTTGGCCGCTCAGCTCCAGGACCACACCCTGGCCCGCACCTATGAGGCCATCGTGGTCGGCAATTTAACCGAAGATTCCGGCACAGTGGATGCTCCCATCGCCCGGCACAAGACGGACCGCAAAAAAATGGCCGTTACCGCCGGAGGCAAGCGGGCCGTCACCCACTGGCGGGTGCTGGAGCGGTACAACGGCTACACCCGCGTGGAGTGCCAGTTGGAGACGGGCCGCACCCATCAGATCCGCGTCCACATGGCCTACCTTCACCATCCCCTTTTGGGGGACACGGTTTACGGCAGCAAAAAGCCCTATCCGGGGCTGGAGGGTCAGTGCCTCCACGCCAAGCGGCTGCGGTTTATTCATCCCACCACCGGGGAGCCGGTGGTGGTGGAGTGTCCCCTGCCGGAGTATTTTGTGAAAACCATCGAGCGGCTGAAAAAGCTCTGATTTTAGACCATTTTGGATATGCAAAAAGGACAGCCTGCTGGCTGTCCTTTTTTTAAGGGTTCTATGTCAAGAGTTGGGGCAGAGAAAAATAACCCGCAAAAATAGTGAA
>JAJPXR010000239.1 GCA_021205375.1 Clostridiales bacterium | reverse complement strand
TCGCTTATTCGGGTGTTCGGCCCCTCCGGGCTGTTTTTGGGGGGGTGGCGCGGCGTGAGCCGCGACGGAGGGGTTTCAACGCAAGGATGAGCAAGAACAACCAACAAAAAACAGCGCTGGAAATCGGGACAACTCCCCGGTTTCCAGCGCTGTTCACATTACAACACGATATTTTTCAATTCTTCGTAGTTTTCCACGATGTACTCCGCTCCGGCGGCGGCGAACTCCTCCCGGCAGCCGTAGCCCCAGAGCACCCCCGCGCAGGCGATGCCGTTCTCGTGGGCGCCGAAGATGTCGTGTTCCCGGTCGCCCACCATCAAAATCTCCGACCTCGGCACCTCCCCGCAGGCGGCCACAGCCCGGCCCACGATGAGCGGCTTGTAGCAGCCTCCGCCGGATTCGTCCATGGTGCCGCCAAAGACGTGGTCGAAGTATTGGGTCAGGCCGAAGTGGTCCAGCACCCGCTGGGCCATGGGCAGGGGTTTGGAGGTGGCTACCAGCAGGGTTTTCCCCGCCGCCCGCAGCTCTTCGAGACAGCCCTCCATGCCGGGATAGACCCGGTTCTCGAAGATGCCGCCCTGCTCGTTGTACCGGATGCGGTACTGGCGGATGGTCTCGGACATCTCCTCCAGGGGGACGCCGTAGCAGGTGTGGAAGGTCTCGTTGAGGGGCGGGCCGACGAAGCGGCGCAGCAGCGCCGGGTCCCCCACCGGGTAGCCCATTTTCTCCAGGGCGTAGGCGGCAGAGTTCATAATGCCGGGACCGGAATCGGTGAGGGTGCCGTCCAGGTCGAACAGCAGACAGGTATAGGACACGGTGGTTTCTCCTTTCGTCTGTCGAACAGACAGACTGCTTCGCGTTTTAAAATGGCTGCCGCGGCGCGGCAGCCATAGTGATTTCTTAAAGAATACCTGAATCGTAACGAACTATCATTCCGCAACTGACCACCCCTCTTGCCTCCGCCGTCAAGCGGCACTTCCGCTGCGCTCCCTGCCCTGAAAGGGGAGGAGGGCCGCCGCCTTTAGGCGGTGGCGGAGGGGTTTCGGATGAAATAACGGATAAGGTTTCCTTCAAAGGAACAACCGTTTCTTTTACTCCACAGTAACGGACTTCGCCAGATTCCGGGGCTTATCCACGTCCAGCCCCTTGGCGCAGCTCACATAATACCCCATCAACTGGAGGGGGATAATGGCAAGGCTGGTGGTGAAATAGGGGTCGGTCCTGGGGACGTAGACGGTGAAGTCGGCGGTGTCCTCGATAGAGTAGTTGCCGTAGGTGGTCAGACCCATCAGGTAGGCCCCCCGGCTCTTGACCTCCACCATGTTGGAGACGGTCTTTTCAAACAAATCGTCCTGGGTCAGCACACCCACCACCAGCACGCCGTCCTCCACCAGGGAGATGGTGCCGTGCTTCAGCTCGCCGGCGGCGTAGGCTTCGGAGTGGACATAGCTGATCTCTTTCATCTTCAGGCTGCCTTCCAGACTGATGGCGTAGTCCAGCCCCCGGCCAATGAAAAAGATGTCGTGGGCGTTGGAGAACTTGCTGGCAAACCACTGGATGCGGGCCTCGTCCTCCAGCACCTTGCTGATTTTATCGGGCAGGGTCTGCAACTCGGCGATGAGCTGGTCGTAGCGGTTCTGGTCGATGACACCCCGGACATAGGCGAACTGAATGGCCAGCATATAGCAGGCGATGAGCTGGGTGCTGTACGCCTTGGTGGTGGCAACGGCGATCTCCGGCCCCGCCAGGGTGTAAAACACGTTGTCCGCCTCCCGTGCGATGCTGGACCCCACCACATTGACGATGGCGATGGTGCGCACGCCACGGGCCTTGGCCTCCCGCAGGGCGGCCAGGCTGTCGGCGGTCTCGCCGGACTGACTGATGATGACCACGGCGGAGTTCTCCACCAGAATGGGGTCCCGGTAGCGGAACTCGCTGCCCAGCTCCACCTCCACGGGGATTCGTGCCAGCCCTTCGATGACGCACTTGGCGGCGATGCCCACATGGTAGGCGCTGCCGCAGGCCACGATATACAGCCGGGACAGTTGACAAATTTCCTCATCCGTGAGGCCCACGGCGGTCAGGTCGATGTGGCCGTCCACCAGGCAGGAGTTCATGGTGTCCCGCACGGCATTGGGCTGCTCCTGGATCTCCTTCATCATGAAATGCTCATAGCCGCCCTTTTCCGCGGCCTCAGCGTCCCACTGAATCTCCACCAGGTCCTTGGAGATCTCTTCCTTGTCGATGTTGTAGAAGGTCACGCCTTCTCTGGTCAGCCGGGCGATCTCCAGGTTACCGATATAGTACACGCTGCGGGTGTATTTCAGGATGGCGGGCACGTCGGAGGCGATGAAGCTGCCCTGTTCGCTGCTGCCCACGATGAGGGGACTGTCCTTGCGGACGGCGTAGATGACGCCCGGCTCGTCCTTGAGCATGATGCCCAGGGCGTAGGAACCCCGCACCCGGAGCATGACCTTGGCGAGGGCCTCCAGGGGGTTGCGCTGGTATTTTTTATAGTAGTAGTCCAGCAGCTTGGTGACCACCTCGGTGTCCGTCTGGGAGTAGAAGGAGTAACCGCTCTTGACCAGCTTCTCTTTCAGCTCCAGATAGTTCTCGATGATGCCGTTGTGGACGACAAAGACCTCCCGGTCGTCGCTGAAATGGGGGTGGGCGTTGACGGCGGAAGGCTCCCCGTGGGTGGCCCAGCGGGTGTGGCCAATGCCGCAACTGCCCGGTACGGCGTGGCCGCTGTTGGTTTTTTCCATCAACTGATTCAGGCGGCCTTTGACCTTGACGACTTCCACCTTGTCGGAGTCAGCGTCTTTCACGGCGATGCCCGCCGAGTCATAGCCGCGGTACTCCAGCTTTGCCAGCCCGTCCAGCAGAATGGGGGCCGCCTGTGCCTCACCAGTAAAACCGACAATTCCACACATATTGCAACTTCTCCTTTCGCGGCCAGAGGCCGCAGATGCTGTAGCCAACGTTGACCGTTAAAGTGATTTCTGTTCTTTCGAACTGCGTATTGTAACAATGGGGAAATTTCAGGATCGCAACACTTTTTGCGGGGTCCCGAACCCCCACGGCCTGCGCCGCAGGAACAAACCGCTATGCAGTTTATTCAGCAGTTATTATAGCGCGAATTGACCGGTTGAGCAATACAAAAATAGGTTTTTGTCATTTCAAATAGTTTTGCCGGAGGTTTGACAGGAAAAAACCACACGATTGCCCATTTGAATGATGGCTTCCTGCGCGTTCCTCTGACGGCGCGGTGAAATTGTGACATCGAAAAAGTTACAAATGGTAACAAACAGGTAACAGCCGTTTCACGGTCGTTTCTTCTGATTCGAATTGTATTAAGCATCAACTTTTTTGGCTTATTTTTTGGAAAATAAGGTCATTTTCACGAAAAAATCTTTTTTTCAGAAAAAACGTAAATTTTCTGAAAAAAAGGCTGGAACTGAGGGGACAGTTGTGCTATAATCAAAAAAGTTACAAAAGGTTTACAAAAAGAAACAGGAGGACCCCAATGAAACCCACGCATACCCACAAAATCATTTCTCTGCTCCTGGCGATGGCTATGACGTTCAGCCTGGCCGGCACTGCCCTTGGCGCGGAGTTGAACACCACGGAAGCTCTTGCGGATGCAGCCGTCTCCAGCGAGACTGCCGATTCCAACGATGAGAACTGGGATACCCTCCCTGTCACAGACGACAGCGAGGAGGAAGCTGCCGACAGCTCCGCCGAAGCGGAAAACGACGAGACGGACACGGAGGAACCAGAGGCCGCAGAGACCGACGAAGAGAACGCGGCTGACGCGGAAACGACTGAGACTGAGGCCGTCGAAGAGGAAGAGAGCCTCGTGACCGACCTGGAGACCACCGAAGAGGACGGTGCGATTGTCTTTGCCCTGGGCGAGGACGACGAGAGCTGGGTCTACACCCTGGACGCCAACGGCGACCTGGTGTTCGGCTTTGTCTACCTGGAGGACGAGCAGCAAGTCTATGCCGCCGATGGGTTCTATCTGCTGCCCGCAGGCACCGTGAAGGTGGTGCAGGACGGAGGCACCTACACCTGCTCCTTCGCCGGCGGCATCTATTACTTTGACGAGAACGGCATCTGGCAGCAGGAGCTGAGCGTGGAAGTGGCATCTTTTCTGCTGACCACCGTGGAAGAAGAGGACGGCGACCTCGTCGTTGGGGACACCGACGATAAGGTGCTGGAGCAGTCTGAGGACGCGAACAGCGCCACAACCGTGACGAAATCCGGGAACACCTATTCCATCTCCAGCAACATCGAGTTCTTCAACGGGAAAGCCACCTTTAACAGCCGCTATTACTACGAGGGCGAGCTTTACTCCGGCCTGTTCCGCCTGGAAGAGGGCGGCAAGCTCTACATCATCACCGATGGCGTGGGCAAAACCTTCACCGGCACCATGCGGACCTCCTATGGAACCTACATCTGTGATTACACGCTGGTCAACGAGTATGACGGCCTCTACTACAAGAGCGGCAAAGCCTTCACCGGCCTCCGCTCCAGCAACCTCACCTATTACACCAAGGGCAAGAAGGATACCTCTGTCAGCGGCTGGAAAACCATCAGCAGCAAAGAGTATTACTTCACCAGCGGCGTAGCCGCCACCGGCACCAAGCGCATCAAGCGCAACGGCTATACGTACACCTACACCTTCCGCTCCGACGGGACCCTGGTGACCAACCTGTTTGAGTACAACAGCAGCTACAAGAAGAAGAAGCTCCACATCGTCCTGGCCCGCGGCTCCCACACCGGCACCATCCTGGCCTATAACTCCAGCACCGGCAAGTATGACATCCCCGTCAAGAGCTTTGTGGTATCCATGTCCCGCGCCAGCTCCAACACCAAGCCCGGCACCTACAAGCTGACCACCCGCAAGCGCTGGTGGAAGTACAAGGCGGGTTTGTACTATCAGTACGCCACCTACGTCTCCGGCAGCGGCAGTTGGACCCACTCTGAGCAGTATTCCAAGGCCAGCGTCAAGGCCCTGAAGTACAGCTCCTACAACGGCCTGGGCACCAACCAGTCCAAGCAGTGCATTCGGATGCAGGTGGTCAACTGCAAGCTGATCTATGATTTGGGTAAATCCAACGGCAGCAACACCCGGGTGGTCATCACCAGGGGCAACGGATATCTGCCCTTCGGTAAGATGACCCTGAGCGACAACTACGACGCCACCGGCAAGATCAAGAGCAGCCAGAAATACGACCCCACCGACCCGGCTGTGTAATCCTTATATAACGTACTAAAAAATGGTTCTATGTCAAGAGTTGGGGCAGAGAAAAATAACCCTCAAAAATAGTG
>JAJPXR010000205.1 GCA_021205375.1 Clostridiales bacterium | reverse complement strand
CCGTGGGCGGCTCCCTCAAGCGCCACCTGGCCCCGGAGACCCTGCGGCGGCTGCTACGCAACGAGCTGCTGCCCCAGGCATTGGAGGACGAGGAGACTTCCCTCAACTGGAAGAGCCTGCTCCGCAGCCTGAACTCCCTGCGCCTGACCGACCTGGTGCGGCATCGGAAGGAGGATTCCGACCATGCTGAATAAACTCCGGCACATCAACCTTCCCTATGTCCTGCTTGCCATCGTCTGCGCCATTCTCTGCTGGCTCTATGTGGACGTGACGGTGGAACCCGACACCAGGGTCACCATCCGCAACATCCCCGTCACCTTCGTGGGAGAGGAAGCCCTACAGGAAGAAGGGCTGATGATCACCGACGGCGGCGACGCCACCGTCTCCCTGACGCTGGTGGGCACCCGCGCGGTGGTCTCCCAGCTCAAGCGCACCAACATCACCATCTCAGTGGACCTGACCACCCAGGTCACTGAGGCCGGGACCCAGTCCCTGAACTACACCGTCTCCTATCCCAACACCATCAACTTTTCCAGCGTGAAGATCCGCTCCCGCAGCGTCTCCTCCATCGAGGTGACGGTGGTGCAGATGGGCAACAAGACCGTCAGCGTGGCGGGCAGCTTCACCGGCTCGGTGGCGGAGGGCTATTTGTACGACACCAACGACTTCTCCTTCGACGTGACGGAGATCACCGTCACCGGAGAGGAATCCCAGGTGGAACAGGTGGACCACGCGGTGGCCACCCTGACCGAACAAAACCTCTCCGAGACCTGGACCGGCACCCTGGCCCTGACCCTGGTGGACGCCGACGGCAACGAGGTGGACCAGGAGGGGCTGACCCTGAGCCAGAGCGAGGTGGAGGCCACCTTCCCGGTGTCGCTGGTGAAGGAGATCTCGCTGGCCGTGACCATCGTGGAGGGCGGCGGCGCAACCGAGGACGACGTGACCTGCACCATCTCCCCGGAGACGCTGAAGGTCTCCGGCACCCAGGAGGCGCTGGACGGGCTGGACACCTTTAGCGTGGGCACCATTGACCTGTCCCAGGTGGTCACGTCGGAGCGGCAGAGCTTCTCCATCGACCTGCCGGACGGCATCACCAACGTCAGCGGCACCACCGTGGCAACGGTGACGCTGACCATCGACAGCAGCCTGACCACCACCAAAGTGACCACCACCAACATCCAACTGGTCAACCAGGCGGAGGACGTCACCGCCACGCTGGTGACGGAGAGCCTGGACGTGCGCATCCGGGGCGACAAGGAGACCATGTCGCTGCTGGTGGAGGACGATGTGACCGTGGAGGTGGACATGAGCGACGTCTCCTCCGAGGTGACGGGCACCGTCACCCTCCCCGCCACGGTGAAGGTGACGGGCATGTCCGACGTGGGCGCGGTAGGCGACTACGAAGTGACCGTGGAGCTGGGCTGATGTTCGGTTATGTGCTGCCCCTCCGGGAAGAATTAAAGGTGAAGGACTGGGAGCGCTACCGGGCGGTCTACTGCGGTCTGTGCCACACCATGGGCAGGCAGTGCGGACAGTTGTCCCGGCTGCTGCTGAGCTACGACTTCACGTTTCTGGCCCTGCTGCTGGGGGCGGGCGACGACCAACACAGGCGCCGCTGCCCAGTGGCCCCCTGCCGGGGTCGCAACTGCTGCGCCACCAGCGCCGCGCTGGAGCTGGCGGCGGACGAGTGCATGATTTTGACCTGGTGGAAGCTCCGGGACCAGGTGCAGGACGAGTCTTTTTTCAAGGGGCTGGGCGCAAGGCTGCTCTCGCGGGTGTTCCGGCGGGCCTATCGCCGCGCACAGCGCCGCAGGCCGGACTTCGACCGGCTGGCTGACCGCCAACTGGACGCGCTGCACCGGCTGGAGGCGGAGCGCTGCCCCTCTCTGGACCGCCCGGCGGACGCCTTCGCCAAAATCCTGGCGGGAGCAGTCCCGCCCACCGGCGATACAGGCCGGGACCGGGCCACCGAGCAACTGCTCTACCACGTAGGGCGGTGGATCTACCTGACCGACGCCTGGGACGACCTGGCGGAGGATTTGGAACAGGGCAGCTACAACCCCATCCTGCTCCGCTACGGGCTGGACAAGGTTCCGGACCCGGACGGGCCGGAGGGACAACAACTGCGCGTGACACTGACCCACTCCGTCAACCTGGCCCTGTCCGCCCTCCCCCTGCTGGAGGAGACGGAGAACACCCCCATTTTGGAAAATATTTTATGGGGCGGACTGCCCCTGGTACAGCGGCTTGTCCTCAGCGGCAAGTGGAAACAGCAAAAACGACTACTACGGGAGAGACAAAAGAGATGAACGATCCTTACAGCGTGTTAGGTGTGAAACCCACCGCCACCGACAGCGAGGTCAAGCAGGCGTATCGCCAGTTGGCCCGAAAGTACCACCCGGACAACTACCAGAACAATCCCCTGGCAGACCTGGCCGAGGAAAAGATGAAGGAGATCAACGAGGCTTACGACCAGATCACCAAAATGCGGGCCGGGACCTACCAGCCGAACAATGGCAGCAGCGGCGGTCAGAGCTACCAGCAGAGCTATCAGCAGGGGTATCAACAGACCTACCAGCAGGGCTATCAGCAAAATTACGGCTACAGCGGCGGCACCCTCTACAACGACGTGCGCACCGCCATCAACTCCAACGACCTGGACCGGGCCGCCCAGATGCTGAACCAGAAGCCCCAGACCGCCGAGTGGTACTTCTGCCAGGGCAGCATCGCCTACCGGCGGGGCTGGCTGGACGAGGCTCGGAACGACTACCAGCAGGCGGTGTCCATGGACCCCAACAACGGCGAATACCGGCAGGCGCTGAACATGATGCAAAACGCAGGCCCCACGTACCGCAACACCGGCGCGGGCACGGGCATGGACATGATGGACTGCTGCACCGCCCTGATGTGCCTGAACTGCATGTGTGGGGGGCGCTGAGAAATGGAAGAACGTCGCCGCCAACTGCGGCAGGTGGCGCTGTGCGCCATGCTCAGCGCCGTCACTCTGGCGCTGCTGCTCATCGCCAGCTTTTTGCCCTCCGGGCGGATGGGCTTTTCCGCTGTCAGCGGCCTGGCCGTCGCTGTGGCGGTGTGCGCCGTGGGCTACGGCGGCGGGCTGAGCTGCTATGTGGTCAGCGGCGTGCTGGGGCTGCTGCTGCTCCCCAGCAAAGAGGTGGCGATCTACTACTGCCTGTGCTTCGGCATTTACCCGGTGGTCAAGGCGTGGATCGAGGCCCGGAAAAACCTGATTTTGGAGTGGGTCATGAAGCTGGCCGTGGGCAACGTGCTGATGCTGGCGGTCTACTGGGTGCTGCAAAAGCTGCTGCAAATCACCCTGACCTTCCGGGGCGTCGGCTCCTGGGCGCTGCTGGCGGTGGGCAACGTGGTCTTTGTGTGCTACGACATCGCCTTTTCCCAAATCATGACCTACGTGCAGCAGCGGCTGCTGCCGGTGCTGCGCCGGGCGAAATTCGTTTGAATCTGCCCCTTCCTTTCATACAGCCATACGTCAGAAACCCCTCCGCCACCGCCTAAAGGCGGCGGCCCTCCTCCCCTTTGCGACTCGCATGGCCCAAAAGGGCCATAGCTCCCTGCATTTGCGCGAAAAAGGAATTGGCCATTCGGCCCGCGCTTCACAGGGGGAGGCAAGAGGGGATAGTGCTTGCTGTTTGGTCTGCACTTGCCCAGCACAGTACAAATTTTTTGTTAAGCGCCGCCGTTCTCTCTCCCGCCCCGACAGGGAACGGATGAAACTGGTTCCTGTGCAAAATTGATTTCTCTGCGCTGAATCCCTTTACAGTCCGCCGGAATTTTGGTATAATATATTCTCTGTGAACGTCTGAACAACAAGGAGTGACCCTTTTGCTGAAAAGTATGACCGGCTATGGCCGGGGAGAGACGCTGGGGAACGGCAGGTCTTACCTGGTGGAGGTGCGCAGCGTCAACAACCGCTATCTGGACTGCACCGTCCGCATCCCCCGCGTTTACACCTGCGCCGAGGACGGCATCACCCAGCGGGTGAAGCGCACCATCACCCGCGGCAAGGTGGATGTGTTCGTCACCATCGAGACCACCACCGCCGAGGCCGTCTCCGTCACCCTGAACGAAGCTGTTGCGGCGGGCTACCTGCGGGCGCTGGAGACCATGTCGGACAAATTCGGCCTGAACGATACCGTCTCCATCGACCTGCTGTCCCGGTTCCCCGACGTGTTCCGGGTGGAGAAGGTGCCGGAGGACCTGGACGAGCTGACCAAGGAGGTCCACCACGCGGCGGACCTGGCGCTGGCCGATTTCGACGCCATGCGCGCCAGAGAGGGCCAGAAGCTGAAGGACGACCTCTCCAGCCGCCTGGACACCCTGGAGCAGTACACCCTCCAGGTGGAGGCCCGCGGCCCCGAACGGGTGGCCGAATACCGGGCCAAGCTCACCACCCGCATCCAGGAGGTGCTGGAGGACCGGCAACTGGACGAGAGCCGTATCCTCACTGAGGCCGCCGTCTTTGCCGACAAGGTCGCCGTGGACGAGGAGACCGTCCGGCTCCACAGCCACATCGCCCAGTTCCGGGCTATGCTGGAGGGGGGCAGCCCCATCGGACGCAAGCTGGACTTCCTGGTGCAGGAGATGAACCGGGAGACCAACACCATCGGCTCCAAGGCCAACGATTTGGAGATGTCCACGCTGGTGGTGGACATGAAGGCCGAGCTGGAGAAGATCCGGGAACAAATTCAGAATGTGGAGTAAATAGCTGTTAGCCGTTAGCTGTTAGCCAGGCACCGCCACTTTTGCAGTTGCCCCTTTGAAACAGACTTGTCAGTGATTCTGGGGAAAACCCCTCCACCATGCTTCGCATGGTCCCCCTCCCCTTTCAGGGGCGGCGAGGGGGGATAGTGCTTGATTTTGGTCAGAGATTTTACCCAATATAGTACAAGTTTTTCACGGAGAACTACCGTTCGGTAATTGACCACCCCTCTTTCCTCCCCTGAAAGGGGAGGAGGGCCGCCGCCTTTAGGCGGTGGCGGAGGGGTTCCGAGCGAACGGTTCAGCAGTTCCGAGCTAACAGCTAACAGCTAAAAGCCAAGAGCTAAGAGCTAAAATGGGGAGGGGAATCCATTTGCAGCTACTAAACATCGGCTTCGGCAGCATGGTCTCCGCCGAGCGGCTGCTGGCGGTGGTCAGCCCGGACTCCGCCCCCATCAAGCGCATTGTGCAGGAGGGCAAGGAGCGGGGCACCGCCATCGACGCCACCTATGGCCGCAAGACCAAGGCGGTGCTGATTATGGACTCCGACCACATCGTCCTCTCCGCCCTGACGCCGGAGGTGCTGGCCGCCCG
>JAJPXR010000190.1 GCA_021205375.1 Clostridiales bacterium | reverse complement strand
CTCGCCCATGCCCGCTCGGACAGCCATGGAGCTGCCCATGAGCTACAAGGAACCGTGGGGCGGCAGCCGCCGGTACACCGGCGTCCGGTTCCGCCTGCCCATCCGCATGGACGGTTCGCCTACCCCCCGCTCCCGTGCGGTGGTGGAGCTGCCCATGAGCTATAAAGAGCCGTGGGGCAGTCAGCGGCGCTACGGAAAAATCACCGCCATTCCCCACCCCTTCTCCATCCGCATGGACGGCTCCCCCGTGCCGGAGTCCAAAGTGGTGGTGGAGCTGCCCATGAGCTACAAGGAACCCTGGGGCAGTCAGCGCCGCTATGGTTCGGGCTGGGAGTACCCCCCGCTGCCCAAAGCCTACCAGGGCGGCAGCGTCACCAACCCCAAGGCCCCCTGGCAGAACCCGGAGACCGGCGAGGTCTACGTGGAGCATCTGTCCGATGCCAAGCGCTACGGCAACCGGCGTTATGGCGGCAAGCTCTACGCCCAGCGAAGCTGCAAGCACTACCAGGCGAAAAAGCCGGAGACAGCCGATATTACATGAAAGTTCCCCGCAGCAGGTCACGAAAATGACGCGCTGCGGGGATTCCTTTTGCTTTACGAGGTGCGAGTTTCATTACACATTGCTAATATGAGTGTCACTTTGAATCAGCCTTATCAGTAATTCCAGCGAAAAACCCCTCCGTCGCGGCTTACGCCGCGCCACCTCCCCTTTCAGGGGCGGCGAGAGGGGTGGATGGTTTCGGAATGATAGCTTATTAAGGACAGAGCCTGCTTTATGAAACAAAATATACTTCAAATCCTACCTTTTGAAATAAGCACATGCAAAACGACAAGAACTATCCCCCTTGCCTCCCCTGAAAGGGCAGGGAGCGAAGCGGAAGTGCCGCTTGACGGCGGAGGGGTTTCCAGCACACGGCTGATTCCAAAGGCATACCCCAAATTGCACATTGCACATTGCTAATTGCCAATTGAAATGCTAGCTTTTCTCCCCCGGCTTAAACACCGCCGCCGCCAGCCAACCGAACAGCACCGCGGCGGCAATGCCCCCGGCTGCGGCAGTCGTCCCGCCGGTGAAGGCCCCCAACAGGCCCTTTTCCGCCACGGCGGTCTTGACGCCCTTCGCCAGGTTGTACCCGAAGCCGGTCAGCGGCACCGTGGCCCCTGCGCCGCCCCACTCCGCCAGGGGCTGGTACAGGCCCAGCGCCCCCAGCACCACCCCCGCCACCACGTAGGCGGTGAGGATCTTCGCCGGGGTCAGGGAGGTGCGGTCAATGAGGATTTGCCCCACGGCGCAAATGGCCCCGCCGCAGAGAAATGCCCGGACAAATTGCCAAAACAGTTCCATGTTCAAATCTCCTTTCTGACCGGTTTACCCTTCCCGGCGGTTGCAGATGGCCACGGCGTGGCAGATGCCGGGGATGGACTCCCCCTGTCCCACGGCGGTGGGGGAGTGGAGCGCGCCGGTGGCGCAGAACAGCAGACGGTTCCACTTGCCCGCCCGCATCCCGTTGAGCAGGTAGCCGGTGAGGACGCAGGCGGAGCAGCCGCAGCCGGAGCCGCCACAGTGAACGTCCTGGGTGTCGCAGTCGTAGAGCAGACATCCGCAGTCGTTGTAGTTGCCGGAAAGTTCTACCCCGTCCCGCTGGAACAGCTCCACCAGCAGGCTCCGGCCCAGCTTGCCCAGGTCGCCGGTGACGATGAGATCGTAATAGGAGGGGGCGCGCCCGGTGTCCCGCAGGTGGCAGGAGATGGTGTCGTAGGCCGCCCAGGTCATGGCTGCCCCCATGTTGTTGGCGTCCTTGATGCCCTTGTCGTTGATTTTCCCCACAGTGACGTGGGTGATATACGGCCCCGGCCCCTCCTTTGCCAGCACCGCCGCCCCCGCCGCCGTAGCGGTCCACTGGGCGGTGGGGGTCCGCTGTCCGCCGTATTCCAGCGGCGTGCGGTACTGCCGCTCGGCGGAGCAGAAGTGGGAGGAGGCTGCTGCCGCCGTCCACTCTCCAAAGCCCCCGTCCAGGGTCATGGCGGCCAGGGCCAGGGATTCCGCCATGGTGGAGCAGGCCCCGTACAGACCGAAGTAGGGAACGCCCAGGTCGCGGGCGGCGTAGCCGGACCCGATGCACTGGTTCAGCAGGTCCCCGGCGAAAAGAAAATCCAGAGCGGAGAGGGGCTGTCCCGCCTTTTCCAGAGCGTGGGTCAGCGCCAGCTTCTGCATGGCGGTCTCCGCCTTCTCCCAGGTGGACTGGCCGAAGGTGGCGTCCTGGCTGATGAGGTCGAAGCTGTCCGCCAGCGGCCCCTGCCCCTCCTTCTTGCCCACCACGTTGGCGTGGCCCGCGATAGAGGGCGGAGCGGCCAGGGCGTAGGTCTGCCCGCCCAGTTTTTTTGCTGTCATAGCTGCACCTCCGTTTGTGGTTCGATATGGGGATAGTCTGCGCGGAAGGGGTGAAAATATTCTAAAACAGTCCCGTCGGAACGGAGAAAATTGTACGCAACCGCTATTGTTTTTTCAAAGTTGGGCTGGTATAATAGCTGAAATCAGCCGCCAAAGAGGGAGGAATGTTTCATGTCTGATGAAATGCGTTCGATTGGCTTTCTCTGCCCCAAATGTCGCCAGAGCGTCATCGTGGAGCGTTCTGCGTTCTCCCTGACTGCTGCCCCCACCAAGATCGCCTGCCCCTGCGGTGGCTCCGAGGTGCGGATCGACTACGAGGGCGACCGGTTCCGGGTGGAGGCCCCCTGCGTGGCCTGCGGCGGCAAACACATCGCCTACTGCCCGGAGAAGAACTTCCTGCACCAGAAGGCCCTGGGGTTCTCCTGCGGCAAGACCGGCCTGGACTGCTGCTATGTGGGCCAGGACGAGGCTGTCTATCAGGCCATCAAGCGCCTGGAGGAAGCGGTGGACGAGCTGGACGAAAAGCAGGAGGAGAGTTCCTTCCTGAACGACGTGGTCATGGCGGAGGTGCTGGGGGAGCTGAAGGACATCGCCGCCCGCGGCGGGATTTCCTGCGCCTGCGGCAGCCAGGACTGGACGCTGAAGGTCCACTACTCCAGCGTGGAAGTGGTCTGCGCCCACTGCGGCGCATCCTTGCGCCTGCCTGCCGCCACCCTGGACGACCTGAACGACCTGTGCTGCCGGGACAAGCTGCTGATTCGTCCCAGCGGCAGGTAAAATAGTTAAAAAAGCACCGGAGAGCCTGTTTGGGTTTTCCGGCGCTGCCATAAATAAACCAAATTTTTTTAAAGGAGATGCTGACATGATCAATACCAACGCTTCTGAAAAATTTGTCAAGGAAGGACTGACCTTTGATGATGTGCTGCTGATCCCCGCCGCCAGCGACGTGCTGCCTGCGGACATCGATCTGCACACCCAGCTCACCAAAAAAATCCGCCTGAACATCCCCGTGATGAGCGCCGCCATGGACACCGTCACGGAGTACCGGATGGCCATCGCCATCGCCCGGGAAGGCGGCATCGGCATCATCCACAAAAATATGTCCATCGAGCAGCAGGCCGAGCAGGTGGACCAGGTGAAGCGCTCTGAAAACGGCGTCATCCTCAACCCCTTCTGGCTGGAGCCTCACAACACCCTGGGCGAGGCCGACGAGCTTTGCGCCAAGTATCACATCTCCGGCGTGCCCATCTGCGAGAAGAGCGGCAAGCTGGTGGGCATCATCACCAACCGGGACATGAAGTTCGAGACCGATATGAGCCGTCCCATCAGCGAGGTGATGACCAGGGACAACCTCATCACCGCCTCTGAGGGCGTCACCCTGGACGAGGCCAAAAAGGTCCTCTGCAAGCATAAGGTGGAGAAGCTGCCCATCGTGGACAGCGAGGGCAAACTCAAGGGCCTCATCACCATCAAGGACATCGAGAAGGCCGTGGCCTATCCCAACGCCGCCCGTGACGACCGGGGCCGTCTGCTCTGCGGCGCTTCTATCGGCGTCACCGCCGACCTGATGGACCGGGTGGATGCCCTGGTCGAGGCCGGTGTAGACGTGCTGAATCTGGACTCCGCCCACGGCCACAGCCGCAACATTCTCAAGTCGGTGGAACGGGTCAAGGCCAAGTACCCCGACGTGCAGCTCATCGCCGGCAACGTGGCCACCGCCGCCGGGTGCGAGGCGCTCATCAAGGCCGGCGTGGACTGCGTCAAGGTGGGCATCGGCCCCGGCTCCATCTGTACCACCCGCGTGGTGGCGGGCATCGGCGTGCCCCAGATCACCGCCGTATATGACGCCGCCTGCATGGCCGAGAAGTACGGCATCCCCGTCATCGCTGACGGCGGCATCCAGTATTCCGGCGACATCGTCAAGGCCCTGGCCGCCGGAGCCAACGTGGTCATGCTGGGCAGCCTGCTGGCGGGCTGCGAGGAGTCCCCCGGTGAGACGGAAATTTACCAGGGCCGTTCCTTCAAGGTCTACCGCGGCATGGGCTCCATCGCCGCCATGAACAACGGCTCCAAGGACCGCTATTTCCAGTCCGGCAAGCGCAAGCTGGTGCCCGAAGGGGTCGAGGGCCGCGTGCCTTACAAGGGGACCCTGTCCGACACCATCTTCCAGATGATCGGCGGCATCCGCTCCGGCATGGGCTACTGCGGCGCGCCCAACATCCCCTATCTCCAGCAGAACGGCCAGTTCGTCCGCATCACCTCCGCCGGTTTGAAGGAGAGCCACCCCCACGACATCAACATCACCAAAGAGGCGCCCAACTACTCTGTGCGGTAACTTTTTGAACCAAAACCATGCCCCCGCCGTTTCCACGGCGGGGGCTTTCACGTTCTCTCAGTTCATGGAAGAATAGGTCTGATATGCCTGGGCGATCTGCGCGCCGTCGGCGGGGGTGGTGGTGAACCAGCCCCGGTTCATGGCCTCGTCAAAGAGCTGGGTAGCGGTGTTGTGGCCGCTGCGGATCATGTTCACGAAGGTGTCCCGCAGCCGGGTGTTGGTACACTCCGAGGCGAAGGTGTTGTAGTTGGTGGTCATCTTCTTCTCGGTCAAGATCAGGTCGGTCATCCGTTCCTTGTCGGTCATGTTGGGTCCCTCCTCACTTTAAAAAGGTCAGCAGCGTGTTGAAGTTCTGCTGGTGCTGCCCCGCGTACTGGTCGAAGCACTGTTTCAGGGCGTTCTCGTTGGTCTCCTGGGAGGCGCACTGGTACTTGACGATGCAGGTGTGCTCGAAATCCAGTTGGTCTTTCAGCGCGGACAGCTCCTTGCTGGTCAGATTTGCCATGGTTCCATCTCCTTTGCGGTTGATGGTTCCAGTATGACCCGAAACGTGAAAAATATGCGAAAAAATCCCCACGGGCGGCTGCCCGTGGGGATGAATATTAGGTTCTATAATAAATGTTGGGGTCAGGTAAAGCACCTGGCCCCAAATTCATA
>JAJPXR010000051.1 GCA_021205375.1 Clostridiales bacterium | reverse complement strand
CGCTCCTCGGCGGTCAGGTCGGTCTCGCCCTTGGGGGTGACCTTGCCCACCAGGATGTCGCCGGCACGGACCTCTGCGCCCACGCGGATGATGCCCCGCTCGTCCAGGTCCTTCAGGGCATCCTCGCCCACGTTGGGGATGTCGCGGGTGATCTCTTCGGGACCCAGCTTGGTGTCACGGGCCTCCAGGTCGTGCTCCTCGATGTGGATGGAGGTGAACACGTCCTCCTTCACCATCCGCTCGCTGAGCAGGACGGCGTCCTCGTAGTTGTAGCCCTCCCAGGTCATGAAGCCCATGAGGATGTTCCGGCCCAGGGCGATCTCGCCGTTGCAGGTAGAGGGGCCGTCGGCCAGAGTCTCGCGCTTTTTCACCCGCTGGCCCACGTCCACGATGGGGCGCTGGTTGATGCAGGTGGTGTGGTTGGAGCGGAGGAACTTGGTCAGCTTGTAAGTTTTCACGTCGCCGCGGTCATACCGGACGGTGATGGAGGTGGCGTCCACCCGCTCGATGACGCCGTCGTCCTCGGCCAGCACACAGACCTCCGCGTCCTGGCAGTTTTTGTACTCCTGACCGGTGGCCACGATGGGGGCCTCAGTGACCAGCAGCGGCACAGCCTGCCGCTGCATGTTGGCGCCCATCAGGGCGCGGTTGGCGTCGTCGTTCTCCAGGAAGGGGATCATGGCGGTGGCCACGGAGACCATCATCTGGGGGGACACGTCCATATAGTCCACACGCTCCCGGTCCACCTCGACGATCTCGTTCTGGTGGCGGCAGGTGATACGCTTGTTGGCCAGGCAGCCGTTCTCGTCCACCGGCTCGGTGGCGGGGCAGACGATGAACTCGTCCTCGATGTCGGCGGTCATATAGGTGACTTCATCAGTGATGAAGCCGGTCTCCTTGTCGATGCGGCGATAGGGAGCCTCGATGAAGCCGTATTTGTTGACACGGGCATAGGAGGCCAGGTAGGAGATCAGGCCGATGTTGGGACCTTCGGGGGTCTCGATGGGGCACAGACGACCGTAGTGGCTGTAGTGAACGTCACGCACGTCGAACCCGGCCCGCTCACGGGACAGACCGCCGGGGCCAAGGGCGGAGATACGGCGCTTGTGGGTCAGCTCGGCCAGGGGGTTGGTCTGGTCCATGAACTGGCTCAGGGGGGAGGAACCGAAGAACTCCTTGATGGCGGCGGTGACGGGACGGATGTTGATGAGGGACTGGGGGGTGACGATGTCCAGGTCCTGGATGGTCATGCGCTCCCGGATGACCCGCTCCATGCGGCTGAAGCCGATGCGGAACTGGTTCTGGAGCAGCTCGCCCACGCAGCGCAGGCGGCGGTTGCCCAGGTGGTCGATGTCGTCCTTGGTGCCGATGCCGTGGGCCAGGCAGTTCAGGTAGTTGACGGAGGCCAGCATATCGTCCACGATGATGTGCTTGGGGATCAGTTCCTCGATGTGGTCCTTGAGCTGCTTTTTCAGCTCTTCGCCGGAATAGGTCTCGTACAGCTCCTTAAAGACGCTGAACCGGACGGGGACGCTAATGCCGATCTCCTCCGGGTCGAAGTCCACGTAGCCGCTGATGTCGATCATGGAGTTGGCAAAGACCTTGACCGCCTTGCGGTCCTCTGCTCTGTCGCCCACCATGACCACGACCTCATTGACGCCCCGGTTGGCCATCTCGTGGGCACGCTCCCGGGTCAGTACCTCGCCGGGCATGGCGATGATCTCGCCGGTCCAGGGGTCCACCACCGGCTGGGCGACCTCCCGGTCAGCGATGCGGCGGGCGATGTCCATCTTCTTGTTGAACTTGTAGCGGCCCACATCGGACAGGTCATAGCGCCGGGGGTCGAAGAACATGGACTGGATGAGGCTCTCGCAGGAGTCCACCGTGGGAGGCTCGCCGGGACGGAGTTTGCGGTAGATCTCCAGCATGGCGTCCTCGTAGGTCTTGCAGGTATCCTTCTCCAGGGTGGAGACGATGCGCTCGTCCTCGCCAAAGACCTCCAGGATTTCGGCGTCGGTTTTCAGGCCGATGGCCCGCAGCAGGCAGGTGACGGGGATCTTGCGGTTCTTGTCGATGCGGACATAAAAGGTGTCGTTCACGTCGGTCTCATACTCCAGCCACGCGCCCCGGTAGGGGATGACAGTGGTGGAATAGATGACGTTGCCCGCCTTGTCCATGTCCCGACCGTAGTACATGCCGGGGGAGCGGGTGATCTGGGAGACGATGACGCGCTCCGCGCCGTTGATGACGAAGGTGGCGCCCTCGGTCATCAGCGGGAAGTCGCCCATAAAAATTTCCTGCTCTTTGATCTCGTCGGTCTCTCGGTTGCGCAGACGGACATGGACCTTGATGGGGGCGGCATAGGTGGCGTCCCGGGCCTTGCACTCCTCCACGTTGTACTTGGGCGGCTCGTTCATGGTGTAGTCCACGAAGGTCAGCTCCAGATTGCCCTGGTAGTCGGTGATGGCGCCAACGTCCTTAAAAACCTCCCGCAGGCCGGTTTCCAGGAACCATTTGTAGCTCTTCTTCTGGATGTCCAGCAGGCTGGGCATGTCGATGATGGTCTGTTTCCGTTCGAAGCTCCTTCTCAGGGTGTTGCCGAAGTAGACTTCTTTGATCATAGATGAATCACACTCCGATTTCCGTAGTTTACCGTCCGCTCCCCAGGCGGGACGGCGGGTGAAATTGGTCAAACTCCACAAAACACCGGCTTGCGCGCCTGTTTGACACGCCCGGCAACGTTGAAAAAGATATTGCTTGCCCTCTTGCTCTTTTTCCTGAAACGTGGTATCCTTTCTTTGTAAGATAGAAGGAAAGGTGCCGTGTTCAACTTGTAAAGCACTTCATCGTACCATGTTCCGGCGAAATTGTCAATCCTTTTTCTTATAATAATTCTTAATATAACAGAAGGGGTCCCTTCTGTTTTTTCTTTTGCCATTGGTCTGCCGCCGGAGGATTCCCTGCGAAAATTAACAAATTATTCACCTCTGACGGATAAGTGAAGCATATGATACAACTGATGATTATTTACAGAGGTGTACTGCACAAATGAACGACGCACAGCCCCCAAAGCCTCTGGACCGCCGCCAGAGAAAGACCCGCCAGGCCATTCAGAACGCTCTGCTGACCCTGATGCGGGAAAAGCCGCTGAACAAGATCACCGTCAGCGAGCTGGCCGCCACCGCCGATGTCAACCGCAAGACCTTCTATAACCACTACTCCAACATCCAGGAGGTCCGGGACGAGCTAGACCAGGAGTATATCGACCGGCTCTTTTCCCTGCTGAAAACCGCCCACGAAATGGAGCAGCCCCCCGCTCTGGACGTGCTGATCGAGTCGCTGGTCAACGCGCTGACAGAGAATCCCACCCGGACCCGGCTGCTGTTCGAGTCAGGGGAGCACCTTTACCTGATTGAACGGCTCAAGGAGCTGACCACGCCTTACCTGAATCAGCGGGCCACCACCCCTCAGCGGGCGGCAAGCCTCCCTTACGTGCTGGATTACGTCACCTACGGCATGATGGCGCTGCTCAACACCTGGATTCATGCGGAAAATCCTCTTTCGCCCCAGGAACTGAGCCGCCTGCTCACGATGCTGCTCCAGTCCAACGCCTCCGCCGACACTGCCGACTCTCAGGAGGACTGACCATGCCACAGGCGGAAAACAACGTTGTCCTCTACCACTACACCGACTTTCAAGCTCTGGACGGCATCCTCCGCAACGCGGAGCTGCGGGTGAACAACATCCTGAACATGAACGACGCCTCGGAAATGCGCCTGTTCATGCGGGGACTGGCCAAAGCGGTCTGCGCCCGGCTGGAAGGGGAGGGGAGCGGCGACCTGGCCCAGGCCACCCGGCGGCTCTTTGAGCAGGAGCTGAAAAAAGAGTTCGCCTACTCCGCCTATGCCGCCTGTTTTTCCCGCTATCGGGACGACGCCGCCCAGTGGGAGCGCTACGGCAACCGGGGCAAGGGGGTTTGCATCGCATTTTACGGCGACAAGCTCCAGCGGCTGACGGTGGGGGCGCTGTCCCTCCAGACCGTCTTTTACCAGGACGACATGACGGAGCACCCGCTGGTGGAGGTCTTTTACAGGCTGGCCCGGACGGTCACCCCCTTGGAGGGCGACCAGCCCCAGGTGCAGGACGCCCTCCATGCGGCGTGGGTCTGCTCCGCCGCCTTTAAGCACCCTTCCTTCGCCTGCGAGAACGAGGTGCGGCTGGTTGTCTCGCCCTTCGAGCAGGAGTATTTCAATGTCCAGCCGGGGTATCACATCTCCCCGGACCGCATCAAGAAGTATTACCCCCTGCGGCTGGATCGGATGTGCCAGCGGGCGGGACTGGAGCTGGAGGATTTGATCGCCGAAATCATCATCGGCCCGGAGTCCACCCAGTCCCTGCCCATTTTGCAGGATTACCTGCGGGACCACGGCCTGCGCCGCCTGGCTGAAAAGCTCTCCCTGTCCGCCTGCCCGCTGCGGCGGAGCTTTCCCTGACCACTTACCAAACGAAGGAGGAACCGCCATGCCCATAGACCTGCCTGCATCCCCGCCGGAGGCCGGGACATGTCCCTTCCGGCTGATTTGCTTCAATTTGGGCAAAGAGGACGCCTTCCTCATCACCACCCCCCACAGCGCCGTGCTCATCGACACCGGCTCCCATGAGAACGGCAAGGAGCTGGCGAAAACGCTGCTGGAGCTGGGGGTGGAGCGGCTGAACTGCCTGCTGCTGACCCACTTCGACACGGACCACGTGGGCGGCGTCCATCAAATTCTCAAGCGGCTGACCGTGGAGCAGGTACTGGAAAGCCCCCTGTGCAACCACAACAAGGACAGCCAGCAGCACCGCCTGGTGCTGAAAAAACACGGCGTTTCCCCCGACAAAGTGCGCTCCGCCGAGCAGATGCAGTTGGACGGGGTTCACTATACGCTGCTGCCGCCCCGGAAGAAGCACTACACCCAGGACGAGCGCAACAACGCCTCGCTGCTCATCCACGTCCGCCACGGCGGAAACACCTTTCTTTTCACCGGGGACGCGCGGGAGGCCCGCATCACCGAGTACCTGGACAGCGAACCGGAGCGCTGCGACTGGCTGAAAGTCCCCCACCACGGCCACTACCAGCGAACGCTGCCCCGGTTGCTGCACGCGCTGACGCCCCAGTATGCCGTCATCACCAGCAGCGACGAAAGACCGGAGGATCTGCGCACCGTAGACGCTCTGCGCCAGGCGGGATGTAAAATTGCCCTGACCCGCCTGGGGACGGTGGTCTACTACAGCGACGGGGAGGAGATTTTCGCCGTCCAGTGAATGAATACTCGTTTTAATGGTACATTTTGACAAAAGAAAACCGCCGCAGAGTTGCTTTCTGCGGCGATTTTTGTTAGGTTCTATAATAAATGTTGGGGTCAGGTAAAGCACCTGGCCCCAAATTCATA
>JAJPXR010000174.1 GCA_021205375.1 Clostridiales bacterium | reverse complement strand
GCCCTCCCGCGTTGCCGCGCGGGAGGGCCACATTTGTTATTAGCTATCTGATTATCCCTTTTATTCAGCCATTTGCCAGAAACCCCACCGCCACCGCCTGAAGGCGGCGGCCCTCCTCCCCTTTCAGGGGAGGCTAGAGGGGCGGTCAGTTACCGAACGGTAGTTCTTCGTGGAAAACCTGTATTACTCTGGGCAGAATTGCTGACCAAATAGCAAGCACTATCCCCCCTTGCCGCCCCTGAAAGGGGAGGTGGCACGGCGTAAGCCGTGACGGAGGGGTTTCATCACCAAAAAATGTAAAACCGGGACAGACGAAGTTGGTTCGTCTGTCCCGGTTTTTGGTTGTGAGCGGGTATTTCCCTTAGAGGTAAGAAAACACAACAACAATTTGTGTATCCTTGCTATACCACACCCATATATGGCCTATCAATGACAATTTATTGAAAATTTGAGCAAATAATTTCGTCAAGGACGAAATAAACGGGGGCGAACCGCCGTTTTTCCCCGGTTTTTGCCCGCAAATTTGGGAGGTTGACGAAATATTATGCCGCCTAAACCCCTCCACCATGCTTCGCATGGTCCCCCTCCGCCGTCAGGCGACAACGGAACGTTTGATTTCGCGCCATTGCACATTGCAAATTGCTCATTGCTAATTGCCCCCGCTTGTGGCATAATGGGAACAGCATGGAATCGGGAGGGACGGTTATGGAACGGCTGGAGCGCATCGGCCCCTACACCCTCCGGCAGGACGATGCCCTTCCCCTGCTGGGGACGGACTCGGTGCAGTTGGCCCGGTTCGCCACCCTCCGCCGGGGTGCGCGGGTGCTGGACCTGGGCTGTGGCGTGGGGGTGCTGGCCCTGCTGCTGGCGGCGCGGGAGCCGGGCCTGACCCTGGACGGCATCGACATCGACCCCGCCGCCGCGTCCCTGGCTCGGCAGAACCTGGCGGAAAACGGCCTGGCCGGGGAAGTTCTCACGGGCGACCTGCGGCAGCCGGGGTGGTTCTCTCAGGGGCATTACGACCTCATCGTCTCCAACCCGCCCTATTTCCCCCTGGGGACCGGCGAGCTGGCCTCCCGGCGCAGCGCCGCCGCCCGCAGCGAGGTGACTTGCACGCTGTCCGACCTGTGCCGGGCTGCGGCTCCCCGGTTGAAAACCGGCGGGCGGTTCGCCCTGGTGTGTCGGGCGGAGCGGCTGACCGACCTGCTGCTGGCCCTGCGGGAGAACGGTTTGGAACCCAAGCGGCTGCAACTGGTGCAGCATCGGCTGGAAAGTCCCCCCAAGCTGGCGCTGGTGGAAGCGGTGCGGCAGGGGAGACCGGGGCTGCGCATCGAGCCGGTTTTGATTTTAATGTGCAATGAAATGAGCTGTTAGCTCTTAGCTTTTAGCCCTTAGCTTTGTAGTTCCTGGCATTATGTGCTACGCTTACCATTGGGATTCCCTTACAAGCGGGTGGTTTCGCTCTCAGTTTCCTTTTTGGCTGTTCGCTTCAGACTGGTAGCGCCTGGCTAACAGCTAACAGCTAACAGCTAACGGCTAACAGCTCATAATACGAAAGGTTGATTACATGGCAGGCACACTCTATCTCGTCCCCACGCCCATCGGCAACCTGGGGGACCTGTCCCCGCGGGCGGCGGAGACGCTGGCGGCGGCAGACTTCATCGCCGCGGAGGATACCCGGGTATCCGTCAAAATTTTGAACCATCTGGGGCTGAAAAAGCCCATGGTCAGCTACTACCGCCACAACACGGAGACCAGCGGCCCCCAGATCCTCCAGCGGCTGCTGGCCGGGGAGAACTGTGCCCTTGTCACCGACGCGGGCACCCCCGCCATCAGCGACCCCGGCGAGGAGCTGGTGGCGCTGTGCGTGGAGGCAGGGGTCACGGTGGTGTCCCTCCCCGGCCCCTGCGCCCTGGTGACGGCGCTGGCGGCCTCCGGCCTGCCCACCGGCCGGTTCACCTTCGAGGGGTTTCTCGCCATGAACAAAAAGAACCGGCGGGAACATTTGGATTCCCTCCGGAGCGAGACGCGGACGATGGTTTTTTACGAGGCCCCTCACAAGCTGGTGGCCACCCTGACCGACCTGGCGGAAACCTTCGGCCCGGACCGGCGGGTGGCCCTGTGCCGGGAGCTGACCAAGCTCCACGAGGAGGTCATCCGCACCACCCTGGGCCAGGCGCTGGAGTGCTACCGGGAGCAGCCCCCCAGGGGGGAGTTCGTGCTGGTGGTGGAGGGCGCCGCCCCCGTGGAGGACGTCCCCGCCCTGACTCTGGAGCAGGCGGTAGAGCGGGTCTGCGCTCTCTACGAAGGGCAGCGCCTCCCCATGAAGGAGGCCGCCCGGCAGGTGGCGGCGGAGACCGGGTTCCAGAAGAAGGAGCTGTACCGGCTGGCGGTGCAGCGGTGAACGGCGGCAGGAACCGCAGCTAAGCTCATGACAAGGTTTTTTCTGTACCTGTCGTTTCTTGTTGCATCCTGTTAAAATTTGTGGTATTCTATCAGTGGTTCACCTTCATCGGTGAACCAGGGTGTTGCCCAATACGGTGGCGGTTTGCTCCCTGCTGCGGGGGCCGCTTCTTTATGCCCCCAATCGCAAGAAAGGGGGTGACTGCTCATGAGTACAATGGAAGTCCTAACGCTTCTCCTTGTTATCATCGGCGCTTGCAACCTGTGTATCAAGCTGCATAACAAAAAGAAGTAACCGTCCCACAGCCACTTAGGACGGCTACTTCTGTAACTAACCCGGGGGCTGACCGTTGCCGGGCAGCGCCCTTTTTCTGATTCTCAGTATACCCCAACGGCGGGAAATTGTCAAGGGCGGCGCGGCGTTTGCGGCGGTACAGCGGTGCAGAGGTAAACGACAATTCCCCACGCCAACGGCTTCAGGATGACTTCCGATACTTCCCAGGCGTGCAACCATATTTAAGCCGGAACATTTTTGTAAAATAACTGGTATCGTTAAACCCACAGTCCAGCGCAATATCTTTTGCAGATTTGTTCGTTGAACGAAGCAGCACCGCCGCCTTTTTCAGCCGCGTCTCCATGACATACTGCATGGGCGTTGTGCTCAACATTTCATGGAAGCAGCGCAGACACGCGCTGTTGCTAACGGAAACACTTTTTGCAATTTGTTCCACTGTCAGTTCCTCGCTGTAGTGAAACTCAATAAACTCCATCATAGACCGAATCCGGTTGATTTTTGTCAGTTCCTGCTCTGAAAGATTGGACTTTGAAAAATCCGTATTCCGCAGGATACCACGGACCGCTTTGGATAAGGAATACCGGGCGAGGTTTTCAAAATCGTCCTGTTCCCCGGCGATGGCTTCCCAGGCAGTTTCAAAACAGCGAAGCACCTCCTGCTGCCAGGGGATCTCCTGCTTCAAGAGGAGGAACCGCGTTGCGGCATTGGAATAGAAGGGCTGCACCAGGGTTTGCCAGAACACACTGTCCATGCTGCCTCCGATGAGCCGGGGATGGAACACGGCAGAGTGAATCTTTCCGGGCGTTTGAGAGCCGTTTTGTATGGCGTGCATGGCCCTCGAATTGATGAAAACGCCGTCTCCACAGGCCAGCGTTTGCCGGGCGTTTTCCAGGTCGAAGCGCAGACAACCTTCCGTGACCAACACCATTTCCCATTCTTCATGCCAGTGCCAGGGAACTGCCTCCCGGCTCAGGTCATCGGCGTAACAGGCGATAGGAAACGCCGTATCACCATGTTTGGAAAGCTCCTGATCGTGCAGATCGGTGACGGTTTTGCAGACGGAAACCCCCATATCATTCGCCTCCGCATTGATGAATGTTTTCTCCTGTTTTTACGGATGTATCCTCACACATTCTTCTTGAATTTGCTGGTATTATTATATCACCAAAGGAGGCAGGATACAAGATGACACACTTGCTTTTCATGTCAGTGCTGTTCGGAAAACTGAATGGAGGCCACAGATGATGTTTGCAGATTATCACGTACATTCTGAGTTCAGCGATGACTCGGATTATCGAATGGAAGAAATCGTGGAAGAAGCCCTAGAGATGGGGATGAACGAGCTCTGCTTCACGGACCATGTAGACTATGGGGTCAAGCGGGACTGGGATGACCCGCGAGGAATCCTCTATCGAAAAGGCGGCGCCGGGGAACCGACAAACATAGCTCTCGCCAATGTGGATTATCCCCGCTATGTGGAGAAGATCCGTATGCTGCAAGAGCGGTATCAGAATCGGCTCACAATTCGGCTGGGCATGGAATTTGGGATGCAGCAGCACACCATCCCGCAGTTTGAAGCGCTGTTCCGGCGTTATCCCTTTGATTTTATTCTGCTTTCTGTCCACCAAGTCGAGGACAAGGAATTTTGGACGGGCGACTTCCAGCGGGGCCATACCCAGCGTGAATTTTATATGCGATATTATTGGGAACTGCTGTCTCTGGTCGAGAACTACCACGACTACAGTGTCCTGGCCCACCTGGATCTGATTTCACGGTACGACCCCATCGGTGGTTTTCCCTTCTCCGAGGTGGAGCATATCATTGAGCAGATTTTGAAAAAGGTGATTGCAGACGGCAAGGGGATCGAGGTCAACACGTCCTGTTATCGATACGGTCTGGACTTGACGCCATGCAGAGAAATTTTGAACCTGTATCGTGACCTCGGAGGCGAAATTCTGACGATTGGCAGCGACAGCCATAAGCGGGAACACCTTGGCGCTTATATCCCGGAAACGATGAACGAACTGAAAGGCATGGGCTTCAAACAAATCTGTACATTTGAGCACATGAAACCAAAGTTCCATTCGTTATAAGCCCTCCAGCAGCGGGAATTGTCATTTGTTGTTGCATCCAGTCAAAAACTGTGGTATTCTATCAGTGGCCCACCTTCACAGGTGGGCCAGGGCGCTTCGTCGCCACAAGTTCCATATCGTTCCCTTCCGCGCACGCGCGAAAGGTCGCTCATTCCACTGCGGCTCCTCTCCCTGCCAAACCCGCTTCGCTGGGCTTTGGCAGGGTTCCCTTTTTCCGGTATGCGGTTGGCCCCTCTGCGGGGGCAGCTTCTTTTGCCCCCGTTCTCAAGGAAAGGGGGGCTGCCCAATGAGTGCGACAGAAATTTTTATGTTTTGTCAATTTATTGTCGGCATGTGTGAATTATTTCTGATAATTTACTACAATAACAAAAGAAGTAACCGCCCCAGCTCAATAGTGCGGTTACTTCTTTGTAACTCCATAGGGGGCTGACCGTTGCCGGGCAGCGCCCTTTTCTGATTTTCAGTATACTCCAGCGGTAGGAAATTGTCAAGGGGCTTTGCGGCACCACTGGCACAGCCATATACTAGGAGTATTGTCAGGACTCATTTTCCTTAGGCAAAAACCGCAAAAATTTGACAAAAAGCGCAAAAATCCGCACCGAACTCCAAACGGAATCCGGTGCGGATTTTATTGGTTCTATAATAAATGTTGGGGTCAGGTAAAGCACCTGGCCCCAAATTC
>JAJPXR010000178.1 GCA_021205375.1 Clostridiales bacterium | reverse complement strand
TATTTTTGCGGGTTATTTTTCTCTGCCCCAACTCTTGACATAGAACCAAAACACACAAACGCCCCCGCGCCGGGAGACCGGTGCGGGGGCGCAGTTTATTCGTCTGTGTCGTAGTCAGTGTATTCGTAGTATTCCTCGTATTCCTCGGAATTGTATGCCTCTTGCCCGTATTCTTCTGATTCTTCCGGCTCTGTCACTACCAGAGTAAAGGAAAACGGGTCAGACACGTTGCCGTCCTGGTCTGTCACCGTGAGAGCCAACTCATATTCGCCAGGGGTGTACAAATCGTACTCACCGGAGATGGTGAGATTCGCCAACAACTGCTGGTAGGAGTCCGACTCATCTGACAGCTCTGCAAGGTAGTTCTCCAGGTCCGGAAGGGTCCCCACGGGGACCGTAATGGTGTCGGTGGTCAGGGAGACGACTGGTACGTTATAGTCGGGGTCGTAAACCTCCTCCGCCATATAGACGATGCGCTTGGCGGTGGCGGAGTTGGCGCTGTGGTCCGCCACCTGATAGGTGACAACTGCGTAGACGCCGTCCTCGCTGAGCTTGTAGTTTTTCACAATGACGCGGTCATTCAGCGTGCCGTCCCGTGTGTCGTAGGCGGTGACATCCTCCAGCAGACAGGAATAATCCAACGCCTCGATCTCCGCCACATCCTCCGCCGAAAGGGTCAGCCTGGCTTCGGAGTAGGAGATCACAGGAGGCTCTTTGTCTCGCGCGAGATGGGTCCCAAGCAGAACCAGGCCCCCCACAATGCAGACACCGGCCAAAAGCAAGAGGAGCCTGACTTTTCCTTGACGCAGCTTCTCCATCATTGCTCGTTCCCCGATTCGTCTCCGTAATGAGCGGTATAGGAGTTGTAGTAGTACTTATTGGTGCCATAGGTGCCGTACATCGTCCGATTGGACATCCGGACCTTGTTGAGGACAGCGCCGGGAATTTTGCAGTTGGCCCGCTGCAACTGCTGGATCGCTTTGGAAGCCATCCTTCCGCTGACCATGTTGGAGCCGATGATCAACACGACCCCGTCGCACAACTGGCCGATGACCGCGCCGTCGATGACGCTTCCGATGGGCGGCGTGTCTAAAATCACGTAGTCATAGCTGTCACGGGCCTTCTCCAGCAGGGATTGGAACACATTTTGGGAGAGCAGTCCCGCCGGGTTAGGCGGGCGTTTTCCGGCCAGCAGCAGGGACAGACCGGAAATATCGCTTTCATAAATCAGGTCATCGGCCTGTTCCCTTCCGGACAGCACCTCAGAGAGGCCGATTTTCTGGCTCTCCTGGATGCCCAGCTTGTCGCTGAACACCGACATCCGCATATCCGCATCGATAAAGAGGACACTCTTCCCGGTTTTGGCCAGTTCCACAGCGATGCGGAGAGAAATGGTAGATTTCCCCTCGCCGGGCGAACAGCTCGTAAAGGCAAAAACGTGGTTTTCCGCGCCGCAGAACTCAATATTGGCCCGCAAAGACCGGAAATCCTCCGCGCTGCGGCCAGCGCTGCGGGGCAGCTTCCAGGGAGTGCTGATGCTCTGCTCCTGGTTTTCGTACAGGATGGAGCCGAGCACTGTCAGCCCCAGCCGTTGTTCGATGTCGTCTGCGGTGACGATGCGGTCAATGACGATATAATGGATACAGATACCCAGGACCATCAGGCAGCAGACCACAAACGCCGCCAGAACGGCGATGAAAAGGGAAGAGGTCTCCGGGTCTGTTGGAAGGTTAGCCTCTTCAATGACGGTGATCCCCTCCACAGACATCCCATCCTCAATGGCGGAAATGGCGGTGGTGCGCAGGTAGATGACCAGATTTCTGGCGGTGATGGGGTCTTTGTCCTCCACGGAGATGCTCAAAATGCGGGTGTCGCTCTGATTCTCTACAGTCAGTCGCTTGCAAAACTGCTCATAGCTTTCGTCCAGGTCGAAAAACGCAATGGTTTCCTCCACCACGGTGCGTCCCTGGATGATCTCAATGTAGTCGTTGGTGAGCTGTTGGCCCACCTCCAGGTCGGAATAGGTGATGGTGCTCTCATCGGTCTGGGGCAGGACATAGATTTTGGTGGTAGAAATATAACTGGGGCCAATCACATTCGCATAGAGCAAAAAGGAAAACAGCCCCGCCAGGATGCCGCACAGCAGGACAATGGGGAGCTTGTCCAGCAGTTCCATAAACAACGATTTGAAGTTGATGGAGAGATAGGTGGGCCGGAGGGAGAGATCCTGACGCTCCGCTTCTTCCATGACGTTCATTCCAATACTCCTTTGCTGTCAAGTGGCGCTTCTACCGTTAAGCGGTACTTCTGCCTTCAAGGGGCACTTCTGCCGTCAAGCGGCACTTCCGAAGCTGCGCTTCTCCCTGCGAAGCTGTGCTTCTCCCTGTGCTGTGCGCCCTGCCTGTGGGGATTTGCCACTTCCTGTGTTTTCTCTATGCGCGTTTGATTTTACCAATGTCAGTTTTCTCGAACGGTGTATCCCGGAACTCCAAAAAATGGATTTGCTTGTAGGAGGGGAGCGCGTCGTTCTGTTCCTCCAGGAACGCTTCCACCGCTTTTCGTGCAGCGGCGGTGTTCTCCGTGGGGAGGACCTCCGCGCAGAGGAAGTTGTTCTTCTCCTTGACCAGGACCTCTTCCACGAAGGGACATGCCCGCAGCATCGCTTCCAGTCCCTCCGGGCTGACGTTCTCGCCGTTGGAGAGGATGATCAGGTTTTTCTTCCGGCCAGTCAGATAATAATAGCCGTTCTCGTCCACCCGGCACAGGTCTCCGGTGTGATACCAGCCGTCGGTCAGTACGGCGGCGGTGGCATCTGGGTCCTTGTAATACCCCATCATAACGGTGTCGCCCCGCAGGAGCAGCTCGCCATCCACGACTTTTGCTTCAAGGATGTCGTCGATTGGGCCGAGGCAGGAGGGATTATTCACATCCACCGGATGAATAATGCCGTGCCCACCCGATTCTGAGGCAGAATAAACGTGCCACAGCTCAATGTTGTGTTCCGAGAAGATTTTCGCCGTATCCTCCGGGAATTTGGCGCCGCCGCAGAACAGCATCCGCAGTTTTCCCAGTGGTTTTTCGCCAGGTTTCGCCGTGCGCAGCCGCTGGGCCATGATTTCCACCATCTCCGGCACGGCGAACATATATTCCGGTTCTCCGGCGCGGAGATACCGCATCAGGTCTTTCGGGCTTTTCCCGATGAAGTTGGTGGAGCCGCGGGGGAAGAAATCCCCGGCAACGCTGAATCCGGCCAGATGGTGGTAGGGCATAACGGTCAACCCCGTCTCAAAGGTGCGGTGTGGCTTGACGAGGGTCCAAAAATCGACAAGCAGCGCCTTAACAGAAAGCATGACCGCTTTCGCGTCCCCCGTGGTGCCGGAGGTGAACAGAATACAGCCCAGCGACTCCGGGTCCCGCGTGGGGAGAATGGCTCCGGTGCCGGGAGTGGAAGACTTGACCATGGGTGCGGCGCAGAGCTCCGCCACTGTAGACACTTTCTGGAACACCGTCTCATCACACACAACCGTAAAGGTGTCCGTCTTTTTGCAGTATTCGGCGACCTCACCGGAACTCAAATCCCTGCTGAGTAGAATGGGGACCGCACCGGCCTCCAGCAGCGCACAGAAGGAGAGCATCCAGAGGTAGGAGTTCTCCCCCATCAGGCCGATGTGCTGGTTTGCATAACCGCAGCGAACAAACTCCTCGGCCAGAGCCGCCAGGTCGCTGAAAAATTCCTCTGTGGAAACAGATACGACCTCTCGGTCCTCCATATACTTGAACGGCGGAAGTCCCGTCTCTTTATATTTTTCTCTTGAACGCTGAAAAAATTCTTGGAATGTAGTTGGAACAGACATTTTTAGTTCTCCTTTGCCGACAAGCGGTATTCTGCTGTCAAGCGGCGAAGCCGCGCTCTATGCGGGGGTTTGCTTCTCCTTGTACCTTCCCTATGCGCGCTTGATTTTGCCAAGGGCGGTTTTCTCAAACGGCGCATCCCGAAATTCAAGAAAATGGATCTGTTTATAGGTGGGAAGAGTGTCGTTCTGCTGGTCCAGGAACTCCTCCACCGCTTTCCGTGCCGCATCAGTGTTCTCCGTGGGGAAAACTTCTGCGCAGAGGAAGTTGTTTTTCTCCTTGACGCGGACCTCTTCCACAAAGGGACACTCCCGCAGCATCGTTTCCAGTTCCTCCGGGCTGACGTTCTCGCCGTTGGACAGGATGATAAGGTTTTTCTTCCGGCCGGTCATGTAATAGTAGCCGCGCTCGTCCACCCGGAACAGATCCCCCGTGTGATACCAACCGTCACGCAGCACAGCGGCGGTGGCCTCGGGGTCCTTGTAATACCCCATCATCACCGTGTCGCCCCGCAGAAGCAGCTCGCCATCGACGATTTTGCCCTCAAGGACCTCGTCGATGGGACCAAGACAGGTGGGGTTGTTCACATCCAACGGGTGGATGATGCCATACCCACCCGCTTCCGAGGCGGAATAGACGTGCCAAAGCTCAATGTTATGTTCCGAGAAGATTTTTACCGTATCCTCCGGGAACTTGGCGCCAGCGCAGTACAGCATCTGCACCTTTCCCAGCGGGTTTTCTCCAGGCTTTGCCGTGCGCAGACGCTGGGCCATGACCTCCATCAGCTCCGGTACGACAAGCATATACTCCGGTTCTGCGGCGCGGATATACCGCATCAGATACTTGGGGCTTTCCCCGATGACGTTGGTGGAGCCGCGGGGGAAGGAATCTGCCGCCGTGCCAAATCCGGCCAGATGGTGGTAGGGCATGACGGTCAGCCCGGTCACAAACGTGCGGTAGGGCTTGATGGGCGTCCAAAAAGCGGTGAGCAGCCCCTTGATGGAGAGCATGACCGCTTTCGCGTCCCCTGTGGTGCCGGAGGTGAACAGAATGGTGCCCAGTGCCTCCGGGTCCCTTGTGGGAAGGGAAACCCCGGTGGCGGGGACAGCAGCCTTTGCCATGGGCGCGGCGCAGAGGCCCGCCTCTGTGGGTACGTTCCGGGACGCCTCTTCGTCACATACCACGGTGCAGGTCTCAGTCTTTTTGCAGTATTCGGCGACCTCGCGGGGGTTCAAATCCCGGCTGAGCAGAATGGGGACCGCACCGGCCTCCATCAGCGCGCAGTAGGTGAGCATCCAAAGATAGGAGTTTTTTCCCATCAGTCCGATGTGCTGGTCGGCGTAGCCGCGGCGCACAAACTCCTCCGCCAGAGCCGCCAGGTCACTGAAAAATTCCTCTGCGGAGACAGACACGACCTCCCGGCCCTCCATATATTTGAACGGCGGAAGCCCCGTCTCCTTATACTTTGCTTTTGAACGCCGGAAAAATTCGTGGAATGAAGTTGGAACAGACATTTTTGGTTCTCCTTCCTGCTAAAACGGGGTTGCGCGGTCCTTTACTTTACATGTTCGTTCAGAAAAGCGTCGCAGACGGGGATAAGCTTGTCGTTTTGAACGCTGTGGGTCATACCCACGATCCGCTCATACTGCACCTCAACGCCTGCCTCCTGAAGCGCTTTATAAAAG
>JAJPXR010000083.1 GCA_021205375.1 Clostridiales bacterium | reverse complement strand
AATTTGGGGCCAGGTGCTTTACCTGACCCCAACATTTATTATAGAACCCAAAAAAGCGGAGGGAGCTTTCGCTCCCGCCGCTTTTTGCGTATTAGAATATGCTGTTGTTACCCGACTATCTGAAGCATCGGACCTGTCAGGTTACATGTTATTGCGAAACAGCCGGATTCGCCACATCCTCATCCCGCTGGGGAGTATCCTCTCCCGCTTGGCCTTCCTGCGGTGGGGCATCCGGCGCTTTTCCGTCCGGCTGGACGGGGGGTTCCGGTTCCGGGACCGCCTTTGAATCGGGCTGGTCCGCTGGTTCGGCGGCCTCGCTGGGCTCAGCCGGTTTTTCCTCTGCATCCTGCTTTGGTTCAGCCTCGACCACGGGCTGTTCCTCCGGCTGGGTGGCATGTGTGGCGGAATCAGTGGCTTCATCCGGCTTTGCCGCCTTCTCCTGGTCGGCTTTCATTGCTTCGGCAGCGGCTTTTGCCTCTTCCTCCGCCTTCTTGCGGATGGCGTCGGCCTCCCGGCGAGCGTCCTCCAAAATTTGCTCCGCGGTGTCGTTGGCCTTCTGGATGGAGGTCAGATACTGCTGGGCCGCCTGCTCCGCGTCCTCAAAGATGTGATTCAGGCTCAGCGCCGCCTCCGCGATGGAGCCGGACTTTTCGAGCCGCAGCAATTTGTCGTCGAGCTGTGCGCGCAGCGTTTCGTTTTCCTCATAGAGGGCGCGCTCATTCTGTTGCAAAGCGTAGATGATCTCGATCAACTCCGTGCGGTTCATTTTTCGCAGTTCTTTGTCGGCCATAATGCAATTGATCCCTCGATTATATTCGGTTTAGAGTGAAAGTTGTCAAACAAAACGGATATGCCGCAAATCGCGCAAGAGGCCGCGAGCGGAACACGTTGAAAAATTGTCCTTTCGTGGTGCAGATGGCAGAGGTTTTCCGCATGTCCAGCGGAACGACACTGCGTTTGCTCCCTGCTGGCCCCATTTGGCGTGGATTCCTTCGCGCACACCGGAATTGTGGTGTTGATGTTGTCAGTAAGATGTATTTTCCTCTTTTGAACGCGCAAGGGTGCGTTCCCTTAATGTTTTTCCATTGTTCATCTGATATAGTAAGAGTATAACAAACTAGTAAAAAGATGTCAACGTCAAAAACGGGGCAGCTTGCTGACTGCGGAGTGGGGGATAGGGGAGACTTTTGAGAGAGGACACGGGCCGCTTTTACGCCTCATTGAAAAACCACCTGATTTTTTCCGTTGGGTCGGTATGCTTCAGATAGACAATATTAAATTCCCGGATCATGCGGTCGTTTTCCAGCCAGAATTTTTCCAGGTTCGGGTCGCTCTCCGCCAGAATGTTGTAGACGAAGGAAATGCCGTAGCCCTCCCGCACCAGGTCCAAAATGATTTTAAAGCTGGAGATGCTGATACAGTGCTTGAAACGGCTCAGCGACTCGTTGTAGGCCATCAGCTCCTGCTCCAGAATGGCCCGTGTGCCGGACCCGGCCTCCCGGTGGATGATGGTCTCGCCCAGCAGTTCTTCCATAGAGACTGTCCGGCCCGCGAAGGGGTGGCCTTTGTGACAGATGCCCACAAACGGCTCTTTTCGCAGGAGGATGGAATCGAAGCGCTCCTTGTCGAAAAAACCCTCGATGACGGCGAAATCCAGCCGGTTTTTCTCCAGCTCCCCCAGCAGGCGCTGGGTGTTGTCCACGAGAAATTCCAGTTGGCTGTCCTCACGGCGCAGAAAACGGTGGATGTAGTCCGTCAGGAAATAGTCCCCGATGGTCTTGGTGGCCCCCACCCGCAGGGAGCGGGTGGGCTTTTCCTCCCGGAGCTTTTCCCGCAGCGCCGCCTCCTGATACCGCGCAGCTCTGGCGTAGGTCTCCAAAGCCTCCGCCGCCTGAGTCTTTTCCAGCCGTCGGTTCACGTAGCGGAATAACTGACACTGATACTCCTGTTCCAGGTGATGCATTTGTTGGGTGACAGCGGGCTGGGTCAGGTGCAGCCGCTCCGCCGTCTGGCGGTAGCTGCCACATTCACACAGCACCAGAAAGGTTTCGATTCGATAATCCAGCATAGCGCGCTCCTTTGTGGCGGCACCATGCAAGCGGATGGCTGCCGCCTCGATAAAATCCTCTAATGGATACATAAGAATTGCTAAATAGATTTTATCATAAATTGGGCGTATAATCAACGTGAGAAAGAGCGCCGTTTTCCAAATACGGCGGCGCCAGAGGAGTGTGTCCTATGAACGTTGTTGTAATTGGCGGCGTAGCCGCCGGCACCAAAACCGCTGCGAAACTGAAGCGTCAGGACCGCAGTGCAACCGTCACGATCTACACCAAAAGCCAGGATATTTCCTACGCGGGCTGCGGCCTGCCCTACTATGTGGGCGGGGACATCGAGACCCGTGAGGAACTGATCGTCAACACCCCGGCCAGCTTCACCGGTCTCACCGGTGTGGCTGTGCGCACCGGCATGGAGGCGGTCTCCGTCAACGGCGCGGAGAAAACCGTCACCTTCGCCAATGGGGAGACAGTGGGCTATGACAAGCTGGTCATCGCCACCGGCGCGGCCCCCTTTGTCCCCAATGTGCCGGGGAAGGAACTGCCCGGCGTGTTCACCATGCGCAGTCCCGACGACGCCATCGACCTGCGGGCCTATGTGGAGCAGAATAACTGCCGCAGCGCCGTGGTGGTGGGCGGCGGCTTCATCGGCCTGGAGATCGCGGAAAACCTGATGGCCAAGGGCGTCAGCGTCACCGTGGTGGACATGGCCTCCCAGGTGATGCCCAACCTGTTTGACGCGGAAATGGCCGCCTACATCCGCCGTAAGCTCCAGGCCAAGGGGATGCGGATCATCACCGGCGCGGGGCTGGAGGAGGTGCAGGGCACCGACAAGGCCACTGGCATCCGCACCAGCGTCGGCAGCTTCGCGGGCGACCTGGTGGTGCTGGCCATCGGTGTCCGCCCGGCCACCGGCTTCCTGGCCGATTCCGGCATTGAGATGAACCGCGGCACCATCGTCGTGGACAAGCAGCAGAAAACCAACCTGGAGGACGTCTACGCCGTGGGCGACTGCGCCCAAGTCTACAACAGCCTGACCGGGCAAAGCCAGTGGTCTGCCATGGGCTCCACCGCCAACCTGACCGGCCGTCTGCTGGCCAAGAACCTGACCGGCGAGAGCCTGTCCTACGGCGGCTGCCTGGGCACCGGCGTGGTGCGGCTGGCTAACGACCTGAACGCCGGGCGCACCGGCCTCACCGAGGCCCAGGCGATGGCAGCGGGATATGATGTCATCACCGCCACCTGTGTCACCGACGACAAGGCCCACTACTACCCGGACGCTTCCACCTTTGTCACCAAGCTCATCGCGGACCGAGCCACCCACGCTCTGTTGGGTATCCAGGTGCTGGGGTCCGGCGCGGTGGACAAGATGGTGGACATCGCCGTCACCGGTATCTCTGCCGGGATGAAGTTGGAGGACTTCGACACGCTGGATTATGCTTACGCGCCTCCCTTCTCCACCGCCATTCACCCCTTCGTCCAGGCTTGCTACATCCTGGAGAACAAGCTCAGCGGCGTCTATGAGAGCTTCACCCCCGCCGAGTACGCCGCTGGCAAGGCCAAGGGCTACAAGGTCATCGACGCCAGCCCCGCTCCTGCCATTCCCGGCGCTCAATGGGTGAACCTGACCGCCGTCGACGAGCCGCTGGACGGCATCGACAAGGACGAGAAGCTGCTGCTGGTCTGCGCCAAGGGCAAGCGGGGCTACCTGCTGCAAAACCGCCTGAAAGCCTTCGGCTACACCAACACCCGTGCCCTGGAGGGCGGCCTGTTCGTCAACGAGGTCAAGGTGGAGTTCACCGGCGCGCTGCCCGCGGCGGAGATCAAGCGGGTGAAGGCCCTGGGCTGCCTCCAGGACAAGCGGTATCCCGACGTGTTCAACGTCCGCGTCATCACCCGCAACGGCAAAATCACCGCCGAGGAGCACCGCACTATCGCGGAGGCGGCGGAGCGGTTCGGCTCCGGCGCGGTCACTATGACCACCCGCCTGACTTTGGAGATTCAGGGCGTGAAGTACGCCGACCTCCAGCCGGTGATGGACTTCCTCCACGACCACGGCCTGGAGACCGGCGGCACCGGTTCCCTGGTGCGCCCGGTGGTCTCCTGCAAGGGCACCACCTGTCAGTATGGCCTCATCGACACCTTCGGCCTGTCCGAACGGCTCCACGAGGCGTTTTACGTGGGCTACCACGGTGTGACCCTGCCCCACAAGTTCAAGATCGCCGTGGGTGGCTGCCCCAACAACTGCGTCAAGCCCAACCTGAACGACCTGGGCATCGTGGGCCAGCGTGTGCCGATGATCGACTACGCCAAGTGCCGGGGCTGCAAGAAGTGCCGGGTGGAGGCCGCCTGCCCCATCAAGGTGGCAAAGGTGGCCGACGGCAAGATTCAAATCGACCCGACCCAGTGCAACAACTGCGGCCGCTGCAAGAATCAGTGCGTGTTCGGCGCGCTGGACTATCAGGACGGCTACCGCATTTACATCGGCGGGCGCTGGGGCAAGAAGGTGGCCCACGGCCAGCCGCTGACCCGTATCTTCACCTCCGAGGAAGAGGTCATGGGCGTTGTGGAGCGGGCCATCCTGCTGTTCCGGGACGAGGGCCTGACCGGCGAGCGCTTCGCGGACACCGTCACCCGGCTGGGCTTCGACTATGTCAACGACAAGCTGCTGGACGACACCATGGACAAGGAAGCCATCCTGAAAAAGACCGTCAAGGGTGGCGCTACCTGCTGACGCCGCAAATTCCGCGTTGACAAGGCCGCAGCCACCTGCTATAATGCAGCCTGTCATTTGGGCAGGCGCGCCACACTCAGTCGAAACTGTCACCAATGACCTCCGTTGTTGTCAGTTTCCATGATACGTCAAAAAAGCTGGCACAACACTGTGCCAGCTTTTTTTGGAGGGACGCACCATGACGTTTTTATTGCTCGGCAATTTTATCGCTTTTCTCGGCTCGCTGCTGATGGTCTCCATCGGCTTCATCAAGGACAAGACCAAAATTCTGTTGGTCCAGTGCCTGCAATTCGGGCTGTTGGCCACGGCGAATCTGCTGCTGGGGGCCTACGCGGGCGCGGTTTCCAACGCCGTCGGCATCGCCCGGAACCTGGCCTTTTTCAAGGTGGCGGCCACCACCCCGCTGAAGGTGTTTTTCATCGTTTTGCAGTTGGGTATCACTTTGGCAAACGGCGTCCCCGCACCCATCGAGTTTTTCCCCATCCTGGCCACGGTGATCTACACCTGTTCGCTGGACCTGAAAAACATCTTCCGGTTTAAGTACGTCCTCATCTTCACCCAGGCCCTGTGGGTGATTTATGACTTCTACTATTGGAATTACGCCGCGTTTGCCTTTGACCTGCTGACCATCTCCGCCCACATCTACAGCATCGTGTCGCTGAAACGAAACGGGAACCCCGCAGAACCCAAATAAAAAACCATAAAAAACACAGGTTCTATAATAAATGTTGGGGTCAGGTAAAGCACCTGGCCCCAAATTCATAAAAAAGGTTGAGCATAGAGAAAAAAGGTTCTATAATAAATGTTGGGGTCAGGTAAAGCACCTGGCCCCAAAT
>JAJPXR010000237.1 GCA_021205375.1 Clostridiales bacterium | reverse complement strand
TCAGGCCCTGGGCGACGACCCCATCTTCCCGCCCCACCCGGGCTACGGCTCCAACAACTGGTATTACGCCTACGGTCACAGCTCCCAGCAGGAAATCCTGGCGGACACCGACTATTTAATGGCGCTGACGGGTGGGCTGGACAACCGGCCCTATATGGTCGTGGACGACTGCTGGCAAAAGTACCGCAGCGACGATTACATCGGCGGCCCCTGGGTCAGCAACGAAAAGTTCCCGGATATGGCGGGGCTGGCGGCGGACATTTTCGCAAAAGGCGCACGGCCCGGCCTGTGGATGCGGCTGCTGCTGGACCGCAGCGAGAGCATCCCCGCCCAGTGGCGGCTGGCAAACGGCAGTTTGGACCCCTCCCATCCAGAGGTGCTGGCCCACGTGCAGGAGGACATCCGCCGAGTCTGCGGCTGGGGCTACCAGCTCATCAAGCACGATTTTTCCACCTTCGACATTTTCGGGCGGTGGGGACCCCAGATGCTCCCCCTGATGGCAGAGGATGGCTGGCGGTTCCACGACCAGAGCCGCACTTCAGCGGAGATCGTCACCGGCCTTTACAGGGCCATTCTGGAGGCTGCCGCCCCCACCGGAACGCTGATTTTGGGCTGCAACACCGTGGGCCACCTGGGGGCAGGGCTGATGCACCTGAACCGCACCGGCGACGACACCAGCGGCCTGCTGTGGGAGCGCACCGCCCGGCTGGGGGTGAACACCCTGGCCTTCCGTATGCCTCACCACCGGACCTTCTACGACGTGGACGCGGACTGCCTGGGCATCACGGAACACATTCCCTGGGAGCTGAACCGGCAGTGGGGACAGTTGCTGGCCAAAAGCGGCACCCCCTTCTTCGTCTCGGCAAAGCCCGGCGTGCTGACGGCAGAACAGGAAAAAGAGCTGGCCGGATTCTTCCGGGAGGCGTCGGAGCAGGCCCACATCGCCCAGCCTTTGGACTGGCAGGAGACCAGCCTGCCCCAGACGTGGCAGGCCGGGGAGAAGCAGCTCTCCTACAACTGGTACGAGAACACCGGCCTGCGGTCCGTGCGCGCCTCCGGCGCGATTTGGGAGCAGATCGACGGGAAACGGTATTTTTAATGTGCAATGTGCAATGAGCAATTTGCAATAGCCGGGTTTGCAGCCGTTTTTCTTTACAACTGTGCCATTGGAAACCCCTCCACCATGCTTCGCATGGTCCCCCTCCCCTTTCAGGGGCGGCAAGAGGGGCTATTGGTTTCAAAAAGGCCATTTTCGCGGAAAACCTGCGCCATGCCGACCAAAAATGCAGACGAAACAGCCCACATTATCCTGGCTAACAGCTAATGGCTAACAGCTCATTGCACATTGCTAATTGTTCCACGTTTGTAAACACCGGGATTTCGGCTTCTCGCGCCGCATCCAGCAGCCGCCCATTGCACCGGTTGAACGCCCCCACGGGGCACCCGGCGTCCAGCACTGCGCCAATGCGCAGCAGGACGGCTCTGGCAGCGGCAAAAACCTCATCGGAGACCGGCTCAAAGGCCGGGGCAGTGAACACCTCCGCCGCCAGCGCACGGGCCACGGGGGTGTCCACGTCGTTTTCGAACACAATCCCCGCAGCGAAAGGGATCTGCTCCCGCTGGAGGCGGCGGTACACGGGCACGCCATACCCGGCTCCGCCGATGACGAACACCTGGGGCTTTCCCTCCGGGCAGGGCAGCTCCACGCTGCCAAAGAGGGGGTCGTAACTGCCCCGCTCCATGTCGTAGAGCCGCTGAGCGGCGTCCCCCGCCAGCACCTCCTCCGGCGGGCCGTACCGGGAGATGGTGTCCCCCTTGACGCACACCAACTGGTCTGAGACCTTATAGGCCAGGTCGATTTCGTGGAGGGAGAGCAGGATGGTAGTCCCCTTCTCCCTTGCCAGGCGGCGCAGCACGTCCAGCAGCTCCACCTTATAGCGAATGTCCAGGTAGGCGGTGGGTTCGTCCAGCACGATGACCTCGGTGTCCTGGCAGATGGCCCTCGCCAGCAGCATCCGCTGTTTCTGTCCGTCGCTGAGGGTGGAGAACTCCTGTTCCGCCAGTTCTTCCCCTCCCACCAGGGCCAGGGCCTCGTCCACCTTGCGGCGGTCCTCCGCCGTCAGCTTGCCCACGGCGTTGGTGTGGGGGTATCTCCCCAGAGCCACCAGCTCCCGGCAGGTCATCAGCTCCGGGTCCACCCGGTCAGTCAGCACCACCGCCAAGTGGCTTGCCAGCTCCCTGGCGCTCCAGCGATGAACGTCCCGCCCCTGGACGTAGACGCTGCCGCTGATCGTTCGCAGTTGGCGGGTGATGGACTTCAAAATAGTGGACTTCCCCGCCCCGTTGGGGCCGATGAGGGTGAGAATTTGCCCCTTTTGCAGCGTTATATTGATACCGTGGATGAGGATATTCCCGCGATAGCCCACGGCCAGGTTTTCTGTCTCAAAATAGCTCATTGCTCCCGCCCCCTCCGTTTTACCATCATGTAGATCACCACCGGCGCGCCGAACACCGAAGTCACGGTGCTGATGGCCAGCTCCGTAGGCGCGAAAGCGGTGCGGGCCAGCAGGTCGCAGTAGACGCAGCACACCGCTCCGGTCAGGAAGGACAGGGGGATGACAACCGCCGGGCGGGAGGTGTTCAGCAGGCTTTTGGTGATGTGGGGGATTGCGATGCCCACAAAGGAGATGGGCCCGGCGAAGGCGGTGACGCAGGCGGACAGCAGGCTGGACAGCAAAATCAGGCACACCCGGAAGGCCCGGACGTGGATGCCCAGGCTCTGGGCGTAGCCCTCCCCCAGGGCATAGGCCCCGATGGGCTTTGCCAGCAGCCACGCCAGAGCCAGGCAGGGCAGGCAAATAGCCGCGGACACCCCCACGGCGTTCCAGCTTGCCCCGGAAAAGCTGCCCATGGACCAACTGGTCAGGTTGGCGACGTTGTGCTCGTCAGCGAAGGTGACGCAAAAGTCCGTCACCGCGCCGCAGAGGTAGCTGACCATAATGCCGATGACCAGCAGCATGGACATATTGCGCACCCGCTGGGCGAAGAGCAGCACCACCCCCGTTACCAGCAGCGACCCGGCGAAGGCCGCCAGCACCATCACGCCGGAGTTCATGGTGGCGATGTCTTTCAGCAGGAAGATCATGGTGACGCTCACCAGCATTTTCGCGCCGGAAGAAATGCCCAGCACAAACGGCCCCGCGATGGGGTTGCGGAAAAAGGACTGGAGCAGCAAACCGGACACCGCCAGCGCGCCCCCCAGCACCGCCGCCAGCAGCAGCCGGGGCAGGCGGATGGAAAACAGCACCCGAGCCTCCGTTGAACCGGTCAGGAACGCCGTCAGCGCCTCACCGTACCGGTCAGGCTCCAGCAACGCCAGCAGCCGCAGCCGCAGGCCCTTGCCCAGCAGGGCGAAAATCTCCCCCGTCGGGATGTCCACCGCGCCGGTGTTCACGTTTAAAATCAGCCCCGCCGCCAACAGCGCGGCCAGCAGCGCGGTCACGGCGGCGGTGCGGACATTGCGTCGGTTCATGCGTTCCCTCTCCCCTCTTTTTCAGTCGTTTCCGTCATTGTAGCACATTTGCCGGGCAGTTTCCACCTCCAATGGGCATGGAGGAGCAAATGAGGCAAATTGCGCGGCCTCGTCTTTACAGAATCCCCGTTCTGTGGTAGAATGTGAACCAATCTCAAAAGAAAACGAGGTGGCGTCATGTCTGCCCTCCGTGATTTGGTGCTGGACGCTCTGAAACAGGCCGATCATATTCTTCTCTCCCTCTGTGTCGCCGCCAATTTATTTGGCATCGTACTCATCTACTCCGCGACCCGCTACAGGGCCAGCCTCCATTCCTCCGCCGCAAAACAGGCCATTGCCATGTGCATTGGCATTGTCCTCTACTTTGTGGTCAGTCAGTTGGATTTGGAAATGATTTGCAGCAAGTGGAAGTGGCTGCTGGCAGGGGCAACCATCTTCCTGCTGCTGCTCATCCCCCTGGGCACCGGCGACGACATGGGCAACCGGGCTTGGATCTCCCTGCCGCTGATCCCCTTCACCCTCCAGCCCGCCGAGATGGACAAAATCGTCTTTACCATCCTCTTCGCGCAACTGATTTCGTATATCAAGGAAAAGAAGCGGATGAACAACATCGTCTCCGTGATGCTGTTCTGCGCGGCGCTGCTGTACTTTGTGGGGCTGATTTACGTCATCTCCAGCGACGCGGGCACCTGCCTGATTTACGTGGCGATTTTCGCTGTCATGCTGTGGGTGGGGGGACTGCATCCCCTGTGGTTCGCGGCGGGCTTCGCCGTCATCGGCTACGGCGGATATCGCCTGTGGAACTACCTGCCGGAGACAAACTACCTGAAAAAGCGTATCCTCTGCTGTCTGGACCACGATTATGACCCCCTGGGCATAGGCTTCCAACAGAGCCGCTCTCTGCTGGCCATCCGCTCCGGCGGTCTCACTGGTCAGGGCTATATGCAAGGGGCTATGACCCAGTCCACCATCAACAACAAGCTATCCCAGCGGTTCAACGACTTCATCTTCTCCTCCTGCTGCGAGGAGTGGGGGCTGCTGGGGGCGCTGCTGGTCATCGGTATTCTGACGGCTATTATCCTCCGGTGCATTTACGTGGGCGTCACCGCGCCGGACACCGTCTCCTCTCTGATGTGCTTCGGCTTCGCCGGCATGTTCATCGCTCAGGTGGGCATCAACATCGGTATGTGCCTCTATATCCTGCCAACCATCGGCCTGACGCTGCCTTTCTTCAGTTTGGGCGGCACCTCCATCATCACCAACTACGTCATTATGGGCCTGGTCTCCGGGGTCAAGCACCGCAACAAACCGGACTGGCTCAAGAACACCGCCACACCGGAACCGACCAGCGGAACGGCGCGGAAGAGTGTGCTGTTTGTGCCGGGAGGCAGGTAATTAACCGAACAGGAGGACAATTTTCATGGAACGAACCGCAACGGTGGAACGCAACACCAAAGAGACCAAAATCAGCGTGACCCTGAACCTGGACGGCACAGGCAAGAGCGACCTTCACACCAAAATCGGATTTTTTGACCATATGCTAGACGGCTTCGCCCGCCACGGCCTGTTTGACCTGGCGGTGGACTGCGACGGCGACACCTGGGTGGACTGCCACCACTCCATCGAGGACACCGGCATTGTGCTGGGCACCGCCATTCGCCAGGCGGCGGGAGACAAAAAGGGCATCCGCCGCTACGGGAGCTGTCTCCTACCCATGGACGAGGCACTGGTCCTATGCGCGGTGGACCTGAGTGGGCGGCCCTATCTGGTCTTTGACGGGGGTTTCACCAACCAGAGCGTGGGGGGCATGGACACCCAGATGGCCAAGGAGTTTTTCTACGCCGTCAGCTACTCCGCCGCTATGAACCTGCACATCAAGGTGCTGTACGGCGAAAACGACCACCACATCATGGAGGCCATGTTCAAAGCCTTTGCCAAGGCGCTGGACCAGGCCACCCAGTACGACGAGCGTATCCAGGATGTGCTGTCCACCAAGGGCAGTCTTTGATTTTTCGACCAAAATCCGTGATTTTGGTCGAAAATGCGGCCCCGGCAGCGCACTCGCTGCGCTCGCACGTTTGGGGCCTCCCTGTGTGCTTTTGCCGGTACACGCCCGGCTAAAAGCACGGATTTCAATTTATTTTGTTGCTTGCGCAACAAAACTCC
>JAJPXR010000199.1 GCA_021205375.1 Clostridiales bacterium | reverse complement strand
TTGCTCAACGCCTTGTTGAACACTTCGTTCACCAACAAGGCGCTCTCCGAGTTCATTTCCGACCTGATGGAGACGGCGCAGAAGGCGCTGAAGGACAAGGAAAAGGATTTCCTCTATCTGCGGGCGGAGTACGACAACTTCCGACGCCGCAGCGCCAAGGAAAAGACCGAAGCCTACAGCAAGGCCAAGGCCGACGCCGCCATCGCCTTCCTGCCGGTGTACGACAACCTGGAGCGGGCGCTCCAGCACGGCACCGAGGACACCGCCTTTCTCCAAGGCGTGGAGATGACCATGAACCAGCTCAAACAGGTGCTGGAGAGCCTGGACATCCACCCCATCGACGCGGTGGGCCAGCCCTTCGACCCCAACCTGCACAACGCCGTCATGCACATTGAGGACCCCGAACTGGGGGAGAATGTCGTTGCGGCCTGTTTTCAGACCGGGTTCAAGATGGGTGACAAGGTCATCCGCTTCGCCATGGTCCAGGTGGCAAATTAGGAGCTGTTAGCCATTAGCTGTTAGCCGGGTACTGCAAAACAAAAGCGCAGCGCTGAAAAGGCAGCCTCACCATTCGAAGAGCACTATCCCCCTTGCCTCCCCTGAAAGGGCAGGGAGCGAAGCGGAAGTGCCGCTTGACGGCGGAGGAGGGCCGCCGCCTTTAGGCGGTGGCGGAGGGGTTTCATCTCAAAGGTGAACAAAAGAGATCATCAGAATAGAAAACACCAACAACCAATTCCATTTGTAAAAAAACACTTTTCATAGATTCTAGGAGGAATTACGTTATGTCTAAAATTATTGGTATTGATTTGGGTACTACCAACTCCTGCGTCGCCGTGATGGAAGGCGGCGAGCCTGTTGTCATCGCCAACGCCGAGGGCAACCGCACCACCCCCTCTGTCGTCGCCTTCTCCAAGGACGGCGAGCGCATGGTGGGCCAGGTGGCCAAGCGCCAGGCCATCACCAACCCCGACCGCACCGTCATCTCCATCAAGCGTGAGATGGGCTCCAACTACCGCGTGAACATCGACGGCAAGGGCTACACCCCCCAGGAGATCTCCGCCATGGTGCTGCAAAAGCTGAAAGCCGACGCCGAGGGCTACCTGGGCGAGAAGGTCACCGAGGCCGTCATCACCGTGCCCGCTTACTTCACCGACGCCCAGCGTCAGGCCACCAAGGACGCCGGTAAGATCGCCGGTCTGGACGTGAAGCGTATCATCAACGAGCCTACCGCCGCGGCTCTGGCCTACGGCGCCGACAAGGAAGAGGCCCAGAAGATCATGGTCTACGACCTGGGCGGCGGCACCTTCGACGTGTCCGTGCTGGACATCGACGACGGCGTCATCGAGGTGCTGGCCACCGCCGGCAACAACCGTCTGGGCGGCGATGACTTCGACAAGTGCATCATGGATTACCTGGTCTCCGAGTTCAAGCGCACCAACGGCATCGATCTGTCTCAGGATAAGGTCGCCATGCAGCGCCTGAAAGAGGCCGCCGAGAAGGCCAAGATCGAGCTGTCCGGCGTCACCACCTCCAACATCAACCTGCCTTATATCACCGCCGACGCCACCGGTCCCAAGCATCTGGACGTCACCCTGACCCGCGCCAAGTTCAACGAGCTGACCGCCCATCTGGTCAACGCCACCATGGGCCCCGTGCGCCAGGCCATGTCCGACGCGGGCCTGTCCGCTTCCGACCTGAACAAGGTCCTGCTGGTGGGCGGCTCCTCCCGTATCCCCGCTGTCCAGGACGCCGTGAAGAAGATCACCGGGCAGGACGGCTTCAAGGGCATCAACCCCGACGAGTGCGTGGCCGTGGGCGCTGCCATCCAGGGCGGCGTGCTGGGTGACCCCACCGGCAACAGCAGCAACATCCTGCTGCTGGACGTGACCCCGCTGTCTCTGGGCATCGAGACCATGGGCGGCGTGTTCACCAAGCTCATCGAGCGCAACACCACCATCCCCGTGAAGAAGAGCCAGATTTTCTCCACCGCCGCCGACAACCAGACTTCCGTTGAGGTCCACGTCCTCCAGGGCGAGCGTGAGATGGCCGCTTACAACAAGACCCTGGGCAAGTTCCACCTGGACGGCATCGCTCCCGCCCGCCGCGGCGTGCCTCAGATCGAGGTCACCTTCGACATCGACGTGAACGGCATCGTCAACGTCACCGCCCAGGATAAGGGCACCGGCAAGAGCCAGAACATCACCATCACCGCCTCCTCCAACATGTCCAAGGAGGACATCGACAAGGCTGTCCGTGAGGCCGAGCAGTTCGCCGCCGAGGACGCCAAGCGCAAGGAGGACGTGGACGCCCGCAACCAGGCCGACCAGCTTCTGTATCAGTGCGACCAGACCGTCTCCGAGCTGGGCGACAAGATTTCCGACAGCGAGAAGAGCCAGATCGAGGCGGGCAAGTCCAAGCTCCAGGACGCCCTGAAGGGCACCGATACCGCCGCCATCAAGTCCGCTACCGACGAGCTGACCAAGACCTTCTACGACATCTCCGCCAAGCTGTACCAGCAGGCGGGCGGCGACCCCAACGCCGCCGGTGCGGGTTATGACCCCAACGCTGGCGCGGGCTACGACCCCAACGCGGGTCAGTCCGGCAACAACGGAAACAACGGCGGCAACGGCGACGACTACTATGACGCCGACTACGAAGTGGTGGACGACGACAAATAACTTCCATCGGGAAGCAATGCACATGAATTGACCGGCAGAGGGGCGGGGCGGATGCCCCGTCCCCTGTTGACGGTTTATCGACAGATTCCCAAAAGGGTAAAATTGTATGGTTATCCTCTTGAATCAGCCCTGTCAGTGATTCCGACGGAAACCCCTCCGTCGCGGCTCACGCCGCGCCACCTCCCCTTTCAGGGGAGGCAAGGAGGATAGTGCTTGCTGTTTGGTCAGCGTTTTTGCTCAGCATAGTACAAGTTTTCCACAGAGAACTGCCATTCGGTAACTGACCACCCCTCTAGCCTCCCCTGAAAGGGGAGGAGGGCCGCCGCCTTTAGGCGGTGGCGGAGGGGTTTCATCTCAAGGCAGAAGAAGAGGGTTGGTCACAAAGGAAAATCAGTGTTCAAAAGGGTTTTACATCTCTATTTTGAGAGGGTTTGATTATGGCAGACGAAAAACGCGATTATTATGAGGTACTGGGCGTCAGCAAAAGCGCGTCACAGGACGAGCTGAAGCGGGCCTACCGCAAGCTGGCCAAAAAGTACCATCCCGACATGAACCCCGGCGACAAAGAGGCGGAGGCCAAGTTCAAAGAGGTCAACGAGGCTTACGAGATCCTCTCCGACGAGGACAAGAGGGCCAGATATGACCAGTACGGCTTCGCGGGGGTAGACCCCAACTATGGGGCCGGAGCCGGGGCCGGCGGCGCCGGGTTCGACGGCTTCGACATGGGCGACATCTTCTCCACCATCTTCGGCGGCGGGGGCGGTGGCTTTGGCGGCGGCTTTGGCGGCTTCGGCGGTCAGCAGCGGGCCAACGCCCCTCAGCAGGGGAACAGCGTCCGTGCGGACGTGACCCTTAGCTTTATGGAGGCCGTCAAGGGCTGCGAGAAGCAGGTGGAGGCCCGGCGGCTGGAGAACTGCCCGGAGTGCCACGGCACCGGCTGCGCCGACGGCGCACAGCCCCAGACCTGCCCCGACTGCGGCGGCGCGGGTGTTGTCAACGTCCAGCGGCGCACCGCCTTCGGCGTTATGTCCACCCAGCAGACCTGTAACCGCTGCCGGGGTACCGGCCAGATCATCGACAACCCCTGCAAGTCCTGCCGGGGCAAGGGCCTGGTCTACAAACGCAAGAAGATCACCGTCAAGATCCCCGCGGGCATCGACGACGGCCAGCGCATGAACATTCGCGGCGCGGGAGACGCCGGCAAAAACGGCGGACCGGCTGGCGACCTGGTGGTGTTCATCACCGTCCAGCCCCACGAGTACTTCGAGCGGGACGGCGCGGACATCTACTATCGGCAGTTCGTCACCTTCGCCCAGGCCGCGCTGGGGGCGGAGCTGGAAATTCCCACCGTCCACGGCAAGGTGAAGTATAAGCTGCCCGCAGGCACCCAGCCTGGCACACAATTCCGGCTCCGGGGCCAGGGTATGCCTCGGCTGCGCAGCGACCAGCGGGGCGACCAGTGGGTGACCATTCAGGTGCAGGTTCCCACCAACCTGACCCCCGCCCAGCGGGAGGCGCTCATTGCCTACGACGAGGCCATGGGCAACCGGCCCACCAAAGAGGGCAAAAAGAAGAAGAAATTCTTTCCCTAAGCAAATTTGAGAGACAGACCTGCGGACTGCGGGTCTGTCTTTTTTGCGGAAGAAACCCCTCCGCCACCGCCTAAAGGCGGCGGCCCTCCTCCCCTTTCAGGGGAGGCAAGAGGGGTAGTGCTTAAAATGTCAGCGGCGTTTCATCATTGACCGCCATATGCAAAGTGAGAACTCCCTTGACACAGCGCATCTGATGGATTATAATTCTATTTGTACCACACAAAATGGTATGAACAGAAAACAGGAGGTACGACAATGCATCTGACAAAGAAGAAGTGGCTCCTTCCGGTGGGCGCAGTCTTGGTGATTTTGCTGCTCATCATTGCACTTGTAACGACCATGACCGGGACGGGGAGCGAAAAGAGCGAATTTCTCTCCACCTTCCAGTTGGATTACGCAAAGGATGATGTCCAACTCCAGGAGGTTTACAACGATCGCGGCTGGTTCGGCGACGGCGACGCCCTATACCAGGTGACGCTGGGCGAGGACGCGGCGACGCTGACCGCAAACTGGAACGACCTTCCTCTGTCTGAGAACGTGGAGACCCTGCTGGAGTGGGAAAGCGACTGCTTCACTCTGCCGGATATCACGGAGGGGAAGTGGATGTTTGTCAGCCGGGGTGAGGACAGCGAGTACAGTACCAACGTCTCGCTGTGCGTGTTCGACGAGGAAACGGGAACCGCTTACTACGTCACTATAGATACCTGATAAAAAATGGTTATCCCTTTGAATCAGGTGCAGCCTTGGCGGCCAATGTTTGTCCTTTAGCCGGCTCCCTTGCGCAATATGATACTGTTTTTGTAAAAATTTCCGTAATGTAATTGACCACCCCTCTTGCCTCCCCTGAAAGGGGAGGAGGGCCGCCGCCTTTAGGCGGTGGCGGAGGGGTTTTGGCACACGGTAAGATAAAAGGAATCCTCAAAAAAATTCACATACGCAGCATTGAAAGCCGCCTTGCATCGTGGTACAATAGGGAAAATTTCTAAATGGAGGTTCCTCAGAGCCTCAAAAAAGAAAGGGAAATCCCTATGGAACAAAAACGGCGGGTCATTGCGCTGGGCTTTTTTGACGGCGTTCACCTGGGCCACGGCGCGCTGCTTCGGGCGGTGACGGCCAAGGCCAAAGAGCTGGACGCGACCCCAAGCGCCATGTCCTTCGATGTTCACCCCAGCGCGCTGCTGGCGGCGCAGCCCATCCCCCTGCTCAACGCCAACGAGGACCGGGTCTGGCTCATGCGGCACGTCTACGGCATTGAGGACGTGATTCTGGCCCACTTTGACGAGAAAATGATGCACCAGCCCTGGGAGGAGTTTGTCACCGACTACCTGGCCGGGGAGTTGGGGGCCGTCTACGTGGTGGCGGGCTGCGACTTCCGGTTTGGCGACCGGGGGGCGGGGGACGCCCAACGGCTCCGGGAGAAGTGCGCCCAAATGGGCATCGG
>JAJPXR010000144.1 GCA_021205375.1 Clostridiales bacterium | reverse complement strand
TCGTAAGCGGTGGCACCTACGCCACTTTGTATAAAGCCCTATCTGGGCGCACTTTCACATTCTGCGTTACGCCTGTCGGGATACCGCCCCATTTACGGAACCTTTTCCAGATCTCCACGCTGTACGCCGCCGTCTGTTCTTCTTTCAGAAGCAGATGAAACTCGTCAATGTAATACCGCGTGGATTTATTGCTGTTCCGGTTGATGGTGACACGGTTCCAGACCTGATCCTGTACAATCAGCATCCCCAGCTTTTTCAGCTGTTTGCCAAGCTCCTTAATGTCGAAGCAGACAATCTTTGATGCAATGGTCGAGGAAAAGACCATCTCCACCCGTGGGCTGAAATCGGATGCCCATCTTTTTGGGGAGTTGATCTTCGATGTCAACTCCGCCTATTTCCACAATCACGGCGGCTACGAATACGCCAGACAATTTTACGCAGACGCCTATCGAGCCGCCGTGGACATTGTGGGCGGTGAGCAATATATCCTCTCCGCCGTCATGCACGCCGATGAGCGCAACCGGGCTATGTCCGAGGCGCTTGGGCAGGACGTGTATCACTACCATCTCCATGTGGTCTATGTCCCGGTAGTAGAGAAGCAGATTCTATGGTCGAAGCGGTGTAAGGACAAGTCGCTGGTCGGCACCGTCAAGGAGACGATCATGCAGGTCAGTAGCAGTAAGAAGTTGCTGTCAAAGCCTGCGCTGGACGAGGCTGGGAATCCTATCCTACAGAGGAATGGTAAACCGGTATTGAAGAAGTCCTACTCCGTGTTGCAGGACGACTTTTTTCAGCACATGAGGGCCGCCGGTTACACCGATGTGGAACGGGGCGAACGTGGCAGCAATGAGGAGCATCTGACCGTGATCCAGTTCAAGGTCATGCAGGAGGAGAAGCGGTTGGATGGTTTAACAGAGCAGATTCAACAATCCGGTACGGAACTGGCGGCGGTACAGCAGCAGCTTACTTCCGGGCATGATGCCATTCAACAGATGGAGAGCGATACCCGCAAAGCAGAGAAGGCCGCCGACGCCGCTGAAAAGAAAATGACCCAGGCTGAACGGGCGCTCCGCACGCAGTCAATGACCTTCATGAAGATCGACTCAATGGGGAAGAAAACGCTGACCGGCAACATTGCCTTTGCACCCGATGAGGCCAGGGAACTCAAGGAGCTTGCCAAAAAAGGCGTGACAGCTAATCGTAGGGTTTCAGAGCTAGAGGAAAAGGTCGCTCGTGCCAGAAGGACGCCGGTATCTGGAAACGGCGGTATAAAAAGCTGCTTGACCAGGTGCAGGACTACCTTGCCGCTGTGAAGAAAGCCCCGGAACGGGTGGCGGACTTTTTGCGGAAGATAATCCAGGAGAGAGAAATCCCTCAGAGATGTCAGCCTGCCAGAACGCACCAACACAGCGTGGAACGGTAAGGCTCACGCTTAAATTGGGAAAATCCCCAAATTTCAAATGGAGCAGCCCCGAAACGAACTCCGCTTCATTGAGGCTGCTCCTATTTGAAAAATCCCGAAAACGCCAATTCTTGAATCGGGGAAATATCCCTCAAAATGCCACTCTTACAAAATTTTTAGAAATTCGGAGGTAAATTTGATGATAAAAGGCTTACACAAACGGGAGAAGGACACAGAGTTGTTTTACAACGCCGACGACCCTGTTGCCCATATCCGCACATACGACCTTCGACTGATTAAGCGACTGGAGGAGTTCAGCGCCAGGCATCCCAATCTTTGTCAGTTGGTGGAGGACGATGAGTATAACGGGAAATATTATGACATTGACCGTGCCAGGGTGTCTATTCGCATTACAGAGCCCTACTCCCAGGAGCGGCGGCAGAAGCAGAGCGAGTGGGCGAAGGAGAACGGCTTGAACGGTAATTATAGGGAGGAATCAGCGATATGAAAAAAGTGTTATCCTGCAAATTCAATATCGACACCGCCAGCGTGGAGATCAGGTACACGGATGGTAGCCAAATCAGTATCTACACCCCAGGGGTAGACGACGAGATTTGTCCCACAGTCCTCATGCAGACGGAAATCGACTGGCTGATTTATAATGAGCCTGCGACCTACGCCAACCTGGTGTTCTCCGGCGAACTGGAGCAGTATGCCAGGGATATGGCTGGAACCCACAGTTTAGAAAATTAAAATGAATCGTTGCTGCCGCTCTATGATTGCCCGATACAATTATGGAGCGGCAGCCTTTTTACTGGTTATTCTATCTGCATATTTCCGTTTTGCCTATAAAGGATGGATGGCCACAACTGAAAAGCAGCAGAGACATTCACGTGGTATTTTCAGTCATATTAAAATATTACGCAGAAAAACGCTTGACAACCTGCAAGCCACGTGATATTATAATTGTGGACAAGAGAAGAGCTCCCAGAAACAGTTGCAGCTGCATCTGAGAGCTTCCCGCGTAGACCCAAAATTGTACGTTCTTATTTTATCAAAGAATTGGTGATTTGTCAACGTGGGCTTGTTACTCTTGAGTAATAGGAGGACAAGCTAATGCAGTTCTACGTTAACAAGAATGCGCAGCCCAATGGCGACCACGAAGTCCATCGTGCTACTTGTCTATGGTTGCCAAATGCGGCGAACAGAATCTACTTGGGCGATTTTGCAACGTCCCAGGCTGCTGTTATGGCAGCACGAAAGTATTTCTATCAAGTAGACGGCTGTGCATACTGTTGCCCTGAAAGCCACAAGTACTAATGACTGGATAGCCCGCCCTGATGTGGGCGGGCTATTTCTCTTCTCGAGGGACAAAACTATGAATGTAAAAGTATCTGATGTTGTCGATGCACAAGGTGGCATCGTGTTAAGCCGCAAAGAGGCAAAGAGTCCAGATGAGTATTCCCGTGTTTATAGGCGACTCACACTTCGGTCGTTAAATGAAGATGGATATGTTGATGATGCAGAGTTGGAATATTTTTATGCTACTGAGCCGCTAGAAGATGCTCTTTTTACTCAAACCGGCGATGTAGCTGTTAGGTTGTCATACCCGCTATTCCCGGTTCTTATTACGACAGATAGCCAGGGCATCTTAGTGCCTTCCCAGATAGCTATACTTCGCGTGAAGGACAGTACGACCATTATCCCGGGTTACCTCCGTCTGTATTTGGCACAGAGGAGTGTCCAGGAACGAGTAAAAGAAATTGAAAGTGGCACCGCTCAGCGAACTGTTAAAATCGGAACAATTTTAGATTTGCAGATTGTTGTCCCCGATCTCAAAACTCAAAAAGAAGTCGTGTCTATCGACGAACTTAGCCGGAAGCGTGAACGTCTGTACCGGTCACTGATTGATCAGGAGCGATCCTTGACAGAGCGCATAATTGAAAACATAATTGGAGGAACAGCGAAATGACTACAAAGAAAGACATCGAAAATGCCTTGATGCGCGGTGCAGACACCTTGCGTGATACGATCGATGCGGCAAACTACAAGGACTATGTTCTGCCAATTATGTTTGTAAAATATCTTAGTGATTCCTATGAGGATGCACTTGATGAACTGAGGACGCAATACTCCGGCCCTCGCCTGGAGCGCCAGAAGAAATACCTGCCCTTTACTGTTGCAGAAAAAGCGTCTTTCCAAGCTCTTTATGAAAGCAGATTTTCGGATAACATCGGCCAGATCATCAATGCGGCTATGCGTCAGATCGAAGCTGATAATAATCAGCAACTTGCCGGTGTTCTGAGCACTGTCGATTATAATAGTGAAAATGCGTTAGGAACACGAGAACATAAAAACGCAATTCTGCGAGATCTTTTAGAGGACTTTGTTTCTTTGAATCTGCGCCCGTCACAGATCGAGGTCAAGGATGGACAGGTTCCCGCAGATGTTATCGGCGATGCGTATGAATACATGATCGGTCAGTTTGCCAGTATGGCTGGAAAAAAAGCGGGATCTTTCTACACACCTGCGGCAGTTTCTGAAATCATGGCCCGTATCGTCAATGTCCAACCTGGTGAACGGGTATATGATCCCACCTGCGGCTCCGGTTCCTTGCTGATTAAAGCAGCCAGACGGCAAAACAGCAAGGAGGTTGCTATCTATGGGCAGGAGGTAAATGGATCCTCCGTTGCAATGGCGAAGATGAATATGTATATTCACGAAATCCGCGATGCCAAAATCGGCTGGGGCGACACGCTCGCAAATCCTCTGTTTCTGGATTCCGACGGCAATTTGCTTCAATTTGATGCCATTGTTGCCAACATGCCGTTTTCAAAGAATAAATGGGCTTCTGGATTTAATCCAGGAGGTGAAGCCAGCGGAACGGGCAAGAAAAAGTTTCAGATGGAGGCGTCCCTGGATAAGTTCCATCGCTTCGATTGGGGTGTCCCACCCGCAAGCAAGGGAGACTGGGCGTTCCTATTGCATATGATCGCCAGCCTGTCTGTAAATGGGCGGATTGCTGCTGTTGCCCCCCATGGCGTTTTGTTCCGCGGAGCAGCAGAGGGGCGAATCCGTCAGAGAGTGATTGAGGAAAACCTTTTGGATGCAGTGATCGGCCTACCGGAAAATCTGTTCTATGGAACGCCCATACCGGCTTGTATTCTGGTTTTTAAGAAGAATCGTCCGACCACTGATGTGTTGTTTATTGATGCCAGCAAAAATGATGATGAGGGAAATCCTCGCTACATCAAGGCGACAAAACAGAATGAATTAGGGCAAGTTCATATTGATGCAATTGTGGATGCTTATATGAGCCGCACTGAACAAGCGAGATTTGCACATGTTGCAACCTTGGATGAAATCAGAGAGAATGGCTACAATCTCAATATTCCCCGTTATGTGGACAACTTTGAGGAAGAAGAACCGGTGGATATCGAAGAAGTGAAGGGAAATATCGAAAGATTGAAAGGTGAAATTGCCATCGCAGAGGCACAAATGGCACAGTATTTGAAGGAGTTGGGCTTATGAGTGATATTGTGAAGTACAGTGAGCAAACCTTTGAGCGCATTAAACATACAAATGAATATGGCGAAGAATACTGGCTTGCCCGTGAATTGCAGGTCGTTCTGGAATATGTTCAATGGCGTCGATTTGCGGACACCATCGAACGTGCAAAGCTGGCTTGCAAGAACAGCGGTTATAGCGTAGAGGACCATTTTGCCGACGTTGGCAAAATGGTCGACATCGGTTCAGGCGCAGAACGCGAAATTGACGATGTTATGCTCTCTCGATATGCTTGTTACTTGATAGTTATGAATGGTGATCCACGCAAGGAAGTTATCGCTGTCGGTCAGACCTACTTTGCTGTAAAAACTCGACAACAGGAGCTTATAGATAACTATGAGCAGCTTACCGAAGATCAGAAGCGCCTGGCGATTCGCAATGAAATGATTGCCCACAACAAATCCTTGGCAGAGGCTGCACAGATGGCCGGTGTCATTGCCCCCAAAGATTACGCAATTTTTCAAAACAAAGGATACCAAGGTTTGTATGGCGGGTTAGGTGCCAAAGAAATCCATCAACGCAAAGGTCTCAAACAAAGCCAGAAAATACTCGACCATATGGGAAGTACAGAGCTTGCTGCGAACCTTTTCCGTGCGACGCAAACGGATGAAAAACTGCGAAGGGAAAACATTCAGGGGAAGCAAGCCGCTTATGACACCCACTATCAGGTAGGTAAGAAAGTCCGGCAGACCATCAAGGAACTCGGAGGAACAATGCCTGAAGATTTGCCTACACCGACAAAAAGCATTAAACAGATTGAGCGGGAACAGGAACGAAAAAAGTTGAATGACGGCAACGACTAAGAATAACACACTTACCACTTATTTGTGGAGACAGTAGCGGTTTGCATCACATTCACAAATCAAAGAGCAAAGGAGATGATGCCCATGGCTCAAACAAATGTTGGCATAAGCACAGTTCTTACACGTGCGGCATCATTTGCCGCATACTCTATCGCACTTCTTACAACTGGTGATGCAAGCCTCGCTACTGCGCTACACAAGGAATATAAAGGATTGAGACGATGAAAGGCTCAGAAAAGAAACAAATCGAAGCCATCCGGGTAGACACAGCACCGGAAATGTTCCAGGAAACCAAAGCCGGCGTGCTCCCTGCTGACTGGAGAAGCAGACCCTTATCAGAGATAGTGGAGGTTTTGTCTGAGCAGGTCGGAGCCAGAGCCTATGAGACGTTGAGCATTTCTGCGGGCATTGGTTTCGTGAATCAGGCAAAGAAGTTTGGCAAGGAGTTGTCGGGAAAGCAATACGAAAAATACATCGTGCTGCACAGAGGAGACTTCTCATACAACAAAGGAAATTCAAACCGATTTCCCCAGGGCTGCATCTATCGGCTGGAAGACCGTGAAGAAGCGGCAGTTCCAAATGTGTTCGAGAGCTTCCGCATGATGGACGGCAACGCCGATTTCTATAATCAGCTGTTCCTCAGTGGCTTTTTGAACAGGCAATTATGTTCAAAAATCAATCACGGTGTCAGAGACGACGGCTTGCTGAACCTGACTGGAAAAGATTTTTATAGCTGCGAAGTGCCGTTTCCACCCATCCAGGAGCAGACAAGAATTGCAGAGATTTTAGTTCAGTGTGACAAAGTAATCAGCTTGCAGCAAGAGAAGATAGAGGGGCTGAAAAAGCTCAAAAGATTCTTCCTGCAAAAGATGTTTCCACAAAGCGGGTGTAATGTGCCTGAGATACGTTTCCCCGGATTTACAGACGCATGGGAACAGCGTAAGTTGGGAGATGTTACAACATCTTTCTCAGGAGGAACGCCAACTGTTGGAGTTAAATCGTATTATGATGGCCAAATTCCATTTATCCGATCTGCGGAAATTAACAGTGATTCGACAGAACTGTTTATAACCGAGGACGGCCTGAACAATTCGTCTGCAAGGCTTGTTTCTGAGGGAGATATTTTGTATGCCCTTTATGGCGCAACAAGTGGCGAAGTAGGCCGTGCCAGGCTCAATGGAGCGATAAATCAGGCAATTTTAGCTATCAAACCGGTGGCTGGTTATGATGAAGAGTACCTCACCCAATGGTTACGCAAAAGCAAACAAGCCATCGTCGAAACATACCTTCAAGGTGGACAGGGAAACTTGTCTGGCGCAATCGTCAAGGATTTGATTGTTGATTTTCCATCTTATACAGAGCAACAGGCTATAGGAGTGTTTTTTCATGACCTCGACCACCTTATCGCCCTTCATCAGCGTGAGTTGGAAGAACTACAGCGGGGAAAGGAAGCGCTGGCCCAGCTGCTTCTGACCGGCCGCGTCCGTGTAAAAACAGAAGCAATGGGCCATTGAGCAAGAAAGAAGGAAAAGATATGCCTGACCATACAATTTTCAACGAACGGCCTGAATCTCAGGAGCGTGCGCTGAAAGTAATTGAAAAACTGGGGTATACCATTGTCCCCCGCAGCGAAGCCGAGCAAAAGAGAGACTCCCGGAAACAAGTGCTGTTTGCGGGAGAACTGCGGACTTTTTTGAGTAAGCAGAGTTATATGTTCGGCGCTGAACGGCGTTTCTTTTCCGGCGGTTCCATCGCCAAGGCAATGCAGGCGGTAGATCAGCACAGTGCAGCGGGCCTTTATGCGGAAAACAAAAAAATCTATGAGCTGCTTTGCTCCGGTAAGAGTATGGAGGAAGAGCTCCCAGACGGCACACGCCAATCCTTTGATTTAAATTTCATTGATTTTGAACATCCGGAAAATAACACCTTTCAGGTTACGGACGAATTTGAGGTGGAGCGTCCGGACGGAAAATTCGCTCGTCCAGATATTGTGGTTTTAATTAACGGCATACCTCTCGTTGTGATTGAGTGTAAGAAATCCGGAGTTGACGTGATGGAGGGTGTCAATCAGAATATCCGTAATTGGGGGGTAGACTATATTCCTCATCTGTTCCGTTATGTGCAGCTTGTGTTGGCTGTGAACCCAGACAAGGTTCTCTATGGCACCTGCGGAACTCCCGCCCAATACTTTGTCTCATGGCATGAAGACGATAAGAAATGGCTGAATGACTGGTGCCGCAAATGCTCCCCTGATGGGCAAATCAAGGAACAGGATCGTGCGATTATCTCTCTGCTTCCCCCCGAGCGTCTGCTAGATCTGATCCGCAACATCATTATCTATGATAACAATGTGAAGAAAATTTGCCGGTATAAGCAGTATTACGCGGTGAAGAAGTGTATGCGGCGCATTCTTGGACAGGATGGCAAAAATACCCGAAATGGTGTCGTGTGGCATACGCAGGGCAGCGGAAAAACGATTACCATGATTATGCTGACCAAGATGATTATCCGCGAAAGCATGAAGAAGGACAGTCCTATCAGGAACCCGCGCTTCCTGATGGTGACTGACCGCATCAATCTGGACAAGCAAATCAGGGATAATTTCATCCATACACAGATGAGTCCTCACCGGGCAACGACTGGTAAGGGATTGATTGAGTTGCTTCAGGACGACGGCAATACCGTCATAACTGCCCTCGTCAACAAGTTTGAAGCTGCCGTCAAGCGGGATTATTGCAATCGCAGCGAAAATATATTCCTGTTTATCGATGAAGGACACAGGACGCAATATGGCAAACTCAACATTTATATGAATCGGGTCTTGCCAAATGCCGCAAAAATTGCTTTTACCGGCACACCGCTGATGCAAAAACCGCCAAAGGGCAAAGAGCACTCCATTGTTCCCGCAAAGGATACCTATGCTAAGTTCGGGCCACTCATTGATAAATATACTTTGCAAGATGCGATTGACGATAAAGTGACAGTGCCCATCGTCTATGAAGGCCGGGTTGTTCCCCAACATGTCACCAGCGAACAGATCAATGCTCATTTGAAACATATTACGGTAGGGCTTCCGGAAGAAGCGCGCAAAGATTTGGAAGTCAAGTACAGCCGCTTTGTAGCATTGGCACAGACCGATGCTCGATTGAACATGATTGCATTCGATCTGCACGAACATTTTATCAGCTATATAAAGCCCAAGGGTTTCAAGGGAATATTGACCTGTTCCTCCCGTGCGGAGGCTGTACAAATGTTTTATAAGCTGCGGGATCTCGGCGGACTCACCCCTGCTGTGGTTATTACACCAAACACTGCAAAAGAAGGGAATGATGAGAGCAATACACCTCAAACACTTAAAATAATCGCTGACTTTTTCAAAAAAGAGGTCGATCCGCTTTTCAAAAACAATTATGATGCCTACGAGGATTCTGTGACAGGACGGTTTACAGACCCGGAAGGCGATATAGATCTATTAATCGTCAAGGACAAACTGCTTACGGGATTTGACGCTCCTGTCGCCGCCGTTTTGTATGTAGATAAAAGGCTGCGGGATCATACTCTTCTCCAGGCAATCGCCCGTGTCAATCGCGTTTACCAGGAGAAAGATTTCGGCCTTGTGGTGGACTATATTGGCATATTCAAAAAATTGAATTCTGCGCTTGACTTGTATAGCGATGAGCAATCTGGCATGAATCTGTTTGACTGTTCTGAAATTGAATCTGCAATTTCGACAGTAATGGAGGAAAAGGCAAAGCTAGAGCGTTGTTATCAGACGCTTTGGGGTATTTTCAATGGGATCGACAGAGACGAATCCAGCGCAAATGTATGGCAGGAGCGGTTGCGTGAATACGAAATTCGCAAAGACTTTTATGAAAAATTATCTGCATTCGCCAAGATGGTTGATTTCCTATACTCCAGCTATGAGCTGTTTGATCTTGTTGGTTTTGAGCAAGCTGAAATATATCGTAAGGATTATCTGTTTTTTAAGAAGCTGAAGGACAGCGTGTCTCTGCGTTTTAATGACAGCGTCAACTTTTCAAGGTATGAAGATGGAATACGGCAGTTATTGAATACCTATGTCAATGCAGAAGATGCCAGAATCATTATTGAGCCATTGGACATCACGAACAAAGAAAAAATGGAGGAACAGCTAGCTCGTCTGGGTTCCAACGAAGCGAAAGCGGAGGCTATCCAGACGCGTCAAGTTGAAGTTCTTGAAAGCCAGCGTTTTGTGGATCCCATCCGGTATATGACCTTTATGGAGCGAATCAATAAGACCATCGAGGAATACCTGGCTGAACGCGATAGCGAAAAATACCTTTCCTCCATGGAAAGAATAGCCGAGGATTTTCGCGCCGGGCGAAGCGCAGCTAAATATCCAGAAAACATTGCGGATGACAGTGACGCAAAGGCATTTTATGGTGCAGTTTGTTCAGGGATAAAGAAATCCCTTGGAGATATTGAAATGGATCTCTCAGATGCTATGGGTACTCTTGCACTGGAAATCAAAAGGATCATTGTCACCCATACAAAGCGTGATTGGCGAGATAACGTAATTGTTCACAGGAATATTAAAAAGGCGCTGGATGACTTGCTTTTTGATTACATGGAAGATCACAAGATGAACTGGTCTTTTGATACAATTGACATTATTATCGATGAGATTATGCTTGTGGCAAAGAAGGGATACTGATCATGGACGCGCTTTACGTTACTTTGCCAAGCTCAAAAGATGTCATTGAGGTCAAACTCGACCGCAAGCAGATGAAAACGTGCCGCCTAAAGGTTTATCCGGAGCAAAAGGTAATATTATCTATTCCACAGGCAGTATCAGACGAGTGGGCTGAATCATTTCTCATGGAAAAAAGCGCATGGATTGAAAGGAAACTAGCCTCCTTCAAAAAGACAACTGGATACGCTGCCACTGAAGAAATAAGGAATGGCTATTCCATCAAAATGCTTGGTGAAGATATGATCTTTTTCATCACGCAGTGCGAAAAAGAGAGCGTATATTCGGAAGGAAAAACCATACACATATGCTGTCATTCAATGGATGATCAGGCTAGAGTTCAATATCTGTTTGAAAAATGGTGGAGAAAGGAGGCAAGGCAGATCCTGGAGGAACGTGTTATGCACTGGTACCCAATCGTTGAAAAATACGGTGTAGCTGTTCCGCGCGTATCCATTAAGAAAATGAAAACTTTATGGGGAAGCTGTAGTGTCGCAAGGCATGTTGTGACGTTCAATTTCTATTTAATTAAGGCCCGCATTCCTTATATCGATTATGTCGTCTTACATGAGCTTGTTCACTTCCTTTACCCAAATCATAGCAAGCACTTTTATGCGTTTCTCTCTAATCAGATGCCAGATTGGCAGGAGCGAAAGCATTTTCTGGATCAGGAAGTTGTACACGGCCTTTAGCCGCTAATCATATGAGGATGAGCTGGAACAAGCAGCATAGGAACGATAGTATACGTGACAAGATTTATTTATTCATGGCGCATATTCTGATTTTGAAGTCGTCCTTGACAATCAACGCAAATTGCGTTACAATTACAAGCAAGGAGATGATACCATGGAAAAGACAGCAACTCTGAATCTTCGTGTAAATCCCACGGTCAAGCAGCAGGCGGAGGATGTTCTCAAGCAGTTGGGTATCCCCATGGCGACTGCGGTGGATATGTTTCTCCGGCAGGTGTCCCTGACCGGCGGCATTCCCTTTTCGGTATCGTTACCCAAAGCGCCTGCATCCGTCAACGCCGATCAGATGTCAGTCGCAGAGATCCGCAGCGCATTGCAAGCTGGCGTTGATGATATGGATAACGGCAACACCCAGGACGCTTCTGCCGCCTTTGCACACTTCCGGGAATCCCACGCATGAAGCATTATAGGATAGAGATTACCAACCAGGCGTTGAGCGACATGGAGGCTATTTACAATCACATAGCCACCGTATTCCATGCGCCGGATACCGCCATAAAGCAGTATAACCGCATCGCTGAAGGAATTGAGTCCCTGGAAATTCTGCCGGAACGGTGCCGACTGCTGGAGTCTCAACCTGAACAGGAGCAGGGTATTCGCCAACTACTGGTGGACAACTATTCCGCCTTTTATGTGGTAGGCGACAGCAAGGTGACGGTTCTTCGTGTGCTTTACAGCGCCTCCGACATTGCCGCCAGGCTCCGGGAGCCGGATTGACCCCGGTAACTCCATGGCAACAAAAAATCAGATAGCCCACGCCATCTGAATAATGGAAAGAATAGAAATAGCCAGAGTGAAATCACCCATGCAAATTTGTTTAACATACCCCTTCCGGGAGCGAGTGGGAATAATAAAATCCCATTTTACTTCCTTTCATATGTCGCATATACCAAACAAGCAGCATCTATTCCATTAAGCGCAGGTCATATTGTAATACCAGCAGCCAGAAAAATCAAAAAGATGGGAGGAGCAAAATGTCCGATGGAAATAAAGAAAGTTTTGGGGGAGAACTTGCAAAACAGTTACCAGTGAAGGAACTATATGCTGATTTAGCACATCCGGCGCTGAGTACTGTCGGGCAAGCCCTTCAAGGTACTACGAGAATTGCATTAGCACCGATTACGGCCTTGGTTTGGGGTTATGATAAAATTGCAGAATACCTGGATGTTGCGATACCGGAATACTTTGCCAAAAGAAAAATAAAAAAGGAAAATATCGCCACACCAGATCCTGCAATTGCTGTCCCTTTGATTGAAGCCATGCGTTATACATCTCACAAGCCAGAATTAAGAGAAATGTTTGTCAATTTGCTTGGTGCATCAATGAATAGCGAAGTTTATGACGAACATCCAGCATTTGTGGAGATCATTAAACAGCTCTGCTCAGATGAATGCAAGATGCTTGCCATTCTCCATAATGATCCAAAGATGCCGATGTTAAAGCTTCGATTGAAGGTAGATTCTGGCGGCGCAGCAGATATATCACCTTATTTTAGTGACATCTGCTATAAGGCAAATTGTGAGTATCCTCAAAAATTTCCGGAGTATTTGGATAACCTTCACAGATTGGGACTCGTAGAAATTCACTATGATAGCTATTTGGTGGAGGATTCGTATTACGAGGAGTTACGTAGGCATCCAGACTTTAGTCAATATATGCCGCAAAAATGTGAATTTTTATTCGAGAAAAAAAGTATGTATTTGCTCAGTGAAATGGGGAAGAAATTTTGTACACTTTGCATGGATTAAAATAATTTTTTATGCCATATTATACCAGCGCATCTTCCTATCAAGTTTCTCTGTGATGGGGATGGGCCGAGAGATTCAGATAACAAAATTGGATTGGGGAACTCGTTGACTAAATTGCTTTGTATAGTTGGGCAAGCATATTTTGCGCAAATTGAGATATAAAATCGCAGGAGCACTCTGTATATTCAAATATTTTTCAGTGAAGGACTGCGTAAAAGATACCGCCCAGACGCTGGGAGTTACTTAATCAGAGATTCCTTAGATAGGTTATTGGTTAAATGTAACCCTGGCAAATCAGAGTATCTGTCTAAGATAGTTATCATTTGATTTAGTTTGCGAGTAAGGATACTCCCAGGACACCCAAAGGGAGCGTTACAGAACATCACTCTGCAACGCTCCCTTTTTCGATTTTATGGTCGAGGAAAAGGGCATCTCCACCCATGGGCTGAAAGCTGACGCCTGCCTCTTTGGGGAACTGATCTTCGATGTCAATTCCACCTACTTCCACAATCATGGCGGCTATGAGTACGCCAGGCAATTCTATTCAAATGCTTATCAAGCCACCGTGACATCGTGGGCGGTGAGCAGTATATCCTCTCCGCTGTCATGCACGCCGACGAGCGCAACCGGGCCATATCCGATAGCGGCCTCAAATGCAATCCTTGGAACCCTGGTTCGAACCAACACGGACCGGAAATCCCGCATTTCCTCACAAATCCCCGCTGGAAACATTGACAAACACCAAAAACCCCGCTATACTAAACCTTGGTAAACCGTTGCGGGAGCAACGTACTTCCCGTCGGCATAGTGTTGCCAGTTTGGGTGCCGCCGCGAAAGCAGCAGCTCTTGTCCCGATGTGGGGATGAGGGGTGCTTTTTCTTTCTGTTCCCGTAACCGTCCTGAAAAAGATCGAGGAGGTCCTTATTGATGAAAAAAATGTTTGCCCTGCTGCTGGCTCTGGCAATGACCCTGAGCCTGGCGGCCTGCGGAGGCAGCTCCAGCACCACCACCGAGGAGGATACCACATCCTCTGCCGCCACCGAGGACGCCGCCGCTGACAAGACCGCCGACAGCTCTGCGGAGGCTGCCGCCGCCACCGACGCCACCGGCGAGACCTACACCGTGGGCATCGTCAACTGGGGGGACGACGCTTCCCTGAACCAGATCGTGGAGAACATCCAGACCGAGCTGGCCGCCAAGGGCGAAGAGCTGGGCTGCACCTTTGAAGTGAACTACGACAACGCCCAGGCCGACGCCACCGTCCTGAACCAGATCGGCGCGGACATGGTCGCCAGCCAGGTGGACGTGATCGTGGCCGTGGCCACCCCTGTCGCCACCGTCATGCAGGCCACTACCGAGGACACCGACATCCCCGTGGTGTTCTCCGCCGTCTCCGACCCTGTGGGCGCAGGCCTGGTGGAATCCATGGAAGAGCCGGGCGGCAACGTGACCGGCACCTCTGACGCGCTGGATACCACCGCCATCATGAACCTGATGCTGGCCGCCGACCCCGACCTGGAGCTGGTGGGCCTGCTGTACGACACCGCTCAGGATTCCTCCACCCAGCCCATCGAGGACGCCAAGGCGTGGTGCGATGAGAACGGCATCGCCTATGAGGAAAAGACCGGTTCCACCACTGACGACATCCTGCTGGCCACCCAGAGCCTCATCACCGACGGCGTGGACGCGGTGTTCACCCCCTCTGACAACACCGTTATGACCGCCGAGCTGACCATCTACGAGCTGCTCCAGGAGGCCCAGATCCCCCACTACGCCGGCGCGGACTCCTTCGCCCTGAACGGCGCATTCTGCGGCTACGGCGTGGATTACTCCAACCTGGGCGTCATGACCGCCGACATGGTAGTGGACCTGCTGGTCAGCGGCGCTGACCCCGCCACCACCCCCGTCATGACCTTCGACAACGGCATCGCCACCATCAACACCGAGACCTGCGAGGCCATCGGCTTCGACCTGGACACCATCAAGGAGACCTTCGCGCCTCTCTGCACCGAGGTCGTGGAGATCCAGACCGCGGAGGAGTTCGAGTAAGCTCTGACTTTCTCTGATTTCCAGCACTTTTTTGGGGATAAGAGCCTTTGCCCTTATCCCCAATGTGTTATTTGACTTACAGGGTATCCCTTTTACTCAGCTTTGTGCCAGAAACCCCTCCGCCACCGCCTAAAGGCGGCGGCCCTCCTCCCCTTTCAGGGGAGGCAAGAGGGGCAGTGCTTGTCGTCCGGTGCTAATTTTATTCGACAAATGAGGAATTTTAAGCAGAAAATTCCCCTTTCTAGCCACTAATCACTAGTTGCTAGCCACTATTATATGTGGCTGTGTCAAAGGGATAACCAAATCTGACTTTTGAGCGAAAAGAGGCGGTTTTTGCCATGTTTATCACCTGGAGCATCATCCAAAGCGCGCTGGAGCTGGGCGTGATCTACGCGCTGGTGGCCCTGGCGCTGTTCCTGAGCTACTCCATGCTGAACGTCTGCGACCTGTCCACCGACGGCTGCTTTACCCTGGGCTGCGCGGTGGGTTCCGTGGTGGCCATCGCGGGCCACCCCATCCTGGCGCTGTTCGCCGCCATGGGAGCCTGTATGCTCTCCGGCTTCGTGACGGCGTTCCTCCAGACCCGGCTGGGGGTCGAAAGCCTACTGGCCGGTATCATTGTCAACACCGGCCTCTATACCGTCAACATCCTCATTATGGGCAAGTCCACCCTGAGCCTGAACAGCACCGAGACAGTTTTCACCATGATGAAATCCGCTCTCGCCGGCACCCCCCTGGCGGACTATTACAAGCTCATCGTGGGACTGCTGTTTACGGCTGTCGTGCTGGTGCTGCTGTTGCAATTCCTGAACACCCGGCTGGGCCTCTCCATCCGGGCCACCGGCGACAACGCCGACATGGTCAAGTCCTCCTCCATCAACCCGGCCTTCACCACCACGGTGGGCCTGTGCATCTCCGGGGCCATCACCGGGCTGGGGGGCTGCCTGTTGGGGGAGTACCAAAAGTCCTGCGACATCAACATGGGGTCGGGCATGGTGACCATCGCCCTGGCCTCCCTCATCATCGGCGAGACCCTGGTGGGCAACCGGGGGACCATCCCCCTGCGGGCCATCGGCGTGGTGCTGGGCAGTTGCCTGTACCGGGTCATCGTGGCCATCGCCCTGCGGTTCAACCTGCCCGCCTCCGCGCTGAAGCTGGTCTCCGCCCTTATCGTGGCCGTGGCCATCGCCTCCCCTCAAATCAAAAAGCTCATCGACTTCCAGCAGAAGAAAATGGCCCTCTCCGGCAGGAGCTTCTACCGATTAATGACGCTGTTCCTGGCTGTACTGACCATAGGCTGTGTGGTCTGGGCGGTGCTGCTGCCCGTCTCCCGTGCGCTGGCGGTGCTGCTGGGCGTTCTGTGCCTGGCGGCGGCGGTCTGGTTCGCCCTGGCTGACCGAAAGGTAAGAGGTGGTAAAATATGCTGAAGCTGACCAACGTCTCCAAGACCTTCAACCCCGGCACCGTCAACCAGAAAACCGCCCTGGACCGGGTGTCGCTGGATGTCCCCGACGGCGATTTCATCACCATCATCGGCTCCAACGGCGCGGGAAAATCCACCCTGTTCAACGCCATCTGCGGCGGCTTTTACATCGACGAGGGCCTGGTGGCCCTGGACGGGGAAAATATCACCTACAAGCCGGAGTACGAGCGGGCGCGGTATCTGGGCCACCTGTTCCAGGACCCCATGAAGGGCACCGCCCCTAACATGACCATCGAGGAAAACCTGGCGGTGGCCTACCTCCGGGCCTCTAAGGGCAGGCACGCCTTTTTGAGCCGGGTCTCCGCCAAGGAGCGGGAGATGTTCCGGGAACATTTAGCCATGCTGAACATGGGGCTGGAGGACCGGATGAAGAACCCAGTGGGCCTCCTCTCCGGCGGACAGCGGCAGGCGCTGACCCTGCTGATGGCCACCATCGTCACCCCCAAGCTGCTGCTGCTGGACGAGCACACCGCCGCCCTGGACCCCGGCACGGCGGAGAAGGTGCTGGACCTGACCAAGCGCATCGTGGCGGAGCGGAACATCACCTGTCTGATGGTCACCCACAACATGCACCAGGCCCTGGAACTGGGCAACCGGACACTGATGATGGACTCCGGCCACATCGTCTTTGACGTCTCCGGCCCGGAGCGGGCCAAAATGACCGTGGAGGACCTGCTGGAGAAGTTCAGCGTGGGCACGGGCAAGGAATTTGACAACGACCGCATTTTGCTCTCCACGGTGCAGGAGAGCGGAACGGAACCGAAACACTAAACGACACAAAATACGCCTCCGCGCTGTCTGCTGTCTGCAACGGCGCGGAGGCGTTCTGTTTTTGTGTCGAAAAGTGCTACTCACTGGCAATTTCCCCGGCACTCAGCCGCAGCCGCCACCAGCCCTCCCCCGGCTGACCCAGGCAAAAGCGGCTGACCACAGGCACCGCCTGCCCTACCTGCCAGGGGAAGCGCAGCTCCACACTGTCCCCGTCCCTGCGCCAGCTGCCCTGCAAGCCCGCGAGGGCGGCGGACAGCTCCGGGTCATGGAGCGGCAGCGTAGCCAGGTTGCTCCACCCCGGCGCGGCCTCTTGGGGATTGATTTGCCCGGAGGTGGGCGCGGCCATGCCCCGGAACCGGAGGTCCGAGTGGGAAACCCGCCGCCGAAGTCGGAGACGCTGCCCCTCCGGGACCAGCGTCCCCAACAGCAGCCGCCCGCCGCTGTCCGAGACCAGCCAGACCTTTTTCACGCCGCCCCCCAGGAGGGGCGCGTCCACCGAAAAGGTCATGTAACAGCCCTCGTCCTTGCAGAGGATGTGTCCCCGCAAAACGCCGTTTTCGTACAGTGGAAGCTCCCGTTCCATCCCTGACTCCCTCCTTTGCTGGTGAATCCTATGCGGAAGGGCGCGGGGCTATGCCGTCCAACCATGAAGATTCCATAAATATTTCGAACCTTTTGTTAAAACTCATTAAAAACCCTGTTCATTTCCCTTCGAATATGATACCATACAACCACAAAACTCACAAAACCTGTGGAAGAAGGGCTTCTTTGAACACGAAACATTCCAAACAATGGTTTTTCGCCATCGCCGCCGCCATCGTCCTCCTGCTGGCCCTTTCCCTCTTTCTGTGGAAAACCGGCGCGCTCCACAGCCTGAAAAGTGTGGACAACCTACGGGAGTTTCTGGCCGATTCCGCCCCCTGGTCCCATCTGGTGTTTTTCCTGTTGCAGCTCTCCAGCGTCATCATCGCGCCCATCCCCAGCAACCTGACCGCCATGGCGGGCGGGGCCTGCTTCGGCCTGGGCTGGGGGTTCCTCCTCACCTTTTTGGCGGTAAATCTGGGCAGTCTCATCACCTTTTCCCTGGCCCGGACGCTGGCGCGGGACTGGGCCATGAGGGTCGCCAGCCGGAAGCTGCCCCCCAAATACCTGGACCTGATTGGGCGCAAGCGAGACAGCTTTCTGGTGTTGGTGTTCCTGTTCCCATTTTTCCCGGACGACCTGATCTGCATCCTGGCGGGGCTGACAGACATCCCCCACCGGCGCTTCGCCCTCATCGTCCTGCTGACCCGCCACTGGGGGCTGTTCGTGGCCTCGGCGATGGGGGCCTCGCTGTTCTCCCTGCCCACCTGGGCGCTGCCGTTGGTGGTTGCAGCAGGGGTGTGCCTCTTTGTGCTGGGGCTGCTCTACGGCGACAGGCTCCAGGACTGGGCGCTGGCACGGCTCCACCGGAGGCCCCAAAGTGAAAACTGAACGCAAAACCCGCACACCGGGCTTCAAAAACCGGTGTGCGGGTTTGTTTTTGCTTATCTGGCTATCCATTTTCCTCAGCTTTGTGCTGGAACCTCTCCGCCACCGCCTAAAGGCGGCGGCCCTCCTCCCCTTTGCGACTCGCATGGCCTAAAGGCCATAGCTCCCTGCATTTGCGCCAAAGAGGAATTGGCCATTCGGCCAGCGCTTCACAGGGGAGGCAAGGGGGGAAAGTTCTTGTCGATTGGTACATGTCTTAATTCAATAGATATGGAATTTTCAGTGAAGGCTCTCTCACTTCTGGGAGAGCAGCTTGTCCAACTCGTCCCGGAAGGTGGTGATGTCCCGGAACTGGCGGTACACCGAGGCGAAGCGGACATAGGACACGTCGTCCACCTCTTTCAGCTTCGCCATGACCAACTCCCCCACCTGCTCCGCGGAGACCTCCAGGGTCAGGGTGTTGCGCAGCTCCTGCTCGATCTCAATGCTGATCTGCTCCAGCGTCTCGGTGGAGACGGGCCGCTTGTAGCAGGCCCGGATCATGCCCCGGAGCATCTTCTGCCGGTCGAACGCCTGGCGGCTGCCGTCCCGCTTGATGACCATCAGCGGCACCTGCTCCACCGTCTCGTAGGTGGTGAAGCGCTTGCCGCAGCTCAGGCACTCCCGGCGGCGGCGGATGCTGTCGCCCTCGTCGGCGTGGCGGGAATCCACCACCTTGCTGTCGTTATATCCGCAAAAAGGGCATTTCATGGGGCGTCCACTCCTTTTTCTGTGCCGTTCGTTTTGCTGTTTTAATTGTTAAAATTATAACACAGCCTGCGGGGTTTGGCAACCGTCAATCCAGGCGGAAACGCCCGGAACAGTGTGCATTTTTTCTCAAGTGTGGTGCTTACGCCTCACCGCCGGACGCTTTCGCAGCGGCCTCCGCCTCTTTCCGGTGCTCCAAAGCCTTGCCCCGGTTGATGGCGCAGAGGATGCCCTTGATGGAGGCCATGGAGATGTTGTGGTCCATGCCCACGCCGAAGATGTCGTCGCCCTCCTTGTTGCGTAGCTGGATATAGGCCACGGCCATGGAGTCGGAGCCTTGGCTGATGGCGTGCTCCTTGTAGTCGATGAACTGGTAGCGGTCCATCCGCTCCCCGTGAATGGCATTGAAGAAGGCGTCGATGGGGCCGTTGCCGTTGCCGATGACCTCAAAGACGGTGTCCTTGTGCTGGAGCTTGCCGTAGAAGTGGGAATGAGCCACGCCGTTCTCCACCGTGGCGCCCAGCTTGTTGCTGATGAGGCGATAGGGGCCGTCCACCTTCAGGTACTCCTGCTCGAACAGGCGGTAAATGGTCTCCGGTTTCAGCTCCACGCCCTGACGGTCGGATTCCGCCTGGACCACCGCGCCGAACTCCGGATGCATGGCCTTGGGCAGGTCGAAGCCGAACTTGTGGTGCATGATAAAGGCCGCGCCGCCCTTGCCGGACTGGGAGTTGATGCGCACCGGCTCATAAGACCGGCCCAGGTCCTCCGGGTTGATGGGCAGGTAGGGGACCATCCACTTGTCGGTGCCGGTCTCCGCCATGTAGTTGAAGCCCTTGTTGATGGCGTCCTGGTGACTGCCGGAAAAGGCAGTGAACACCAGGTCCCCGGCGTAGGGCTGGCGCTCCGGCACCTTCATCTTGGTGCAGCGCTCGTACATCTCAATGATGCGCTCCATGTGGCTCAGGTCCAGCTCCGGGTCCACCCCCTGGACATACATATTCATGGCCACGGTGATCATGTCCACGTTGCCGGTGCGCTCGCCGTTGCCAAAGAGACAGGCTTCCACCCGCTCGGCCCCGGCCAGCAGACCAGCCTCGGTGGTGGCTACGCCGCAGCCCCGGTCGTTGTGGGGGTGCAAGGAGATGATGGCCCGCTCCCGGCCGGGCAGCTTGCGGATGAAATACTCCATCTCGTCCGCGAACTGGTTGGGCATACAGTTCTCCACAGTGGTGGGCAGGTTCAGGATGACCTTGTGGTCCTCGTCGGCGTGGAGGTGGTCCAGCACGGCGGCGCAAATTTCCACCGCCGCGTCCATCTCGGTGCCCATGAAGGACTCCGGGGAATACTCATACCGCAGATCCACGCCAGAGGCGATGACGGGCTGGGCCATTTCGTAAATCAAATCGGCGGCGTCAACGGCGATCTGCTTCACCCCCGCCACGTCGGTGCGGAACACCACCTGCCGCTGGAGGGTGGAGGTGGAGTTGTAGAAGTGGAAAATGACGTGTTTGGCCCCCTGAATGGCCTCGAAGGTCTTTTTGATGAGGTGGGGACGGGCCTGCACCAGCACCTGGATGGTCACGTCGTCGGGGATGTGGCCGCCCTCGATCAGTTCCCGGCAGATGTCATAGTCGGTGTCGGAGGCGGAGGGGAACCCGATCTCTACCTCTTTCACGCCGATCTCGTCCACCAGCATATGGAACATCTCCAGCTTTTCATCCATGTTCATGGGGTCGATGAGGGCCTGGTTGCCGTCCCGCAGGTCCACAGAGCACCAGATGGGGGCCTTGGTGATGGTGTTGTCCGGCCAAGTGCGGTTTTCGATGGGCTGGGGGACAAAGGGAATGTACTTTTCGTAGCCGTGCATAGTGAAAACTCCTCCAAAACTGAGATAGAATGATGAGGGGCGAGGAGGGCAAAAAGAAAGCGTCCTCCGACCCTCCGAGAAGGTCAGGGACGTTACAAAACCATAACGTGGTACCACCCTGGTTCAGCCGTTGGTCACACAACGGCCCTCAGCAGCCTCTAACAAGGCCCGGACCGGTAACGGGGTCCAGCCGTACAGCCCTACTGCGCAAACGGTTCGGGCGGTCAACTCCGGGAACAGGCATCCCCCTGCGTCCACGCCGCCTTGCACCCACCGGCGGCTCTCTGCAATGGCTCACAGGGTCTTTTTTCCCTTCGCAGTCTTTGTGCGCTTACAGGAAGATATTATAAGGGAGACAGTCGGGGTTTGTCAAGTACAAATTTGCCCGGTCCGGGCGGATTTTGTAACCATTTGTAAAGGTTCTGTTACCGAAATTTAACCTGTTTTTCATTTACTTCCCCTCTGAATTGTGCTATGATTACTAAAACGATAAGAGGCACACGTTCCGCGTTTTTTCAGCGGTGCGGGTGACCTCAAGTTGAGGTTTTCCCTTTTATCCGGCCTTGCAACAGAAACCCCATCACCGTCAAGCACTATCCCCCCTTGCCTCCCCTGTGAAGCGCTGGCCGAATGGCCAATTCCTCTTTAGCGCAAATGCAGGGAGCTATGGCCTTTAGGCCATGCGAGCCGCAAAGGGGAGGGGGACCATGCGTTAGCATGGTGGAGGGGTTTCCCACCGAAAATTACCGGCAAGGCTGATGCAACGAGAGAACCCAAACCCAGAAAAGGAGGCCCGTACAATGAAACGGACAAGAGAATCCTCAAAGATGCAGGCCAAGGCGTCCCTGCGCACCAACTACTGGAAGCTGGTGCTGGTGGGCCTGCTCGTCCTGCTCATCAACGGCGGCAGCACCGGCGCGACCGCGGGCAGCACTGCGTCCAACGCTGTCTCCGCAGCCACCGACAGCTATACCAGCGATTATTATTACGACGATTACTATTATGACGATTACTATTATGACGACTACTATTACGACGGCTACTATTACGGCGACATCGACCCCTATATCGAGTTTAGAACCGGCACGGGCGGCAGCAGTTTCTCCGTCTCCAGTATTTTAGGTACTTTCGTCGGCGTGGCGGCGGTCATTGCGCTGGCGGTGGTGTTCGTGCTGGACATTTTCGTGCTGAACCCGCTGGCGGTGGGCGCACACCGGTTCTTCCTGGTGAACCTGCGGTTCCCCGCCCAGGTGCGGGAGGTGCTTTGCGCCTTTGACAGCAACTACGGCACCACCGTCAAGACTATGCTGCTGCGGGACGTGAAAATCGTTCTGTGGTCGCTGCTGTTCATCTTCCCCGGCATCGTCAAGGCTTACGAGTACCGGATGGTCCCCTATCTGCTGGCCGAGTGCCCGGAGATGAGCCGGAAGGAGGTCTTTGCCGCCAGCGCCGATTTGATGTACGGCAACAAGTGGCGGGCCTTCGTGCTGGACCTGTCCTTCATCGGCTGGGACATCCTCAGCACCATCACTCTGGGGCTGGTGGGCATCTTCTACGTGACCCCCTACCAGCAGTTGACCAACGCCGCCTTCTACCAGACCGTCTGCCAGGAAAAGAGCGGGCGCATTGGGGACGGGGACGTTTACAACTGATTCTGTCTAAACGGATGCCGGGTAAGTCATAAGTTGCAGGTGGTAATGTTTAATGAACAAAAAAATCATGGAAACGCCAAAGAGGGGGAAATCCATCTTTGTTGCAAGCGTTGTTGCTGTTGTTATATTTGTGGCGGCTGTGCTCTTTATTATCCCAACGGTATATGAAAATTGTTGCAAGACCAGAGTTTATTCAGATTTGGAGGAAAAGCTGGATGATACTGTTCTCTCCGCTAACGTCACGATCATGCTGTATGAAGAGACTGTCGAAGAAAATATAACATCCGTCGATCTCTTTTACACTGCAACAGGCGTGATATTTGATTTCGATGAACAATATTATTATGTTCTAACGGCGGCTCATGTCGTTGATTCTGATGATACCTCAGATACGCTGTCTGAGGGTACAGAAGCGGCAGAAACAATCCACTCCTACTATTATATTTTAAATTCAGATGCGCCGTCATTGAGTGAGGCAAGAGAAGCAAGTGAATCGTTTCTTTCCCTAGAGGAATACTGCACCTGGTTTCCTGTTGCGGAAATCGAATATATATCGGAAAACAGTGATATTGCCATATTGAAGTTTCATTCTGATGAAGAATTTATGAGCCTGGATCTTTCGTCTATTGATCCTGGATACGGTGATAGGATCATTGCCATCGGCGAAAATCAATCCGTACTGGAGTATCATTACGGGAAAATCACTTCAAAAAACCTGAAAATGTTTGAAACGGATGATGGAAGAAAGGATCAGGTGCTGTATACAAACGCATATGTGATTCCGGGATTTAGCGGTGGAGCGGTTTTAAATGAAAATATGGAAATCGCAGGAATCACTGTAGGCGGAGGGGCAGATTTTCGTGGGCGGTTTCGTTATGGAGCATTGATTCCGGTAAGCACAATTACAGAGGAAATAGAATCGTGGAAAGCACAGTAGAGCATTCTCTGCGCGAATCGGCTCCTCTGATTGTTCAAACAAAAAGCAAACGAAAGGAGCCTCACCATGAAAAAGAAAAGAATTGCCCTCCTGCTCCTCGTCTGCGCCGTGGCAGTGGGAGCCGCTGTGCTGGCGCTGTCGGGGATATGGGGGCGGCGGCCCTTCAAGAACCTCTCGGCGGAGGACATCGTGGCGGCCTCTGTCACCTTGACACCGCCGGGTGAGACGGTAGAAATCACAGAGGTGGAGGAACTGGCCGACGACCTCAACGCCGTGGTGATTTACCGGAAGGACAACTCTTATACGGAATACGTGGGGCAGGGCTGCGTGTTCTCCCTGACGCTGGCGGACGGAACCACCCTGGAAGTAAATGCGTACAACCCTTTTCTCATCATCGACGGGGTGGGCTACCGCTGCGCATATGAACCCTGCGAGGCGCTGAACAGCTTTGCCAACCGGTTGTTGGAGGAGCAGTAGCCTCCGCCCGGTCAATTCGACCGGGCACAGAAGGAAAACATTGGTTTTGTCAATTTTGTCAAGCCAAATGGAAGGCGTATAAAGTGAATAAAAAGGTCTCGCTGTTGATTGGAACAGCTTTGCTGGTTCTCGGCGTCTGCTTTGTCGTTTATGGGGTGTATGTTCCGGCGGCCTTTCCCTGGAGCAGCCGCGTGACCTACCTGCTCTGCGAGGGCTATCTCTGGCTGGTGTTCAAATTTTTGCTGGACATTCCCTCGCTGCAAGGGATGCGAAAAACACCGTCTAACGGGAGTTTATTCAGGGCCGTTCTTTTCCTCCTGATGTCCGTTGTGTTTTTGCTGATGGAACTGACCACGGAAACAGCGTCGATTTACACCGTCGCCAGAGGGTTTATTGTGGTCGGCGGACTGGATGAGTGCGGCGAGAACCTGTTTTGCGCCGTGATGCAGGAAAAAAGCAACGCGGAAGCATGAGAAATCTCAGGATTTAAGACGATAAGGTTATGTTATTTCACACATTTCACTCTCAGACGGAACGGGAAAAATGCGGCGGTTCCGCCTTCCTCGAACTGCAATTCTGCAAGCTGCCAGCGCGGTCAAACCTGGAAGCTCTGGTTGCGGTGGAGGGCATCGACCCCTGGCAAAACGATTCTTTGTATATTCACGATGCGCGCTTGTTTGACCGGGAATACAACTCCGTTTTCGACTGTGGGGTCTACAACAATTTGAAAGTCGGAACGGTGGATTTGTGGGGGATCAATTATTATCCCCCTTTCTCCATTGATATCCTTATCCAAAAAACAGACGCGGAAAAGCCGCTGGAGTATGAGACGCTAAGAACGTGGCTCCGCAAGGCGAAAGCATACAACGGCTTTTATATTTTGGGGATGTAAAAACTCCTGCAACAACGGAGAGGCCCAGGCACCCAATCGTGGTCGCCTGGGCTTTCTGCATATTTTACCGACCCTTTGCAGTTCCATGGTATCAGCAACGGATGCAAAGTGATATAGTTATCCTATACACGAGGAGTCCGTCAATGATAACAGCGAATGGTTTGCCGAAGCAACGTCATATCGCACCGGAATATGCAGGAGGGTCAAAAATGAAGGACAAAAGAACAGCAATTTTATGTTTTATTGCATCTGTATGTTTCTACCTGAGCGCTGTCGTCAGTTCTACCTATGATGTCAGCACTGCCGTAGTCAATTTGTGCTTAGGCTCGACCTTTTTGTGTTTAGGTGTGGTTTGGCTGAATAAAGATAAAAGCAAAAAAGAGGACGATAACAAGTAACTGCCCGTTTCCTGACGAACAGGACAGCGGCCAAAAACCCAGGCACTCAACCATGAGCGTCTGGGCTTTCTGCTATGATTGGAACGTTTGACGAAACCGTCAGGTTCTGAACAAACTCCGCACAAGTCACACCACTATCCTCACAAAAGCGCAATTGGAAGCTGCTGAATCAGCTTGACAAAATTGACAAAACCAGAAAATTACAAATTAAGCATCCAAAAATCTCAGGCACCCACCCATTCGTGCCTGGGATTTCCCTATCACCAAATAAAATCAGGCGTCCTTTCTCTCACTCATCCGCCCCACCAGCCACAGGCAGAGCAGCAGCAGCACCGGGAAGAGGATGCCGAACAGCAGCCCCCGCTTCAAGTTACCGCCCAGCACGCCGGTCATCAATCCCACCAGCGTGGGACCGCCGCCACAGCCCACGTCGCCCCCCAGGGCCAGCAGCGCGAACAGGGCGGTGCCTCCCGCCGGGCAGCGCTTGGCGGCGATGGAGAAGGTGCCGGGCCACAGGATGCCCACGGAGAACCCGCACAGGCCGCAGCCCAGCAGCCCCAGCGCCGGGTTCACGCTGAAACAGGCCAGCAGATAGCTGACCACGCAGAGGACGGCGCTGCCCGCCATAAACGGCTCCAGCCGCAGGCGCTCCCCCAGCTTGCCGTAGATGGCGCGGGAGCTGCCCATCAGCAGGGCGAACAGGCAGGGACCGGCCAGGTCCCCGACGGTCTTGGAGACCTGCAAGCCGTCCTCCGCGAAGGTGGAGGCCCATTGGCTCATAGACTGTTCCGCCGCGCCGGAGCAGACCATCAACAGGAACAGCAGCCAAAACAGCCTGCTCCACATGAGCTGCCCGATGGAGAGGCCCTCGCCCTCCTCCACCAGCGTATGAATGGGCACCTGAGAGAAATACACCGCGTTCACCGCCGGGAGGACCGCCCAGAAATAGGCCAGCCAGCGCCAGTTTTCCACCCCGAACAGGGTGAAATACAGAGTGGAGAGCAGCACCACGAACACATGGCCCCAGCAGTAGAAGGAGTGGAGCAGGCTCATGGCCGCCTCCTTGTGTTCCGTGGGGCAGGCTTCCACGATGGGGCTGACCAGCACCTCGATGAGACCGCCGCCGATGGCGTAAAGCACGACGGATAGGCACAGCCCCACAAAGGGGCGGCTCAGTACCTGGGGCAGCGTCCCCATGCACACCAGACCCAGGGCGGCGCAGACGTGGGCCGCCACCACGCACACCCGGTAGCCGATTTTGTCCACAAACCGGGCGGAGAGGAAATCCACCGTCAACTGGACGCCGAAGTTCAGCGTCACCAGCAGGGTGATCTGTTCCAGGGGGATGCCGTAGCTGCTGCGGAAGGTCAGGAACAGCAGCGGGGCGAAGTTATTGACGATGGCCTGAGTGATGTAGCCCAGATAGCAGGCGTAGATGGTGTGGTCGTAGCTGGCTCTGATTTGTCTCATGGCTCGTTCCGCCTTTTTTCCGTGGTTTGCGCCATTTGGCGCAGCAGGGGCATTATAGCAGAGGGAGCGTCGGTTTTGCAAGCCGTTACGCGCAAAAATCCCGCTCCGATTTCTCGGAGCGGGATAAAAATGGTTCTATGTCAAGAGTTGGGGCAGAGAAAAATAACCCGCAAAAATAGTG
>JAJPXR010000223.1 GCA_021205375.1 Clostridiales bacterium | reverse complement strand
GTGTTTCCGCAGGAGCAGCGGCATTTCCAGTAGTTCATGGTGCCGGGACGCCCCAGGTCTTTGGCGGTTCCGGCGTACTCCACCACCGTCCAGCGGCCAAAGGTCTTGCCGATGTAATCTTTCGGTTCGGCGCTGGAAAGGCACCCGCAGGAACGGGCCTTGCCTGTCATCAGCCGCCGGGCGGACACGTCGCACTCTTTGCCGCAGTCGCAGACCGCGTGCCAGATCACGCTGCCCTTGTCCATCCGCTTGTCGGTGGGATAGAGGATCTTCAGCTTGCCGAATCGCTGACCGGTCAGGTCGTTGGCGCCACATCTAACATGGGTGGTGCAGCCGCAGTCGCGGTACCTGCCGTCTTTCAGCTCCTTGGTGCTGACGTCGATCGCTCCGCCGCAGTCGCAGCGGCAGCGCCAGACGGCGTAGCGGGCCTTCCGCAGGCCGGTATCAGATTCTACCGTCAGCATACCAAACCGTCTGCCGGGGGTGATCCTGTCCTGTTTTCCGGTTCCTGCCATCCGCGCACACCTCTTCGCTTTCGTGGTCGTTCAGTCATTAAGCATCTTCCTAACAGAGTGCCAAATCACGTCCGAAACCAATGCCACTTATAGGGACAACCCTACACTATCGGTATTGTACCTCTTTTTTCCTGCTAAGTCAATCGTCATTTAGTCAATTTTCACATAGATAATTGGAATTTTCGAGGAGACGATCAAGCGGTAGTGTCGAAAAAGCACAGGAAGAGTGGTCAAAATCATGGTCGGGGTCCTGACAACGGTCCATGTGGCCCGGAACGGGCTGATTTATAAGGTACCTGCTGCAAATATGTATTAAAACTTATGTTACGGAGGGGAAGAAAAGAAACGCGTATGCTAACAGCCGCAGCTTAACGCCAGTGGTCGAAAGAGTGGTCAGCACATAAAGAAATTTCCTGGAATTTCAGCATATCTGCGCTATTTGTTCGTTAAGGAAGATGCTTAAAGAGCAGTTCCGGCAGCCTCGAAGGCTTCTGATTTTTTGTTTGGCCGATTTTTGCAAATAAATGCCCCGGCAGGGTGGTCACAGAGTTGTGATGCCCCGCTGGGGTTCTTGTCGGCATTGCACATTGCAGTTACGCCTGGACAGATGATTTTATTAACTGTCAATCTCGTAGTTCGTCAACCTCCCAAATTTCAATGATATATTATTTCCATAAGGGAAACAACAATCCCTTACCACATTTGCCCTGGGCCACCAGCCCAGGGCCATTTTTATTTTGGAGGTAATGTACCATGAGCGAAACCTTTATCTGTTCCATTTGCGGATGCGAAACGCCCCTGGACGAGCGGCACATCTTCGACGGTCGGCAACTCTGCGACGACTGTTTCGAGGATGAAACCGTCATCTGCGACTGCTGCGAAAACCGCGTCTGGCGGTCTGACACCGTCAGCGACAGCCATACCATCGTCTGTGATTCTTGCTATGACCGGCACTACACCACCTGTACCGAGTGCGGACGGATTTTGTACTATGACGCCGCCTGCTATCCCGACGAGGACGACGAGGATGCGCCCTACTGCCGGAGCTGCGCAGCGCAGTTTGCCAGCCGGAGCCACCCTATCCAGAACTACGGCTACAAGCCCGTTCCCATCTTCTACGGCAACGGTAAGCGTTTCCTCGGCGTGGAACTGGAGATCGACCGGGGCGGGGAATACGACGACCACGCCTCCCGGCTGATCGACCTTGCCAACGCGAACGAGGAGCGGATCTACTGCAAGCATGACGGCTCCATCAACTGCGGCTTTGAAATTGTCACCCACCCTATGACCCTGGCGTACCACGAAACCGTTATGCCGTGGTCGGAACTGCTTCGCTCCGCCGTGAACATGGGATACCGGAGCCACCAGACTTCTACCTGCGGCCCGCACGTCCATGTGAACCGCGACAGCCTGGGCGACACCCCTGCCCAGCAGGAGGACACCATTGCCCGTATTCTGTTCTTTGTGGAAAACAACTGGAATGAGCTGCTGAAATTCAGCCGCCGGACAGTTTCTCAGATGCAGCAGTGGGCGGCTCGTTACGGGCGCAAGGACAGCCCCAAAGAGGTTATGGAAACGGCGAAAAACAAGTGTTACAGCCGGTATTCCTGCGTCAACCTGCTGAACCACAGCACCATCGAATTTCGGATGTTCCGGGGAACGCTTCGCTGTTCCACGCTGAAAGCCACATTGCAGCTCGTCAACGAGATCTGCGATGTGGCTTTTTCTTCGTCTGATGAGGAAATGAGTGACCTGACCTGGGTGGAATTTGTAGCCCGCCTAGATACCCAGCGGTGCCCGGAACTTGTGAACTACCTGAAAGAGCGCCGCCTGTACGTCTGCGAACCGGTGCAGGGAGAGGAGGAACTGTAATGTGCTGCTTGTTTGGAATTTTGGACTATCATGGAAGGCTGTCCCTGCCTCGCCGTCGGCAAATGCTGGCAGTGCTGGCCAGAGAGTGTGAAGCCCGTGGGACGGACGCAGCGGGAATTGCTTACTGCGTCAACCGGCACGTGTCGGTCTACAAAGCGCCCAAACCTGCTCATCTGGTGAACTTTCAGCCCCCGTCCCAGGCCCGCTTCATCATGGGCCACACCCGTATGGCTACTCAGGGGGACGAGCACTGCAACTACAACAACCACCCGTTTAAGGGCCGGGCCGGAAACACCTCTTTCTCGCTGGCCCACAACGGCGTCATCCACAACGACCAGCTTTTGAAGGTCCAGTACCAACTGCCCAAGACTAAAATCGAAACGGACAGCTATGTGGCCGTTCAGTTGCTTGAGAAATCTGGAACGCTGAACTTTCACAGCCTGCGGAAGATGGCGGAGGCCATGCAGGGCACCTTCACCTTCACGGTGTTGGATGACAAAAACAACCTCTTTATCGTCAAGGGGAACAATCCCATGTGCATCTACCACTTCCCCAGAGAGGGCTTTTACATCTACGCCTCCACCAAGGAGATTTTGGACCAGGCTACAACGAAACTGCGCCTGAACCGCCGCCACCGGAAGGAGATTCCCCTCAAGCAGGGGGAGATCCTGAAAATCACGCCAGAAGGTTCCCGCCACGTTGAGCAATTTCAAAACGACTATTTGCTCCAGTCCACGTTCAACCTTTATGGTTGGGGCGGCAGGTATCCCTACTACCCCACTTATCCCACTTACCCTACGCACCCCTCCATGACACCTGACGAGGAGCAGCCCTCTTACCTGGAGGAGCTGATGGAGTTCGGGGAGAGCATCGGGGTCATGCGGGAGGATCAGCAGCTGTTGTTGGACGCCGGTTATACCTGGATGGACCTGGAGGAAATGTTCTACGATCCCATGATGCTGGATGTCTGCCTGCGGGATGCCGCATGTCCGGTGTAAGGGGAACGAGCATGAAAATTCTTCTGTTGGAGCCGGGCAAACTGGCAAAGGATGCCGATATTCCGCATGAGCTCAGCGAAATGCAGCGCATTGTCGGTGGCACAATTCAGGCCATTTACCCGTTCCCGGAACAGGCAGCGGTGGTCTGCAATGACGAAGGTTTGTTGCTGGGCCTGCCGCTGAATCGGGTGATTGACACCGGCATCATCATTGCCGGAACCTGTTTCATCTGCGGGCTGGGTAAAGAGGACTTTACCGACCTGCCGCCGGACCTGATGGAACGGTTCAAGGAGCGTTACTATTGGCCGAGGCGGTTTATCCGGTTGAATGGGGAGCTGATTGCTCTGCCATATGACCCAGAGACGAGGTGAGTAACCGTCTCAATAGGGTACACCCTAATGGGACACCACAAAAGCGTCCCATTAGGGTCGTTTTTCGGCTTTTGGGACGTTCCATTTTGCAAGAGGGACCCTATTGGGACAAACGAGGAGGTGTAACCTGAAAATTGAAAATTGGATACATTCGCATCAGCAGCGCCGACCAGAACACAGCACGCCAGGAAGTGCTGATGCAAGAACTGGGCGTGGAGCTCATTTTCATTGACCGTATGAGCGGCAAGACGCGGAACCGCCCGGAACTGAACCGGATGCTGGAGTTTATGCGGGAGGGCGACATGGTAATTGTGGAATCCATCAGTCGGTTTGCCCGCAACACCCGTGACCTGCTGGAGCTGATGGAGCAACTGCAAAGGAAAAACGTGGAGTTTGTCTCCAAGAAGGAGGCCATCGACACCACGACCCCCACGGGCCGCTTTATGCTCACCGTGTTCGGCGCGGTTGCGGAGTTAGAGCGGGAGTACATCCTCCAGCGTCAGCAGGAGGGTATCGCCATTGCCAAACGCAACGGCATTTACAAGGGTCGCCGCCCCATTGAGCGGCCCGAATTTGATGAGGTCGTTTCTCGCTGGAGGCGGAAAGAACTGACCGCCGCCGAAGCGATGAAGCGTCTGAATATGACCAAAAGTACTTTTTACCGCAGAGTCCAGAGTAGAGAGGAGGGATGAGAAATGCGTTGGGCTGCATTGGGCTTTGTCGTCACGTTGACGGTGCTCTGCCTGTCGGAAATTGTTCTCGCTAACGGCGAGTGAGCCCCACTCTAATATCAAACAGAAAAGAGGTGATTTTCATATGCTCTTAGCTGCGTTTACCAAAGCCGCCTTCAACAGTTTTGCCGAGGGTGCGTTGCTGGCTGTGTCCGTCTTTCTGAGCAGCCGTAACATTGATTTGTAATCTTCCACCATACGGCACCGCCGGGGCTTTTTGGACTGCCATAAGGCTCCGGCGGCATTTTTTCTGCACGTTTTTCAGATAGATAAAAGTTTTATTTTTTTGGTTTTTTCTCAACTGAATGGGTTTTATCTTGGTTGAACGTTCTCCCTTGTGTAGATTTTTATTTTACTGATGAACATAGGGGTAAAACGATGATGCTTTACCAAAAGGTAAAAATATCACATCATCGAAAGGAGATTTTTTGTTATGTCCGAAAACGATTTTCGAGAGTCTATTAAGCTGATGCGTTCCCGAACCGGTCAGTTGGATCGGGAAGGAAATTATTGGTCAGAGGACGAACACAGGCATTTGGAGCACTTGTTCTGGAAAGGCGTTGGCATCTCTGAAATGGCCGTTTTGCTCCAGCGAACAGAGATGGCCGTGATGCAGCAAATTGATAAAATGGGTCTGTCTTGTGCCAGGCAGAAAAGGAGCAACAGAAGGGACAAAAACGTTTGCCAGTGCATCTACTGCAAGCAACGAAATCATTGTAAAAACAGGAAGGATTGATGACCTATGTTGGAAGGATACAACGACTTATTGACCACAGATGAAGTCTGTGAGATTCTGCATATCAGCCGCAACAGTCTCTATCCGCTACTGCAAGACAAGCGAATCCGTGGATTTCAACAGGGCCGCATTTGGAAGGTGCCTAAAAATCCGTTGAAGATTACATTGTGGCAATGGCTGAGCTGCACTGACATACTTGCCAAGAGAGCATACTCCCTGGGATTCGGGGAGTGTGCTTTCTCCTGGAGCAGCAAGCACAATGGGGACCAGCCGAGTTTATTTTTTAACAGAGGACAGCAATACAATAAGAGAAAGAATCCATATGACCCCCACTCAAAAGATAGCGATCCACCCTAACTCGCAAGTAAGAAACATCCCCATATGGCTCCATCCATCACCATCCAAAATTATTTTTAACAAGTAATAACAAATAGGTATGGGGCCCCTTGGGGGAAGCTGTAAGTCGCTTCCCCTTGCGTAAAATATGTTCCGCCCATCTGGTTGTTGCTCGTTGGGGGTAAGTAATAAATC
>JAJPXR010000109.1 GCA_021205375.1 Clostridiales bacterium | reverse complement strand
ACGTCTACAAATCGGGAACCGCCATCGCGGTGCTCAGGAACCCCGTCCCCTTCGTCCAGATGGGCACCGACGATGAATACACCGACGTGCGGCTGGTGTTCATGCTGTCCGTCGTGGACCCCAACCAGCACATCGACGAGCTCCAGCAGATCATCGCCATCATCCAGGACAAAGACGTATTGGAACGGCTGCTGGCCGCTAAAACCCCCGCTGAAATCATCGACCTTATCAAAGAAAAGGAGTCTACATTATGAGCAAGAAAGTTATCGTAGCCTGCGGCGGTGCCGTCGCCACCTCCACCGTAGCCGCCAACAAGATCGTCGAGCTGTGCAAGAAGAACGGCATCGACATGGAGCTGTGCCAGTGCCGCATCTCCGAGATCGCCTCCAACCTGCCCGCCGACCTGATCGTCACCACCTCCAAGGTCAAGCGTGACTTCGGTGTGCCGCTGATCACCGGTATGCCCTTCATCTCCGGCGTGGGCCAAGCCAAGACCGAGGCCGCCATCCTCAAGGTGCTGCGGGAGGAATAACCGTCCCGGACGGGGACCCGGCGGCGGAAAACGCCGCCGCCCCCTCCCGGCGGAAGGGGAACGGGAACCGTCACAGCCCAACTGCCTAAAAATCACGTCTTTTTCATACGACTCACACCATAGAGAAAGGAAGGAACCATGACTGCGTTTCTGAACGGCTGCTATTTCGTCATCAACTACATCATCGACATGGGCGCGTCCGTCATGCTGCCCATCATCATCTCCATTCTGGCCATCATCATCGGCGTCAAGCCCGGCAAGGCCATCCGCTCCGGTCTGATGATCGGCGTGGGCTTCGTGGGCATGAGCCTCATCGTGGACATGATGAACGACAACATGGGTCCCGCTGCCCAGGCTATGGCCGAACGGATGGGCGTCAGCCTCTCCATCGTGGAGGTGGGCTGGCCCGGCATGAGCGGCGTCACATGGGGGTCCATCATTGCCACCATCGCCATCCCCCTGTCCATCGCCATCAACCTGGTCATGTTCGGACTGAAACTGACCAAGACCATCAACATCGACATCTGGAATGTGTGGCACATCGCCTTTACCGGTGCCATCGCCTACGCCGTCACCGGCAATCTGCTCATCGGTTTGCTGGGCGTGGCAGTCCACTCCATCTTTACCTTCAAATTTGGCGACCTGTGGGCGCCTCTGCTGGCGGATTACTTTGAACTGGACGGCCTGACCACGCCACACGGCACCTCCGCTTATATGGCACCTGTTGCCTGCCTGGTGGACGCCATCTTTGACCACATCCCCGGTTTGAAGAAGGTCAACCTCTCCGTGGAAGGTCTCCAGGAGAAGATCGGCGTCCTGGGTGAGCCTGTGGTCATCGGCTTCATCCTCGGCACCATCATCGGGTTCCTGGCCGGGTATGGCCCCCAGGAGGCACTGCCTCTGGGCATTAAAATGGCCGCCGTTATGGTCCTGATGCCCAAGGTCATCAAGTGCATCATGGACGGCCTGCTGCCCATCTCCGAGCGGGCCAAGGAGCTGATGCACAACCACTTTGGCGAAGATTCCGACTTCTACATTGGCCTTGACCCCGCCGTCCTGCTGGGCGACCCGGAGGTCGTCACCGCCGGTATCCTGTTCATCCCCATCACTCTGGCCATCGCCATCGTCATGCCCGGCAATCGCATCCTGCCCTTCGGCGACCTGGCCACCATCGGCTTCTTTATCGCCATCGCTGTTGCAGTCCACAAGGGCAACCTGTTCCGCACCCTCATCTCCGGCACCTGCATCATGACCATGACCATCTGGATCGCCAACCAGACCGTCGAGTGGACCACCAAGCTGGGTACCTCTGTGGGCGCTATCGAAGAGGGCGCGACCCTCGCGGCTATGGACCAGGGCGGCTGCCCCATCACCTATGTGTTTGTTCAGCTCTTCACCCGTGAGAACATCCTCGGCCTGATCGTCATCGCTGCCATCTATATCGTCTGCCTGTTCTTCGCCGTGCAGCACTCCAAGGCTCGCGCTGCGGAACTGGCCGCCGCTGCCGCCGAAGACGAATTCTAAACACAGCGTCCCCACTTTTTCCCAATCAAACAAGCAATTTCCTTCAGCTTCCAGAGAAATCTGGAAGCTGAAAACTTAGAAAGAGGTTGATCTACTATGAAAGCTGGCGTCTTATACGCCCCTCAGGACATCCGCTATGCGGAGGTCGAAACACCTGCCCCCAAGAAGGGCGAGGTGCTGGTCAAGGTAAAATACACTGGTATCTGTGGCTCCGACATCCCACGTGTCAACGCGGACGCCGCTCACTATTACCCCATCATTCTGGGCCACGAGTTCTCCGGCACCGTGGCGGCTGTGGGCGAGGGCGTGACCTCTGTTGCCCCCGGCGACCGGGTGGCGGGTATCCCGCTGGTCCCCTGCATGAAGTGCGAGGACTGCCAGAAGGGGAACTACTCCCTGTGCAAGCACTATGACTTCATCGGCTCCCACTCCAGCGGCAGCTATGCGGAATACGTCTGTATGCCGGAACACAACGTGGTGAAGTTCTCCGACGAGGTCTCCTTCGTCCAGGGCGCGTTCTTCGAGCCTGCCACCGTTGCCCTCCACGGGCTGGAGCGCACCGGCTACAAGGGCGGCAAGACCGTCGCCATCCTGGGTGGCGGCACTGTGGGCATGATGACCATGCAGTGGGCCAAGATCTTCGGGGCCAAGGAAGTGGTGGTGTTCGACATCGTGGACGAGCGGCTGGAACTGGGCAAGCGGCTGGGCGCTACCGGCGGCGTGAACACCCTGAAAGAAGGCTTCATGGAGGAAGCGCTGGCCTACACCGGCGGCAGAGGCTTCGACTATGTGTACGAAACCGCCGGAAACACTATCACCATGAAAATGGCCTTTGCCCTGGCCGCCAACCGTGCGGATGTGTGCTTCATCGGCACCCCCACCAGAGAGCTGTCCTTCACCGTGGCAGAGTGGGAGAACCTGAACCGGAAGGAGTTCAACCTGACCGGCAGCTGGATGTCCTACAGCGCCCCCTTCCCCGGACACGAGTGGGAGCTGGTGGCCCATTACTTCGGCACCGGCGACCTGAAAATGGACGATTCCTTTGTGTTCAAGACCGTTCCCCTGAGCAAGATCAACGAGGCGTTCGAGCTATTCAAGACCCCCGGCACCGTCAAGGGGAAGATTCTCATCGACTCGGAGTGCTGAACCGATTTTCACGAAAACTGACCTATTTGAAACAGGAGTGAATTAAAATGATGACAACAAAGCATCCTTTGCAGATCATGATGGACCAGCGTCGGGCTGGCATCAAGTGCGGCATCCCCTCCTATTGCACCGGCAACGAAATGGTCATTGAGGTGCTGCTCCGTCGGGCCAAGCTGCTGGACACCCCGGTACTCATCGAGGCCACCGCCAACCAGTCCAACCAGTTCGGCGGCTACACCGGCCTGAAACCCAAGGACTATTACAACAAGGTGCTGAACATGGCTCAGAAGCTGGGCGTGCCGGAGCATCTGGTCATCCTGGGCGGCGACCACCTTGGCCCGCTGACCTGGCAGGACAAGCCCGAAGCGGAGGCCATGGCCCTCTCCGAGGAGCTGGTTTACCAGTATGTCCGGGCCGGGTTCACCAAAATTCACTTGGACACCAGCATGAAGGTGGCGGACGACCCGGAGGGACTGCTCTCCACCGAGACCATCGCCCGCCGTGGCGTCCGGCTCTACAAGGTCTGCATGAAAGCTTATGCCGACCTGCTCCAGGAAAAGCCCACCGCCATGCGCCCTGTGTTCATCATTGGCTCTGAGGTTCCCATCCCCGGCGGCGCGCAGGAGGCGGAGGACACTCTGGCCGTCACCAGGCCGGAAGCCTTTGAGGACACTGTCCGCACCTACAAGCGGATGTTCGCAGAGGCGGGCGTGGCCGAGGGCTGGAAGGATGTCATCGCCGTGGTGGTGCAGCCCGGCGTGGAGTTCGGTGACGATCAGGTGTTCCTGTATGACCGGGAGGCGGCCTCCGACCTGTGCGCCAAGCTGGAGGATTACCCGGAAGTGGTGTTCGAGGGCCACTCCACCGACTACCAGACCGCCGACTGCCTGCGGAAGATGGTGGAGGACGGCATCTGCATCCTGAAAGTTGGCCCCGCCCTGACCTACGGTCTGCGGGAAGCCCTCTTCTCCCTGAGCCTGATGGAAAAGGAACTGGTCCCTGCCGAGGAGCAGGCGTACCTCATTGAGGCGCTGGAGCACTCCATGATCGACAACCCCAACAACTGGCAGAAGCACTACCACGGCAACCTGAAGCAGTTGGCGCTGGCCCGGAAGTACAGCTTCTCTGACCGGGTGCGGTACTATATCGGCGACCCCAAAATCACTGCCATCATCGAAAAGCTGTTCGACAACCTGAGACGGTATCCCATCCCGGCCAATATGCTCCACCAGTATATGCCCGTCCAGTATGCGGCGGTGCGGAATGGTACTCTGGACAGCGACCCCAGAGAGCTGGCCCTGGACGGCGTGACCCAGTTCGCCTACGATTACGAGTATGCGGCAGGACAGACCTCCTTTGCGTCCGCCGTGGGCGAGTGAGCCATGCTAACAACCAGCAAAGAGCTGCTTCTGGCCGCCCAGAAGCATGGCTACGCCGTGGGTGCCTTCAACGTGGAGAACATGGAGATGGTGCAGGCGGTGGTGGCGGCGGCTGAGGAGCTGCGCGCTCCGGTCATCCTCCAGACAACCCCCTCCACCCTCCGCTACGCCGGACCGGAATACTATCTGGCCAACGCCAGAGCCGCAGCCGAAAAAGCTAGCGTTCCAGTAGTAATGCACCTGGACCACGGCAACAGCTTCGACTTGGCCATGCGGGCCTACCGGACGGGGTACACGTCGATCATGATCGACGGTTCGCAGCAGCCCTTCGAGGACAACATCCGCCTGAGCAGGTCTGTTGTCGATGCCTGCCACCCCTCCGGCGTTCCCGTGGAGGCCGAACTGGGGAAGGTGGGCGGCAAGGAAGACGATTTGAACGGCGGCGAGGGCAACCCCTACACCGACCCAGCGGAGGCCGCCGCCTTTGTGGAGGCCACCGGTATCGACTCCCTAGCTGTCGCCATCGGCACGGCCCACGGCATTTACAAAGGCGTCCCCAAAATCGATGTGGAACGCCTGAGCCAAATTCGTCAGACCGTCTCCATCCCGCTGGTGCTGCACGGCACCTCCGGGGTGCCGGACGAAACAGTGCGGGAGTGCATCCGGCGGGGCATCTGCAAGGTGAACTACGCCACCGATCTGCGCATCGCCTTCTCCAAGGGCGTGTGCAGCGTGATATTCAACGACCAGCAGGTGTTTGACCCGAAAAAGTACAACGCCCAGGGTCGGGAGGAAGTCAAACAGTACGTCATGCAGAAAATGCAGGTTTGCGGCTGCGTTGGAAGGGCGTAATCGCATAATCAAATAAGGAAAACAGGAAGGCCCTCTGTCGCCTCGGTGAAAGCCGGGCGGCAGGGGGTTACTGTTCGTAAAGGATAGAGAACAGCCAGGCGTTGAGCTTATATTTCCTCTTTAGGCTGAAAGACCTCGGTATGGCAGACGTGATAGTAGTGGGTAAGTTCTTCCACTCTACGAATAATTCTAATTCTGTGGTGGGGATTGGCTGCGGTTCGCTTTATATCCTTACCACATCCTTACCACGCTGTGTACGGTTTTGAAGCGGCGGAGCAAATCACAATTTTTCAGTACGCAAGGAGGATAAGTGGATTACTTTCATATTAGGGAACCTCTGATTAAAAGCGGATTTCATTGATAACCTTACAAGTTTACT
>JAJPXR010000111.1:3519-27763 GCA_021205375.1 Clostridiales bacterium | reverse complement strand
AGCCCCACACCACGTTGTTGACGGCGGTGTTGACGTTAGTGATTACTTCAATCACGTTGATTCCTCCTTTTCTTCTTTTCAGGGGACGGTATTCCGTCCAGCTTGCTCTAACGACAAAAAACGGGACCCACCAAAGGCGGGTCCCGGCAAAAAGCAGCGTAAGCATACGTTCTCTGTCCTTTTGCCTGAGAGATTACAGCCCTGTCGGGCCGCTTGCACCTTCGGCACCCATCGAGCCGTGAGGCCGCATGGGGTTCTCCAGAGTGCGGTCGTGGCTCGGTCGCCTTGTTACAATAAAAAGACGCCTGATGATTTCAGACGCCTTTGTCTGCCGCTTCTGAGCCGTTCATCCCGCACGATGTTCAATTGTCGCTATGGAAGTTAAACGTATTATAGCACAGCCGACCCGCCGCCGCAAGGGTAGACCTGACAAGGTTTGCGGCGATTTTGCAGGATGTCTCTGTGAATATTGCAAAATAAGCGCCCTTTTTCGCCACAAACAGGCCCCCGGACGCAGCCGACGAGCTGTGTCCGGGGTCTTGCTTTTCTGTGGAATATCCGCTCACACCCGGTCGTCCAGGGGCACGAAGGGCTTCACCGGGACGATGGCCTTGTAAGCCGGGCGGATGATCTTGCCGGGGTTGCAGTAAATCTCCTCGATGCGGTGAGCGCACCAGCCCAGCATACGGGCGGTGGCGAAGAGGGGGGTGTACAGGTCCTCCGGGATGTTCAGCATGTCGTAGACAAAGCCGGAGTACAGGTCCACGTTGGCGCACATGGGCTTGTCGCTGCCCTTCACCGAGGCGAACACCTCCGGGGTCAGCCGCTCCACGCTCTCGATGAGGTCCAGCCGCTCCGACAGGCCCTTGACCTCGGCCAGGTGCCGGGCGAAGCGCTTGAGGACCTTGGCGCGGGGGTCGGACAGGGTGTAGATGGCGTGGCCCATGCCGTAAATCAGGCCGGAGTGGTCGAACAGCTCCCCTTTCAGGATGCGGCTGAGGATGTTCTTGATCTCGTCGTCGTCCTTGGGGTCCCGCACCATGTCGTAGATCATGTCGGTCATCTGCTTGCAGCGGATGTTGGCCCCGCCGTGCCGGGGGCCTTTCAGGGACCCCACCGCCGCGGAGATGCTGGCGTAGATGTCCGTATAGGAGGAGGACACCACCCGGCAGGTGAAGGTGGAGTTGTTGCCGCCGCCGTGCTCGGCGTGGAGGGTCAGGCACATGTCCAGCAGCTTGGCCTCCTCGTCGGTGTATTGCTGGTCCTCCCGGATGGCGGCCAGGATGTTCTCCGCCGCCCCCTTGCCGGGAATGGCCCGGTGGAGGTACAGGGAGCCTTTGTCGAAGTAGCAGCGCTTGGCGGCATAGGCGTGGGAGATGATCATGGGGGTCCGGGCGATGAGCTGCATGGCCAGCCGCAGCTCGTTCTCAATGGTTCTGGTTTCCGGGTCCTCGTCATAGGAATAGAGGGTCAGGATGCTGCGGCCCAGCTTGTTCATGATGTCCCGGCTGGGGTTTCGGATGATCATGTCCTCGCTGAACATATGGGGCAGGGGCCGGAACTCGTCCAGCGCGTCGTTGAACCCGTCCAACTGGTGGCGGTTGGGCAACTCGCCCATCAGCAGCAGGTAGGCCGTCTCCTCGAAGCCAAAGCGCCCCTCCGACGCGAAGCCCCTTATCAGGTCCTCCACGTTGATGCCCCGGTAGATGAGCTTGCCCTCCATGGGGCAGCGCTCGCCGTCCTGCATATAGTAGCCGTGGACGTTGCCGATCTGGGTGACGCCGGCCATGACGCCGGTGCCGTCCTTGTTCCGCAGGCCCCGCTTGATGTCGGCCCTGTCGGAGATCCTGGAATCAATGAAGTTGGTTTTGCTGTAGTCCTGGGACAGGGTGTGGATGTATTCGGTCGTGCTGGAAGAGATGGGTTTTGTCATACCGGGTCAACGCCTTTTATGTGGAATAGTCAGAATGAATAAAATGCAGCTCGCTTTTTCATCTTCCTTGTTACCAGTATACCCTTTCGAAGCCGAACAGTCAACTTAAAATGGATGTTACGGAAAAATTCTGTCTAAAATCAACTAAAAACTCTGCCGGGAAAGGGCTGCGTTGAGTAAAAATGAAACGTAAACCAAGAAAACTTGCAAAACATCCCGCCCGGAGCCACAGGGCCACGGTGCTGACGGCGTTGGGCCTTTTTGCGCTGCAATTCCTGCTGCCCCTGGCGCTGGTGCTGCCTGCGGCCCTGGCGGAGCAGAGCGCCGCGGCGCTGGACATCGACCCCGCCGACGGCGCGGACGCCTCGGCGGAATCCTCCGTGGAACCATCGGCGGCGGAATCCGCTCCCATGCAACAGGCGGACACCCTGGACGGCAGCGTCACCCTGACGGTGCTGCTGGACGGGGAGACGGAGACCATGACCCTGGCGGACTACCTGTGGGGGGTGGTGGCGGCGGAAATGCCCGCCGCCTTCCAGCAGGAGGCACTTTGCGCCCAGGCCATCGCCGCCCGGACGTATACCCTCTACCGGCTGGAAAACCCCAGCGCCAATCACCCAGAGGCGGACATCTGCGGGGACTCCGGCTGCTGCCAGGCGTGGATGTCTGTGGAGGACCGCATGGCCCAGTGGGACAGCGACAAGGCCGACAGCTACGTGGCAAAAATCACCCAGGCGGTGACCGGCACCGACGGCCTGGCCCTCTACTACGAGGGGGAGCCGATTTTGGCGGCGTTCCACGCCATCAGCGCCGGCAGCACCAAATCCGCCCTGGAGGTGTGGGGGCAGGACATCCCCTATCTCCAGGCGGTGGAAAGCCCGGAGGGGGAGGACGCCGCCCCCAACTACTACAGCGCCGTCTCGGTGGACAAGGCGGACTTCGCCGCCGCCTTTTTGGAGGCGTACCCGGAGGCCGACTTGAGCGCAGAGGACTGCGCGGACTGGTTCGGGGAAGAGACCTACGACGAGACGGGCCTCCCCGTCTCCATCGAAATCGGCGGGGTGACGGTGGACACCAGCCAGGTGCGCACCCTGTTCGACCTGCGCAGCGCCACCTTCACGGTGGAGTGCGATGGGGACACAATTACCTTCTATGTCACCGGCTACGGCCACGGGGTAGGGATGAGCCAGTACGGGGCCAACGCCTTGGCCAAGGAGGGGAAGACCGCGGAGGAGATTTTGGCGTGGTATTATACCGGGGCGGAAGTGCGGTCAATTAGCAATTAGCAATTAGAAATACTGGTTATCCCTTTGAATCAGTCGCGCATTTTAATGGCTAGAGTGCGGGATTTTCCACTAAAATTCCGCATCTATCGGACAAAAATGACATCAAACGACAAACACTATCCCCTCTTGCCTCCCCTGAAAGGGGAGAAGGGCCGCCGCCTTTAGGCGGTGGCGAAGGGGTTCCTGGCATACGGCTGAGTAAAAGGGATAGCCATATTAGAAATTAGCAATGACCGGGTTTGCAACGGTGTTTGCGCCACGGGAACGCTGCCGGAAAACGACACCGCTCGCCGGGAGTCACCCACGTCCGGTTTCCACTATAATTGCACATTGCACATTGCTAATTGCAAATTGAAAAAAGGGGTTTGCATTCCGCTGCCCATCGTGCTATACTCTACCCACAGGTAATCATACTCCAGCGTATGATTACACGACAGTTCGTTTGCACCATCCTGTCGTAAAACAAAACCAGGGCTGTCTTTTCTCCGTGTCTTTGTCGCGGAGAAATTCGGCTCTGCGTGCTATCGCAGGGCTTCTTTTTTTGGCCACTTTCGGGAGAACGATTGCCTATGTACTACTTAAAAACCGAGCAGAGCTTTGACGCCGCCCACTTCCTCAAGGATTACCAGGGGAAGTGCCGCAACCTTCACGGCCACCGCTGGCGGGTGGTGGCGGAAATTCAGGGGGAGGCCCTGGATACGGACCGGCAGACCAGAGGGATGCTGGTGGACTTCGGGGAACTGAAGGAGCTGCTGAAAACCCTCTGTGACACCCTGGACCACAGCTTCATCTACGAGGACGGGTCCCTCCGCCCGGCGACCCTGGCCGCCCTGAAGGAAGAGGGATTCCGCATGGCGCCTGTCCCCTTCCGGCCCACGGCGGAGGAGTTCGCCCGGTATTTTTACGAGGAAATCACGCAGCGGGGCTACGCGGTCCATCGGGTGGAGGTCTACGAGACCCCCAACAACTGCGCCGCCTATGAGGGGGAGCCATGAAGGTCGTCGAAAAATTCATCAGCATCAACGGCGAAGGCCCCCGCGCCGGAGAGCTGGCGGTGTTCGTCCGGTTCCAGGGGTGCAACCTGCGGTGCAGCTACTGCGACACCCAATGGGCCAACGAGCGGGATTGCCCCTATGAGGAACAGTCCCCGGCGGAAATTGACCGGTATATCCGCGCCACTGGCGTGACCAACGTGACCCTCACCGGGGGCGAACCCCTGCTCCAGCGGGAGATGGGGGCGCTGCTGGCTCTGCTCCTTCAGGACAGCACTCTGCGGGTGGAGATCGAGACCAACGGCGCGGTGGATCTGGCCCCCTTCTGCGGGGAAAACCGGCCTGTGTTCACCATGGATTACAAACTGCCCTCCAGCGGCTGGGAACCGGCCATGAAGGTAGAAAATTTCCCCCTGCTGGAAGCGCAGGACACGGTGAAATTCGTCTGCGGCAGCCGGGCGGATCTGGAGCGGGCCGGGGCGGTCATCGCGGAATATGACCTGACCCGCCGCTGCCACGTCTACCTCAGCCCCGTGTTCGGGGCCATCGACCCGGCGGAGATGGTGGACTATATGATAGCAAATCAAATGAACGGGGTGCGCATCCAGCTCCAGATGCACAAATTCATCTGGGACCCCGACAAGCGAGGTGTATGACCGATGATCGACACAAAAGCAATCGAGACCCACATCCGGGGCATTTTGGAGGCCCTTGGCGACGACCCGGAGCGGGAGGGCCTGCGGGAGACCCCCCAGCGGGTGGCGAAGATGTACGAGGAAGTCTTTGCCGGGATGAACTACTCCAATCACGACATCGCCCAGATGTTCGGCAAGACCTTCGAGGAGGGCTTCGAGGAGACCGACAGCCGGGAGATAGTGGTCATGAAGGACATCGACTTCTTCTCCTACTGCGAGCACCACATGGCGCTGATGTACGACATGAAGGCGACGGTGGCCTATCTCCCCAAAGGGAAGGTCATCGGCCTGTCGAAAATCGCCCGCATCTGCGACATGGTGGGGCGGCGGCTCCAGCTCCAGGAGCGGATAGGCCGGGACATTGCGGACATCCTCACCGAAGTCACTGGCAGCGAGGACGTGGCCGTCCTCATCGAGGGGTGCCACAGTTGCATGACCGCCCGCGGCATCAAAAAGCCCGGCGCAAAAACCCTCTCCGTGGAGCTGCGGGGAAGGTTCAAAGAGGATGCCAGCTTGCAGATGTATTTGAGGTAATGTGCAATTAGCAATGTGCAATGTGCAATGATGAGGAACCGGACGCGGGTTGAGTTTTGCCGAACGTAGTGTTTCCGGCAGGAAACCCCTCCACCATGCTTCGCATGGTCCCCCTCCCCTTTCAGGGGAGGCAAGAGACTGGTCAATTACAAAATGTTTGTTTTTCGCGGAAAACTTTTACTATATTGGGCAAATAGCTGAACATATGTCAAGCACTATCCCCTCTCGCCTCCGCCGTCAAGCGGCACTTCCGCTTCGCTCCCTGCCCTGAAAGGGGAGGTGGCGCGGCGTAAGCCGCGACGGAGGGGTTTCTCAGCCAGCGTTATTGCTAAACCTGAATCAAAAGCGCATCAAACCCACAAACAAAGGAGAAAACACCATGAAAGCACTTGTGTTATCCAGCGGCGGCGTGGACTCCACCACTGCCCTGGCGTTGGCGGTGGAGCAGTATGGCCGGGAGAACGTCGTCGCCCTCTCCATCTCCTACGGCCAGAAGCACGACAAGGAAATTTCCTCCGCCAAGGCCGTGGCGCAGTACTACGGGGTGGAGCAGTTGTTTTTGGACCTGACGGACATCTTCCAGTACAGCGACTGTTCCCTGCTCCGGCAGTCTGACGAGGACATCCCCCTGGAGAGCTACGCGGAGCAGATCGAAGAGACCGGCGGCGAAACGCCGGTGTCCACCTATGTCCCCTTCCGCAACGGGCTGTTTTTGTCCTGCGCGGCCAGCATCGCCCTGTCGAAGGGCTGCGGGGTGCTGATCTACGGCGCACACGCCGACGACGCGGCGGGCTTCGCCTACCCCGACTGCTCCCCCGCCTTCCACCAGGCCATGGACGCCGCCGTCTACGAGGGCAGCGGCCACCAACTCCGCATCGAGGCCCCCTTCATCCGCTGGACCAAGGCCCAGGTGGTGAAAAAAGGGCTGGAGCTGGGGGTCCCCTACGAGCTGACCTGGTCCTGCTACCAGGGGGGCGACAAGCCCTGCGGACAGTGCGGCACCTGCCTGGACCGGGCCAAAGCCTTCGCGGAAAACGGCGTGCCCGACCCGGCCCTGCAATGAGGTGAGCGCATGAGAGAAAACGAACCCCTGACCCTGCTGGGCAACCAGCACACCACCTACCGCTCCGACTACGCCCCGGAGGTGCTGGAGACCTTCGCCAACAAACACCCGGACAACGATTACTTTGTCAAGTTCAACTGCCCGGAGTTCACCAGCCTGTGTCCCATCACCGGGCAGCCGGACTTCGCCACCATCACCATCTCCTACGTGCCGGGGGAGCGGATGGTGGAGAGCAAGAGCCTCAAGCTCTACCTGTTCTCCTTCCGCAACCACGGGGACTTTCACGAGGACTGCGTGAACATCATCATGAAGGACCTCATCAAGCTGATGGACCCCAAGTACATCGAGGTGTGGGGCAAGTTCACCCCCCGCGGCGGCATCTCCATCGACCCCTACTGCAACTATGGCAGACCCGGCACCCGCTGGGAGGAGGTGGCCTGGAATCGCCTGGCAAATCATGATCTCTACCCGGAAAAAGTGGACAATCGTTAATTTACAATGCGCAATTTGCAATGAGCAATGACCGGGTTTTTAGCCAAATTTGTACTCTGTTGGGCCAAACAACGTACAAAAAGAAACCACTTCCCCCTTGCCTCCCATGTAAGGGTAGGGGGACCATGCGACGCATGGTGGAGGGGTTTCTACCTTGCAGCCTTTGGTTTTCACATAATTGCTAATTGAAAACAGGGTTTCCCCGTTCCTACGGTTCCGCCCGCCATTCCGTTTCGGTCTGGCAGGCGGATTTTTCATCGAAAAATCGTACCCTTCTCATGGAACCATCCAGTCTCCGTTTTCCCCCATAATTGCACATTGCACATTGCTAATTGATTGAAATTTCCCTCTTGCGCCGCACCCCTTCCCTCATTATAATATCTGCAAAACGCTTCCGAAAAAGGAGGAGCTTTCCCATGAACCCGATTTTGACCGACCAGAAGAAAGTTTTTTACCGCCAGCTTTGGCGGCTGGCCCTGCCCATCGTGCTGCAAAACATCATCAGCGCGGCGGTGAACTCCGCCGACGTGCTCATGCTGGGCTACGTGGGGGAGGACGCACTGTCCGCGGTCTCCCTGGCAAACCAGCTCTATGTCCTCGTCGGCGGGTTTTTCTTCGGCGTCAACTCGGCCATCTCCATGATGGTCAGCCAGTATTGGGGCAAGGGCGACCGCCGCTCCATCCAGGCGGTCATGGGCATCGCCTTCATAATCTCCCTGGCGGTGACGGTGCTGGCGGCAGTGGTGGGCGTGTGCCTCCCCGGTCTGTTCCTGCGCATCTTCACCAACGACGCCGAACTCATCCGCATTGGCTCCGACTACCTGCGCATCGTGGGGGTGTCCTACCTGATGATGGCTGTCTCCCAGGTCTACGAGTGTACCATGCGCAGCATGGAGCGGGCCAGGCTCAGCACCGCCATCAGCTCCACCGCCCTGGTGCTGAACATCGGCCTGAACGCGGTGTTCATCTTCGGGCTGCTGGGCGCGCCCAAACTGGGGGTGGTGGGCGTCGCCATCGCCACCGCCATTGCCCGGACGGTGGAGGTGGGGCTGTGCCTGCTGGACGCGGTGCGCTCCAAGGTGCTGGACTACTCCTGGCCGGTGCTGATGGGGTCCCACCCCAAGCTGCTGCGGGACTTCGTCCGCTACGCGGTGCCCGCGCTGCTCAACGACATGATCTGGACCCTGGCCTTTTCCACCTACTCCATCATCTTCGGCCACCTGGGGTCCGACGTGGTGGCGGCCAACGCCGTAGCCAGCACCGTCCGCAACCTCTGCACCACCGTCTGTTACGGTATGTCCAGCGCGGGGATCGTGCTGCTGGGCAAGGCCATCGGCGACAACCGCATGGAGGAGGCCCGCTCCATGGGGGCCACCCTCTGCCACCTGACCCTGGGGGTGGGGGCGCTGACCGGGCTGCTGATTTTGCTGTCCCGGCCCCTGGTGTTCCGGTTCTACTCCCTCAGCGCCACCGGGGAGGACTACCTGAACTTTATGCTGCTGGTCAACAGCTACTATGTTATCGGCCAGGAGATCAACACCCTGGTCATCGCAGGCATTTTCCGGGCGGGAGGCGACACCCGGTTCGGTCTGCTCTGCGACACCATCGACATGTGGCTGGTGGCGGTGCCGGTGAGCTTCTTCTGCGCCCTCGTGCTGAAGCTGCCGGTGAAGGCGGTGTACCTCATCGTCTGCCTGGACGAGTTTTATAAGATCCCCTTCGTCTACCGGCATTATAAGAAGTACGGTTGGCTGAAAAACATCACCCGTGTGTATGAATAGGGCCCCCTGACCGGACAAGTTTTTCTTTTCGACAGGAACGGACAAATTTTTTCGCAAAAGAGAGTTGGATTTCCGGGCAATATCGTTTATTATTAAAGGGTGCGCTATGGGAGCGGACCGCCGCCCCTCCGGAGCGCCACAGGGCCGCAGGGCATCCCCACGGTTTCGATCAAAAAGGAAAGAGGAACTTCTTATGCCGAACATCACCGGCCACACTGAGCTGGTTGGCCTGATGGCGTATCCCATCCGCCACAGTCAGTCCCCCACCACGCACAACCTGGCCTACGACAAAATCGGCGTGGACGCCGTTCAGTTGGCCTTCGAGGTGGACAACGATTCCCTCAAAGACGCGATACAGAGCATCCGGGCGCTGAAAATGCTGGGGGCCAATATCTCCATGCCCAACAAGACCGTTGTCCACCAATATCTGGACGACGTGGACGAGGCTGCCCGCCTGTGCGGGGCCATCAACACGGTGGTCAACACCCGGGACGCCGACGGTAACGTCACCGGCTTCCTGAAAGGGTACAACACCGACGGCATGGGCTACTGGCAGGCCATGAAAGAGGAGGGCATCGACTGCAAGGGCATGAGGATGGTCCTCATCGGCACCGGCGGGGCCGCCACCGCCGTCGCGGTCCGGGGCGCGCTGGACGGCGTCGCCGAGCTGCACCTGTTCAACATCAGGGATAAGTTCTATCCCCGCGGCGAGGAGATCGTGGACATCATCAACCGGAACACCGCCTGCAAAGCCGATATGCACGACCTGGGCGACAAGGCCCTGCTCAGGGAGCTGATGGGTCAGGCCGACCTGCTCTGCGATGCCACCGGCATGGGGATGTACCCCCTGGAGGACCGGAGCAACATCCCCGACCCCTCTTACTTCCACCCGGAGCTGATCGTCACCGACACGGTCTACGCTCCCCGCGAGACCGTGATGATGAAGCAGGCGAAAGAGGCTGGCTGCGCCAAGGTCTACAACGGCATGGGTATGATGCTTTTCCAGGCGCTCATCGCCGTCGAGCTGTTCACCGGCAAATCCGCCCCGGTGGACTACATGAAAAAGAAGCTGGGCATCTGACCCGTCGGCGCGCAGCCGGGCTTGTTTTCTGCCCCACGCTGTGATAAACTGGTGGTCAACAGTCAAAACGGAAAGGACCGTTTGTTATGAATCCCGTTGTCGTGAAAAACTGCCGCATTGGCGAGGGCAGGGCCAAAATCATCGTCCCCATCGTGGACGTGACGCAGGAGGCCATTCTGGCCGAAGCCGCCACCTTCGATTCCATCCCCGTGGACGTGGTAGAGTGGCGCATCGACTGGTATGAGGACGTGTTCGACACCGCCAAGGTCATCGAGACCGCCGGGAAGCTCCAGCATGTGCTGGGCGACCTCCCCATCCTCTGCACCTTCCGCACCGCCAAGGAGGGGGGCAAGACGGCCATCGAGCCGGAGATCTACGCCCAACTTTTGAAAGACGTGGCCGCCTCCGGCACCGTGGACCTCATAGACGTGGAGATCTTCACCGGGGACGCGCTGGTCAGCGACATCATCGCCGCCGCCCACGCCGCCGGGGTCAAGGTGGTGGGCTCCAACCACGACTTTCACAAGACCCCCTCTCAGTCCGACATCGTCTACCGCCTGCGTAAGATGCAGGACATGGGCGCGGACATCCCCAAGATCGCCGTCATGCCCACCTGCAAAAAGGATGTCATCACCCTGCTGGCCGCCACCGAGGAGATGGCCACCAACTTCGCGGACCGGCCCATCCTCACCATGTCCATGGCGGGGACCGGCGTGGTCAGCCGTCTGGTGGGGGAGAGCCTGGGGTCCGCCATGACCTTCGGCGCCGCCGCCAAAGCCTCCGCTCCCGGTCAAATCGGCGTGAAGGAGCTGGACTCGGTGCTGGAGATCATCCACAACAGCCTGTGAGCCGCATTTTTACAGAAAACTGCCCCGGACCGTCTTTGTGGCGGTTCGGGGTCCTTTTTGCGCAAAAACAGCCCCCGGAAAGGCTTCCGGGGGCTTGTCTGTAGGTTTGAATTGAATGGGTAAATCAGCGCTTGCTGAACTGAGGCGCACGACGGGCGGCCTTGAGACCGTACTTCTTACGCTCCTTCATACGAGGATCGCGGGTCAGATAACCGGCCTTCTTGAGGATGGCGCGGTATTCGGGGTCCATGCCCAGCAGGGCGCGGGAGATGCCGTGACGGATGGCGCCGGCCTGGCCGGTGACGCCGCCGCCGCTGACGTTGACGATGATGTCCACCTTGTCGGTGTTGTTGGTGGCCACCAGGGGCTGACGAACGATCAGCTTGAGGGTGTCCAGGCCAAAGTAATCGTCGATGTCCCGGTTGTTGATGGTGATGGTGCCGGTGCCGCCCTCATAGACGCGGACGCGGGCCACGGAGGACTTCCGGCGGCCAGTACCGTACAGATAAGGCTTCTTGCTCTGATACATAGTTTGTTCCCTCCCGATCAGTCAACGACGATAGGCTTCTGAGCCTGGTGATTGTGCTCAGGGCCCTGGACCACGCGCAGGCGCTTCAGCGCGGCGGCGCCCAGGCTGTTCTTGGGCAGCATACCCTTCACGGCCAGCTCCATGGCGAACTCAGGGCGCTTGGCCATCAGGGTGCCATACTGGATCTCTTTCAGGCCGCCGGTCCAACCGGAGTGGTGGCGATAATACTTCTGGGTGGCCTTCTTGCCGGTCAGGACGGCTTTCTCGGCGTTGATGATGATGACGAAATCACCACAGTCAACGTGAGGGGTAAATTCGGGCTTGGTCTTGCCCCGCAGGATGTCGGCGGCGGCGACAGCGGTCTTGCCCAGGGGCTTGCCAGCGGCGTCCAGGACGTACCACTTGCGGCCCAGCTCGTCCTTTTTAGCCATATAAGTGGACATATTGCGAACCTCCAATTTATGATCACGATTGAATGAAAAGAAAAGTTCTGCGCCGCAGCGAGTGGGAAGCACTGACCGGCGCGGGTACTATATTATCAAAAACCCGACCCCCTGTCAACAGGGAATTTAATTTACCACTGGATTCCCTCGCTTTTTCTCGCGTTATCGCTGGTTTTCTCTCGTTTTCTCATTTTCGTTTTTTATTTTTTGCGGCATAACAAAAACGCCGCCGCAGCCCACAGGGGCCGCGGCGGAAAAAGAGGGGACGATAGTTGTGTGATAGACCACCCCTCTTGCCTCCCCTGTGAAGCGCTGGCCGAATGGCCAATTCCTCTTTAGCGCAAATGCAGGGAGCTATGGCCCTTTTGGGCCATGCGAGTCGCAAAAGGGGAGGAGGGCCGCCGCCTTTAGGCGGTGGCGCAGGGAGCGAAGCGGAAGTGCCGCTTGACGGCGGAGGGGTTTACGCTGGAATGATTACACCATCAAGCTGCACACCAAATCGGTATACCCCGCAGGGTCCTCCAGCGGCAGCCCTGCAATCAGCAGCGCCTGGGCGTACAGCAGCTCGGCGTACTTCTTGGCCCGGTCGGGGTCGTTTGCGATGGCGTCCTTCAAAGCCTCGAACACCGGCGCGTCGGGGTTCAGCTCCAGCACCCGCTCGGCCTTGAAGCCCATCATGTCCTGGCCGCGGGCCTTGAGGCTCTTCTCCATTTCGATGGTGATGGGGCCGTCGGAGGTCATGCAGACGGCGTGGGACTTCAAAATCTTGGAGACGCGGGCCTCCTTGATCTTGTCGCCCAGGGTCTCTTTCAGGAAGTCCACGATCTCCTTGGAGGACTCCGCCTTTTCCTCGGCGGCCTTCTTCTCCTCGTCGGTCTCCGGCAGAGCGTCCTCGTCGTTGATGCTCTTGAGCTTCTTGCCGTCGTACTCCTGGAGGCTCTGCATGACGAACTCGTCGATGTCCTCGGTCAGGTAGAGGATCTCATACCCCGCGTCCAAAATGCGCTCGGCCTGGGGCAGCTTGCCCAACTGAACGGCTTCCTCGCCCACGGCGTAGTAGATGAAGGGCTGGTCCTCCTTCATGAGCTCCTTGTACTCGGCCAGGGTGGTGCCTTTCTCGTTCTCGGAGGAGACGAACAGCAGCAGGTCCTGGAGCATGTCTTTGTGGGCGCCGTAGTCGGAGTACGCGCCGAACTTGATCTGAGAGCCAAAGGCTTTCCAGAACTGCTCGTACTTCTCCCGGTCGTCTTTCAGCATCTTCTCCAGCTCGGCCTTGATCTTCTTCTCCAGGTTCCGGGCGATGACCTTTACGCCGCGGGTGTGCTGGAGCATTTCACGGGAGATATTCAGGGACACGTCGGGGGTGTCCACCACGCCCCGGACAAAGCGGAAGTGTTCCGGCAGCAGGTCGGCGCACTTGTCCATGATGAGTACGCCGGAGGAGTAGAGCTGGAGGCCCTTCTCATAGTCGCGGGTGTAGAAGTCATAGGGGGCCTGGCTGGGGATGAACAGCAGGGCGTTGTAGGAGATATTGCCCTCGGTGGAGATGCGGATGGTGGCCAGGGGCTTGGAGTAGTCGTTGAACTTGCTCTGATAGAAGTCGTCGTACTCCTCCTGAGTGACCTCGTCCTTGGGCCGCTGCCACAGGGGGACCATGGAGTTCAGGGTGTCCAGCTCCTGGTAGTCCTCCCACTCCGGGGTGTAGTCGTCCCCGGCGTCCTCAGGCTTGGGCTTCTGGCGGGACTTGGTCATCATCATCTCAATGGGGTAGTGGATATAGTCGGAGTACTTCTTCACCAGCTCCTGGATGCGGTACTGCTCCAGGAAGTCGCTGTACTTCTCCTCCTCGGTGTCCTCCTTGATGTGCATGACCACGTCGGTGCCCACGGTGGGCTTGTTGATGGGGGTGATCTCGTAGCCGTCGGCTCCGTTGGACACCCACTGATAGCCGGTGTCGCTGCCATAGGCGCGGGTCAGGACGGTGATCTGGTCAGACACCATAAAGGCGGAGTAGAAGCCCACGCCGAACTGACCGATGATGTCCACGTCGCCTTCGGGAGTGCCTTCGGCCTCGGAGAGGTCCTTCTTGAATTGCAGAGAGCCGGACTGGGCGATGGTGCCCAGGTTCTCCTCCAACTCGTCCTCGGTCATGCCGATGCCGTTGTCGGAGACGGTGATGGTGCGGGCGGCCTGGTTGACGGTGATGTTGATTTTGAAGTCATCCCGGTTCATGCCCACGTTGTCGTCGGTCAGGGCCTTGTACGCCAGCTTGTCCATTGCGTCGCTGGAGTTGGAGATGATCTCCCGCAGGAAGATCTCCTTGTGGGTGTAGATGCTGTTGATCATCATGTCCAGCAGCCGTTTGGATTCCGCTTTGAACTCTTTTTTTGCCATAAGTCAGTACCTCTTTTATGTGAATCTTGTTTTGACGGTAGGTTAGCACTCGTTCTTCCTGAGTGCTAACCTATCATAAACCATTCGGTTTCGAATTGCAAGAGGCAACAGGCCATATTCACAAAAAATTTTGAATTGGACAGATTTCCCGGAAAGTGTTCCCTTTTGGTTGGCACTCCCGTCAGCCCTTTGGTACCTGGATGGGCGTTCCCTTGATGACCCGGTGGTAGTAGGCGTAGGTCATGGGCGTTCCCGGCGTCAGGTGGCCGCAGTCGGTGACTTCCCCATAAAACAGCCAGTGGGTGCCCAGGTCCATCGTCTGCCGCACGTCGCACAGGGCGTAGGCGCAGCACTCCGGCAGGATGGGCAGTCCGTCCCGCTCCTCCCAATTTACCTCCGCGAACTTGTCGCAGTCCTTGCCGGAGCGAAACCCAAAGGTGCCGATGAGGCTGGGGTCTGCCTTCTCCCCCAGCACGGAGACGGAGAAGCGACCCGCCCTGCGGAGCAACTGAGCGGTGAGGCTGTCCTTGTTCAGACCCACCACCAACCCCGGCGGCTGGGCTGTCACCTGCATGAGAGAGTTCGCCATGCAGCCGTTCCGGCGGCTGCCGTCTGCCACCCCCACCACATAGACCCCGTAAGAAAGCTGAAACAGCGCGGTCAAATCCATAAATGTGTCCCTCCTGTGTAGCGTTTCCCTTAGTAATGCCCCAAAACCGGGAGATGAAACGGCGTGGAAGCAAAAAATATCCCGTTCCCTGTTGGGAAACGGGATTTGCACACAGGGGCGGCTTTTACCGCTGTATCACAGCAGGGCAAGGGCGAGGCTCAGTCCGGCTGCTGGCCGTCGTGGGCCTTCCACATACACTCGGTCAGTTCCATCCGGGAAAAGACCGCCTCGAAGGAAGAGTCCTCCGGAGAACAGGCGTAAATGCCGAAGCGGATGACGCCGCCGCCCTCGTGGAGATGGCAAATGCGCATCTGCCGGAAGGTGACGCCGTCCTCGGAACACTCCACGCAGTAGTCGTCCTCCCGGCGGCTCAGGCGATACCACATGGTTTTCACCCCGGCGGGGATCTCCGTGGTGGCCCAGTCGGAGTAACCGTGGTTGGTGACCACGCTGCCCAGGTGCTGGAACGTCTCGTTTTCGTACTCCACGGAGGCTTTCAGCCAGTTTTCGCTGTCCAGGTACAGCACCACGCCGCACTGGTCGAACCGCTGGTGGCTGCCAGAAAAGTCGGCGTTCACGGTGAAGCTGAAATACCGCTCTGCCGTCTCCATCTGGAACACCGGGGCGTTGTCGTTTTGGAAGTGGTAGTAGGTGCGCTGCCACAGGTCGGTGTGGGGTCTGGTGGTGATGGCGACAGTGTCGCCGTCCACGCGGCAGGCCAGCGGCTCTCTGGTCCACTGGAAGGCTTGCAGGTTCATGGTGAAATCCCTCTCTTGATTTTTCATTTTTGCGGTTCCCGTTGAAACCCCTCCGTCGCGGCTAACGCCGCGCCACCTCCGCCGTCAAGCGGCACTTCCGCTTCGCTCCCTGCCCTTTCAGGGGAGGCGAGAGGGGTGGTCAGTTGCGGAATGATAGCTCTTTGCGGAAAGGTTGTTCGGTATTAAAAAGGTATTTCCCGTACAAATCACTAAAAAGGAGCGTAAAGGAGCTTAATTAGCCTTTTTGTGAATATACTCTGTTGGGTAAAACGCAGAACAGCCGACAAGCACTATCCCCCTTGCCTCCCCTGAAAGGGGAGGGGGACCATGCGAAGCATGGTGGAGGGGTTTCTCCCCGCCCCCTCACATCCGAAACCGCAGCAGCAGCCCCAACAAAATCACGATTCCCCCGCCAATGCGGGCCGCCGTCCGGTTGTTCGCGTTTGGGGGACAGACCGGGTGAACGACAAACAGCAGCCCGGCGGCGACCCAGCCCACATTGGAGAAGATTCCGCACTTTGTCAACGCCGCCAGCAGAAAACCGCAGAGGACAAGGGCAACGCAGAGCAGAAATTGCCACTGAAACGTCAGTTTCTCCATTGCGCCCCGCCTCTCACGCTTCCCCGCCGGTCAACTCTCCCTTGGGGGCCATCACCGCGGCGAAGTCCTCAGCGGACATGGTCTCATGCTCCAGCAGGTACTGGGCCACCTCCTCCAACTGCTCCCGGCGGCTTTGCAGCAGGCGGGTACAGTGGGCGTAGGCCCGGTCGATGAGGGCCTTGACCTCGGCGTCGATGTCGGCGGCCACCTTCTCGGAGTAGGGCTTGGCCTCGGCCATGGAGCGGCCAATAAAGACCTCGCCCTTCTGGTTGTCGTAGACCACCGCACCCAGCTTGTCGCTCATGCCCAGCCGGGCCACCATGCTGTGGGCGATGGAGGTGGCCCGCTCCAGGTCGTTGGACGCGCCGGAGGAGATGTCGTGCAGCACCAGCTCCTCGGCCACCCGGCCTCCCAGCAGGGCCACGATGTCCTCGTACAGCTCGGTACGGCTTTGGAAGGATTTGTCCTCCTGGGGCAGAGAGACGGTCATGCCGCCCGCCTGTCCGCGGGGAACGATGGTGATTTGATGCACCGGGTCGTGGGTGGGCAGCAGCGCCATCGCCACGGCGTGGCCCGCCTCGTGGTAGGCGGTGAGCTTCCGGGCGTAGGGCGTGACCACCTGGCTCTTTTTCTCCGGCCCGGCGATGACCTTGATGATGGAGCTTTCCAAATCCTGCATGTTGATGTAAGGCCGGTTCTCCCGTGCTGCCACCAGCGCGCCCTCGTTCATCAGGTTCTCCAGGTCCGCGCCGGTGAAGCCGCCGGTGGCCTTTGCCAGGTCCCGGAGGACCACGTCGTCGGCCAGGGGCTTGGTGCGGGAGTGGACCCGCAGAATTTCCTCCCGGCCCTGGATGTCGGGGAGACCCACGTAGATTTGCCGGTCAAACCGGCCGGGGCGCAGCAGGGCGGGGTCCAGAATGTCCACCCGGTTCGTCGCCGCCATGACGATGACGCCGGAGTTGCCCTCGAAGCCGTCCATCTCCACAAGGAGCTGGTTCAGGGTCTGCTCCCGCTCGTCGTGACCGCCGCCGACGCCAGTGCCGCGCTGACGGCCCACCGCGTCGATCTCGTCGATAAAGACGATGGAGGGGGCGTTGCTCTTGGCCTGTTCAAAGAGGTCCCGGACGCGGCTGGCGCCCACGCCCACGTACATCTCCACAAAGTCGGAGCCGGAGATGGACAAAAACGGCACATCGGCCTCTCCCGCTACGGCCTTGGCCAGCAGCGTTTTGCCGGTGCCCGGCGGGCCGACGAGGATGATGCCCTTGGGGATGCGTGCGCCCAGCGCGGTGTACTTGGCGGGGTCCTTCAGGAAGTCCACCACCTCCATCAGTTCAGCCTTTTCCTCCTGGGCGCCGGCCACGTCCCGGAAGGTGACCTTGTGCTTCATGTCTCCCGCGTTGACGGTGCGGGCCTTTCCGAAGTTGCTCAGGCCCCCGGCCCCGCCGCCGCCGTTCTGCCGCATCATAAAGATGTACAGCACCAGCAGCACCGGCAGGGTGGACAGCAGCGCCGTCCCCAACGTCTGGAGCCAGGTGGTTTCGGTGTCTTTGTCGTAGTGGTAGCCGGTGATGATGCCGGCCTCTTCCTGCTCCTGCACCAGTTCGTTCATGTCGGCGTAGAAGATCTCCGGGCTGGTGATGTCGCAGGTGACTTCGGTGCTGCCCTCGTACTCGGTGTTCAGCTCCATGGTGACGGTGTTGTCCTTCACCACGAAGGAGGTGACCTGCTCCTCCTGGAAGAGTTGCACCATCTCGCTGTAGGCCACGGAGACGGCGGTGCTGCCGCTCTGGAAGGAGCGGACGGCAAAGAGCAGCACCAGGATGCCGACCAGATAGATCATCATGTCTCTGCTATGGTTTCGTTTCAAATGCTCACATCCTTATCATCCCCCGCAGGAGCGGGGGGATTAGCTGTTAGCTGTTGGCTATTAGCCATTAGCCAAGATAGCGCTTGCTGTTTCGTCAGCGTTATTGCTCAGCACAGTGCAAATTTTCCACAGAGAACTCCGTTAGGTAACCGCCCCCCTTGCCTCCCACAGGGGCACCCAACCGAAGCCCAGCGAAGCGGGTTCGGTTGGGAGAGGAGGCGCGACGGAATGGACGAGACCTGCCGCTCGCGGCGGGGCGAGGGATATGAAGTCCACGCCGACGAGGGAGGAGGGCCGCCGCCGCAGGCGGTGGCGGAGGGGTTATCAGTGTTTCTGTTTTCTGCAATACTCCCACAGAACGACTGCGGTTGCAAACCCGCTTACTAACAGCTAACAGCTAACGGCTAAAAGCTCATTTTCCGCCGTAGACCTCCGGCTTCAAAATGCCCACATAGGGCAGGTTGCGGTAGCGCTGGTCGTAGTCCAGGCCGTAGCCCACCACGAAGGCGTCGGGAATCTCAAAGCCCACATAGTCCGCCTTGATGGGCTTCGCCCGGCGCTCCGGTTTGTCCATCAGGGTGCAGATGCGGATGGAGGCCGCCTTGCGCAGCTTCAAAATTTTCATCAGGTAATAGAGGGTGTTGCCGGAGTCCAGAATGTCCTCCACGATGATGACGTGGTATCCCTCCAGGTTCATGGAGATGTCCTTCTTGATTTCCACCTGGCCGCTGGACTTGGTGTCGGACCCGTAGGAGGACACCACCATAAAGTCCACCAGGCAGGGCAGGTCGATGGCCCGACTCAGGTCGGCCATGAAGATGTAGGACCCCCGCAGCACGCTGACCAGCAGGATTTTGTCCTTGCCCTGGTAGTCTCTGGTGATGTCCGCGCCCATTTTGGCGACCCGCGCCTTGAGCTGTTCCTCGCTGTACAGGACGGATTCGATGTCGTTTGCCATTCCCATGAGTAAAACTCCTCTCTCTGTGTATGAGCTGTTGGCGTGTGAGCTGTTAGCTGTTGGCTATTAGCTGTTCGTTAGGTACTTCTGGTTTGTAGGTGGGTGGGTTTTAATGTGCAATGATTGGTTTTTGGCTATTTCTTTGTAACAGTCGTGTCGGTGATTCCGGGAAACCCCTCCACCATGCTTCGCATGGTCCCCCTCCCCTTTCAGGGGAGGCAAGAGGGGTGGTCGGTTGCGGAGCGGTTATTCTCCGTAGCAAACTTGTACTATGTCGGGCAAAAGCGCTGACGAAACAGCAAAGGCAAATTGCAAATTGCAAATTGCAATTTGCTAATTCTTTCTCATTCCGGCAGGACCAAAGCCGAAATCTTCCAGCACCGCTCCCCCGGCTTGGGCAAAAACGCCCGGTCCGCCCCGAAGCCGTCCAGCGCCGCCACCTGACCGCCCACGTCAAAGACGGCGATCTGGTTCCGGACTGCGCGGGGTATCTTGCTGTCGATGAGCAGCTTTTTCACCGTTTTGCGGTCTCTGGCGGGCAGAGCGATGGCGTCCCCGGTGCGCCGGGGGCGGAGCATCAGCCCCGGACAGGGGACGAGGTAAAACTCGTCGGGCTGGTTGAACTTGCCTTCGGGACAGGTCGCCCACTGGCACTCCAGCCAGCGGTTTCCAATGATGACAAAATTCCCCGGCGACAGGGGGACGGGCTGAAACGGTTCTTCCGGTTCATTTTGTTCCAGCAACAGCCGGTCATACATCCGCCGGGCGACCAGCCCACCGGGGAGGGAATACCGCCCACTGGGGTCGTCGCTTTTGCATAGGGATAGCACCGCCTCCCGCTGGGCGGCGGTGAGCACCACGTTAGGATCCAGTCGCGCCGTCAGGCGCTGCACCACCCGATTGGCAAGGGCCGGGTGCAGCCCGGCCAGTTCCCCGGCGGGGTAAGACAGTCCGCCTTCCGTGGGAACTGCGTTCTCCGCCAGCGCCGCCGCCTGCCCTTCCAGATAATCGCTGTCCTGCCGGAGGCCCCGCATGGTGCGGTTCAGCCCTTCCAGCAGGTTGGGATTCTGGGCTTTCAGCAGGGGGAGGACTTGGTGGCGCAGGTAGTTCCGGCGGTAGGTGGTGTCGGCGTTGGTGGCGTCCTCCACATGGGGGATGTCCCAACGGGCCAGATAGGCGTCGATCTCCGCCCGGCTGGTGGTCAGCAGGGGCCGGATGAGGTCCCCCCGAACCGGGGGGATGCCCCCCAGCCCGTTCAGGCCGCTGCCCCGCAGCAGGTGCAGCAGCAGGGTCTCGGCGTTGTCGTCGGCGTTGTGGGCGGTGGCGATTTTTCCCGCGCCCACTTTTTGGGCGGTGTCCCGCAAAAAGGCGTAGCGCAGAGCGCGGGCGGACTCCTCCAGCCCCAGGCCCTGTTCCTTCGCCCGGCGGGGCACGTCTCCCCGTCCCACATGACAGGGGATGTCACGCTCCCGGCACCAGTTTTCCACAAAGGCGGCGTCCTGGGCCGACTGGGGCCGGATGCCGTGGTCGTAGGTGGCGGCCTGGATCGCGTACCCCTCCCGCCAAAGCAGGTGGAGCAGACACATGGAGTCCCCGCCGCCGGAGACGGCTACCAACACCGGTTCCCCCGGCTCTAACATCTGGTGTTCCCGCATCAAGGCGCGGACGGATTCCGTCACCACGGCGGCTCCTCCCGCTGGGTCTCCAGGTTGGAGAAGGTGGTGTACTCCGGCAGCCACTGGAGGTAGACCTTGCCGGTCTCGCCGTGGCGGTTTTTGGCGATAATTAATTCAGCCTGGTTGTGGGCCTCGCTGTCCTCATTATAATAGTCGTCCCGATAGATGAACAGAACGATGTCCGCGTCCTGCTCGATGGCGCCGGACTCCCGCAAGTCGGAGAGCAGGGGGCGCTTGTCCTGGCGGCTCTCGTTGGCACGGGAGAGCTGGCTCAGGCAGAGGATGGGCACGTTCAGCTCTTTTGCCATGATTTTCAGGCTCCGGGAGATGTCGGAGACCACCTGCTGGCGGTTTTCCCCGGAATAGGTCCGCCCGCCGGCGGACTGCATGAGCTGGAGGTAGTCGATGCAGACCAGGCCCAGGTTGTCCACCCGGCGGCACTTGGCCAGCATGTCCGCCACCGTCAGGGAGGGGTTGTCGTCCAGTAAAATGGTGGTCTTGTTCAGGGCGGCGCTGGCCAGGGCGATGTTGCCCCAGTCCTCCGGGTCCAACTGACCGGTGGTGAGTTTTTTGTTGTCGATAAAGGATTCGTTGGACAGCAGCCGCATGGCGAGCTGCTCCCGGCTCATCTCCAGGGAGAAAAACACCACCGACTTGCCGCAGTGCTTGCCCGCGTGGAGCAGGATGTTCAACGCCAGGGAGGTCTTGCCCATGCCCGGACGGGCGGCCAGCAAAATCAGGTCGGAGTTGTTCAGGCCGGAGATGGCCTTGTCCAGGGCGGTGAGGCCGGTGGAGATACCCGGCACCGCCTGTTCGCTGGCGGACAGCTCCTCCAGCCGGGCGTACACGTCCTGCATGACCGCGGAGATGTGGAGCAGCCCCCGGCTGCCCCGACCCTGGCGGATGGCGTAGATGCGCTGCTCCGCCGCCTCCAGAATGTCCTGGCCGCTGCCCTCGCTGCGCTGGATCATGCCGGTGATGTCCCCAGCGGTCTGGGCGATCTGCCGCAGCAGCGAGCGGTCCTTGACGATGGCCACGTACTCCATCACGTTGGCGGCGGTGGGGGTCACGTCAACGATTTGCAGCACGTAACCACGGGTGTTGTTTTCGTCATAGGTGCCGTTCTCCCGCATCCGGTTCAGCACCGTGACGGCGTCGATGGGCTGGGAGAGGACGAACATGGAGTAAATGGCCTCGTAGATGTCCCGGTTCTGCTGCATATAGAAGTCGCCTGCCTCCAACGCCTCGATGACGTCGGGGATGCAGCGGCTGTCGATGAGCATACTGCCCAGCACCGATTGCTCCGCCTCCAGCGAGTGGGGCATTTGGCGGCTCAACAGTTCTTCGTCCGGCATAGTCGTTCCCCCCTTTGGCTAGCTGTTAGCTATTAGCTTTTAGCTGTTAGCTCGTTGGTCTGATTGGCTGTTCTTTTCATCAGTCGCGTCAATGATTCCGGCGGAAACCCCTCCGCCACCGCCTAAAGGCGGCGGCCCTCCTCCCCTTTCAGGGCAGGGAGCGCAGCGGAAGTGCCGCTTGACGGCGGAGGCAAGAGGGGTGGTCAGTTACCGAAACGCTGTTCTCTGTAAAAAACTTGTGCTATGCTGGGTAAAGCCGCTGAACAAACAGCAAGCACTATCCAAACTAACAGCTAATAGCTATCAGCGAATGGCTCAATTACCCTTCCGTCACCTGCACGTTGATGGTGCCGCTGATCTCATACCCCAGCTTGCACTTGACCTCGTAGGTGCCGAAGGCTTTGATGGGTTCGCAGACCAGTTTCTTGTTACCGATATCGTAGCCCAACTGCTCCTTGATGGCGGCGGAAATTTCCTTGGTGGTGACGGCGCCGAACAGCTTGCCGCCTGCGCCCGCCTTGGCGGTGACCTTGACGGTGCTGTTCTTGAGCTTGTGAGCCAGCTCCAGCGCGGCCTCCTTCTCGGCGGCCTCCCGCTCCTTGCGGGCCTTCTCCTGGAGCTTCATGGTGTTGATGTTGTCCGCCGTGGCGGTGACAGCCAGCTTCCGGGGCAGGAGGAAGTTCCGGGCGTAGCCGTCGGAAACCTCCACAAGCTGGCCCTTCTTGCCCTGGCCTCTGACATCCTGCTGTAAAATCACTTTCATGTGGGTTCTTCCTTTCCCGCCGGGGCGAACCCGGCGCTTTCGATGCTATAACAACACTATCCTACCAGTCCAAGAGGGAAAATGCAAGCAAAATGAGGCTTTTTTTCGTTTTTGCGCTTTTGATGTCCCTCCTGCTCCGTCCGGCAGCGTTTATCATGTTCTTGCGCTTTGCTGACGAAATTGTAGGGGCTGCCCCTGGCCGCCCACAGATGACGCGTGCGTTTTTCGGGCGGTTTCGGGAGCAATGCAAGAATAGAGCCGATTCTTTTTTCCGACATTTGCACAAAAAAGGCAGGGGCCGAGGCCCCTGCCTGATTGGTTTGGCTGTTTTCCGCTGCCGGCGGTCACTTGCTGATTTTCACGTTCTTAGTGCTGCTCCAGGCGGAGTAATACTTGGTGCCGGAGACGGTCTTGTAGGCCCGGACGCGGACATAGTATTTCTTGCCCTTGGTCAGCTTGGAAATGGTCTTGCTGACCGTTTTGTAGCTGGTGACGGTGACGGTCTTGTAGCTGGAGAAGCTGCTGGAGGTGGAGTATTGAATTTGGTAGCCGGTGGCCTTGCTGTTCTTGCCCCACTTGACAGTCATTTTCTTGGTTTTGACGTTTTTCAGGCTGGAAATGCTGACGCCGGTCAGGCGGACGGTGGTTTTAGCTTCGTAACCGCCTACGTTTTGGCTATAATATGGAACAACATAATAACTATAAGTTGTTCCATTTTTGCTTTTGACAGATGTATCCGTATAACTAATGGAAGAAGATGTACTATTAACGGTGGCAATTTTACTGTAGCTGCCTCCTGATGTTTTGCGATATACCCGATAACCAAGGGCATCAGAAACCTTTTCCCATTTCACAGTGATACCCTTAGAGGTATTGGCCAGGCTGGAAATGGTACAGGTTCCCAAACTTTTATAGTAGATGTCCTCTTGACTGGACCAAGGGGAGTAATAGGTCTTTTCCCCTATCGTCTTATATGCGCGAACCCAAACATAATAAGTTTTGCTGGATTCCGATCCAGCGAGAGTTGTACTAGAGGAGGACGCGCCTTCGACATCCAAAATTACAGTGCTATTTGACTTGCGGTAAATGCGATATTTAACCTGATAGCCGGTCACACCGGAGACTGTTTTCCAACTGACCTTTACCCCGCTTTGGGTTCCTTGCAAACTGGATATTGATGGTGCAGAGACTGAAACCGAGTTATCATACTCATAATACTTCGTTGCTGTGAGCAGGTAATTTGTATCATCCATTTCACCTATGTCAATGGATTCCCAATCCGCCTCTGTTCCTCCATAAAAAATATCCGTCAACTTACTGCACTCATAAAATGCGTAAGCGCCGACAGACGCAACATTACGCCCCATATAAATTTGCGTCAAACTGGAACATTCATAAAAAGCGTCTTTTCCGATAGAAGTAACACTATCTGAAATAGATACCGTAACTAAGTTAGAACAATTATTAAATGCATCATCTCCAATGGAAACAACACCGTCAGATATGGTCACGCTGGTCAAACT
>JAJPXR010000111.1:0-3419 GCA_021205375.1 Clostridiales bacterium | reverse complement strand
CGGAATGGTCACGCTGGTCAGGCTTGAGCAGTTGCGGAACGCATAATCGCCAATAGAGGTGACGCCACTCTTGATAACCACCTGAGTGATAGAGGTGTGATAGCTGCTGTACCAGGGAACATTAGACGAACTGCTCCAATCCGTCATATCACCGGTGCCGGAGATGGTCAGGGTTCCAGAGCTGTATGTCCATGTCAGATTAGCCCCGCAGGTGCCGCTGGATGCGGCCTGGGCGCTGACGACTGCGTCCCCTTCGTCCTCGGCGGGTTCCTCTTCCTCAACCTCTGCGGCGCTCACTTCCGCCGCTGCCTCCGCAGATTCCACCACCGGTTCCTCAGCCTCGGCCTCCCCCTCAGAGGGTTCCTCCGTTTCCTCCACGGCCACCTCTTCCGTGTCCTCTGTCACGACTTCGGCGGACACTTCTTCCTCTGCCTCCACATCCGCCGCCCACGCGGGGGCCAGCAGCGAGAAGCACATGGCCAGCGCCAGGACCAGCGCGGTCAGCCGTTTACACGTGTGTTTCATTGCATATCCTCCTTTTTTGAATCGGTGCTTCTTGGGTTGCCGTTTGAAACCGCCCAGAGCAGGGCGGCCATCTTTTTCTTAGCATAACACCAATTTTCGATAAACGCAAGATTCACAAGTATATTTTTAGAATTTGAATGATATCCATGACAGCTATCGTTGTTTCCTTTTTTCGACGGGCGCAAAAAAAGCAGGGGCCGAAGCCCCTGCCACAGGTTGTCAAAAAATCATTTCCAGCGAATCAAGTGTAACGAAAAGGGATAGAAGCCCTCCGCCGTCAAGCGGCACTTCCGCTTCACTCCCTGCCTGCGGGGTTGCGCCCCTCCCTGTCGGCCAGCGCTTCACAGGGGAGGCAAGGTCCTTTGTGGAAAACTTGTACCATGCAGGGCAAAATCGCTGACGAATCAGTAAGCACTATCCTGGCTAACAGCTAAGAGCTTTATTCCAGCCAGTTCAATACTTCCGCCGGAGTGTCCGCGTAGCGGGTGGCCCCTTCCCTGTCCAGCAGCTCCCGGTCCCGGAAGCCCCAGGTAACAGAGATACAGTCCATTCCGGCGTTCCGGGCGGTGTACAGGTCCACCTCGGAATCCCCCACGTAAACGGCCTCAGAGCGGTCTCGGCCCAACTGCCGCAGGGCCTCCTCCACCGCGTCGGGGGCGGGCTTGCGGCGCACGTCGGGCCGCTGCCCGATGGCCACGGGGATGCTGTCGCCAAAGTAAAGCTTCACCAGCGGCTTGACGGAGGTGTCCGGCTTATTGCTGACCACCGCCAGGGCACAGCCCCGCCGCCGCAGCTCGTCGACAAGCTCCAGCACCCCCGGATAGGGGGCGGTTTTGATTTGGTTGTGGGCCTTGTAATAGGCTTGCATGGTCTCCAGCGTCCGGTCATACCGGGGGTCGTCCCGCCCGCCGGGGAGGGCCAGTTCGATGAGTCGGGCCATGCCGTTGCCCACGTAGCGGCGCACCTGTTCCCTGGTCAGCGTGGGCGCGCCCACTTCCGTCAGGGTGTGGTCCAGGCTGTCCGCCAGGTCGTCCAGGGTGTCCAACAGGGTGCCGTCTAAGTCGAAAATCACGGTGTTGTAATTCATGGTGTAAGTTCCTTTGTATTTTATGGGTTGTTCGTAATTGCAGTGAAAACCCCTCCGCCACCGCCTAAAGGCGGCGGCCCTCCTCCCCTTTCAGGGGAGGCAAGGGGGATAGCGCTTATCATTTGGGTGTGCGCTTTTCAATGGAGGACCAGATTCTTGTGTATTATGTGTCGAAATAATATGCCACCAGCAGATCCACGCACTGTCCATAGCTTTTCATGCCCTCGGTCTGGCCGTAGCTCTCCAGAAAGCCGGTGTAGATCTGCTCCGACGCCTCCTGCACCGGCGACTCGAACTGCGCCCAGTAAGCGTTGTTGTCGCTCAGGTCGGTCAGCACCTGTTCGTTCAGGGTGGCGCGGACCGCTTGCCAGGCGGACTTGTCGGCGGAGTAGAGGGCGTTGGACAGGTGGATGTACCCCATCACGGCGGAGGAATACTGGAAGGTGACGTTGTCGCAGTGCAGCCCGCTGATGATGGCCAAAAAGTTGCAGGCGTCCTCCTCCGCCACGTTGCACTGGTGAGACAGCTCGTGGAGGGCGGTGGCGGCGATGAGGCAGTCCGGCTGGTCCACGTTGACCAACGACTCCGCCGTCATGGGGAAATAGAACCCGGTGAAGCCCATATAACTGATGATGCGGGAGAAAACCATGGCCTTGGGGGTGAACAGGGGCTGTTCCAGGGCGGGGAACTCGTCGAACACCACCTGATAGCAGTCGGTGGACTGCCGGAGGACCGCGGCGGTGTCCACCTGGGTCACGCCGTCCTCGTCCCGGTCCATCTGGTCGGAAAGCTCGTTGCACTTGGCTGCGAAGGAGGCGGCCAACTGGGTCAGTTCCTCCACCGTGCAGCCGCGGGCTGTCAGGCCGGTGCGCTGGGAGAAGCTGTCGGCGTAGTAGTTGACGCCCCACATGGCAGTGTAACAGCTATAGACCACCAGCGCCGCCGCCAGCGCCGCCAGCACCCGGCGGAGCAGCCGTTTCAGCCGCTCCTTCCGGCGGAGGAGCAGCCACACCGTCCGCACCAGGAACACCACCACCGCGATGACCCCCACCGCCCAGATCACCTCCGCCAGCGCGAAGGGCAGCAGACCGCAGAAGCGGGAGAGCAGGTGCTTCACCGGCGTCGTGACCCGGTTCACAATGAAATTCATCAGCCCCTGGTGGCTCCTGGTCAGCAGGAACAACAGCAGAAACGCCCCCGGCACGGCGCACCAAAGGACGTTCACCAACAGCCAGCGATAAGACCGCTTGGTGGGCGCAGTGATCTCTTCGTACATGGTTCGGCGGTGCAGCATGGGGACGTCCTCCTTTGTCAATGCCATTACAATATAACACAGTTCGACGGTTTTCACAAGGAGGGGTAAAATTTACAACATCCGGTGTTCCGGTGATTTTGACGAAAACGGCGGCGTTTGGGCCAACCACATTCGCAAAACCAACGGGAAAATAATTTCTAAAAAATCTTGAAAAAGTGCTTGACAAAAAGCCGGGGCGATGCTATACTTTAATCACAACAAAGAAGAGAACTTCCCCGAAGCGGAACCTCTTCCTCTTGTATCATACGTCAACCTTTCCTTCAACTTTAGATATGTACCCGCAGCACCCCGCACAGTTTTCGGGAAGCCAAGAGGCAAGCCGCTGTGAAAGAGCGACAGTTTAGAGTGAAGCGAATGTTTTTCATTCCGTAGAAAGAGAGGTACCTGTAATGATGTTAGATATCAAGAATCAAAAGTGACCCTGTCAGATGAAATGTCTGGCAGGGTTGCTTTTTGTCGAAAAAGTTCCGGGGCGACCCGCCAACGAAAAAA
>JAJPXR010000097.1 GCA_021205375.1 Clostridiales bacterium | reverse complement strand
ACTATTTTTGCGGGTTATTTTTCTCTGCCCCAACTCTTGACATAGAACCACTTTTTTTGCGTTAGTAGAAGGGAACACAAGCCTCAATTTCCTCACTTCCTCGTGGGGTCCTTCATCTTGGTATAGACCCTCGACCCGTCCGGCTGCTCATCCACCTGTTTCAGGTTCAGGTAGTCCGCTTCGTCGGTGGAGAGGTGGCGCTTCTTGAGTTGTCCTGTCCGCAGGGAGTCCGCCAGGGAGCAAATGACCGCGAAGATGGGCACGCCTACGATCATCCCTACGAAGCCGAACAGCCCGCCAAAGAGCAGGATGGCGAACAGCACCCAGAAGGAGGACAGGCCCGTAGTGTCGCCCAAAATCTTGGGGCCGAGGATGTTGCCGTCGAACTGCTGGAGGGCCAGGATGAAAATGACAAAGGTGACGCACTTGATGGGGCTGTTCAGTAGCACCAGGCAGCTACAGGGGATGGCCCCGATGAACGGCCCGAAGAAGGGGATGATGTTGGTCACGCCGATGATGACGCTGATGAGCAGGGCATAAGGGATGCTCAGCAGCGAGGTGCCGATGAAACAGATGATGCCGATAACCAGGGAGTCCAGCAGTTTGCCCCGGATGAATCCGCCAAAGACCTGGTGGATATAGCGGCACTGGTGGACGATGTAGTTGGCGGTTTTCAGGGGAAAAAGCCCGTAGACGAACTGTTTGCAGTGGCCGATCATGCTGCCCTTGCCCATCAGCAGATAGGCAGCCACGATAAAACCCAGAATCGCGTTTTTTGCCACCCGGAAAATCAGCACCAGACCAGAGAGCAACGCGCCGAATACACTGCCCACGCCGCTGCCCACATTGCCGGAGACGGTTTGCAGACTGGGCAGCAGGGTATCCGTCAGCCAATCCACCAACTGGTCGGAGCCAGTGTCCAGATATCCCTGGAGCGTTGCGGCCATAGCAGGGTTGTCAGCGAAAAAGTCCGACAGCCACTGGCTGATCTGGTCGATATAGGTCTGCATGGAGTTGACGATCCCTATGCAACTGTTGATGAAGCTGGGGACCACCAGCGCCACCAGGCCGCTGAGCAGGCACAGCGCCGCCACGATGGACAACAGCATCGACGAAATGGTTGCGTACTTCCTGGCCCGCTCCGGCGAGAGCTTGCGCTTCCGAAGCCATACCTCCAGGTTCCGCACCAGCAGATTGTAGAGAGGGGCCAGCAGGTAAGCGATGACGAAGCCGATGATGAAAGGCATCAGGATGCCCACCAACTCATCTGCCAGCGCCCGCACCTTGGAGAAGTGGAACATGGCGAAGAACATCAGCAGACTGATGCCCACCACCAGCAGAACCACTCCCGCAATGATGAAATAGTCACGGTATTTATGGTTTTTCACGAAGGATTACCGCCTTTCTGCGGGAACACGCTCGCTCTCCATTGACCGGTTGGGAAGGAAAAGGTCAGACGCTCAGCTCTACGGTGGAGCCGTCCAGGGCGGAGGCGTACCGTTCCAGGATGGGGGCCACCTCTTCGGCCAGGTACTCTGTCACCTGCTCCGGGCAGCGGCCAATGTAGCGGCTGGGCTCCAGATGGGCGGTCAGCTCCTCTTTGGTCATGCCAAACAGGGGGTCCGTCGCGATGAGGTCGATGAGGTTGTTTTCCAGGCCCAGGTCCTTGACGTTGTGACCCGCCTCCAGGGAGTGGACCCGGATGCGCTCATGCAGCTCCTGCCGGTTGCCGCCCCGCTTCACCGCGTCCATCATGATGTTCTCAGAGGCCATGAAGGGCAGCTCCTCCAGGATATGCTTCTCGATGACCTTTTCATGCACCACCAGGCCGTCGGTGATGTTCTGGCAGATGCGCAGAATGGCGTCGCAGGCCAAAAACGCCTCCGGCACGGAAAGCCGCTTGTTGGCGGAGTCGTCCAGCGTCCGCTCGAACCACTGGGTCGAGGAGGTGATAGAGGGGTTCATCACGTCGCACATGATGTACCGGGCCAGGGCGCACACCCGCTCGCAGCGCATGGGATTGCGCTTGTAGGGCATGGCGGAGGAGCCGATCTGGTTCTTCTCGAAGGGTTCCTCAATTTCCTTCATGTGGGCCAGCAGCCGCAGGTCGGTGGCAAACTTGCTGGCAGAGGCGGCGATGCCCGCCAGGGTGTTGACCACAAAGGTGTCGGTCTTGCGGCTGTAGGTCTGGCCGGACACGGGGACGCAGGCGTCGAAGCCCATCTCCTTGGCGATTTTGTCCTCCGCAGCCTTGACCTTCTCGTGGTCGCCCTCAAACAGCTCCAGGAAGGACGCCTGGGTGCCGGTGGTGCCCTTGCTGCCCAGCAGCTTCAGGTCCCCAATGCGGTACTCCACCTCATGCAGGTCCATGACGAACTCGTTGAGCCAGAGGGTAGCCCGCTTGCCCACGGTGGTCAACTGGGCGGCCTGGAAGTGGGTATAGCCCAGGGTGGGCAGGTCCTTGTACTGGTCCGCGAACTTAGCCAGGTTGTTGATGACCCGTACCAACTCGTCCCGGATGAGGGTCAGAGCCTCTTTCATCAGGATGATGTCGGTGTTGTCGCCCACGTAGCAGGAGGTAGCGCCCAGGTGGATGATGGGCATGGCCTTGGGGCACTGGTCGCCATAGGCGTGGATGTGGGCCATAACGTCGTGGCGGAGCTGTTTCTCGTAGGCGGCGGCGGCCTCGTAGTCGATGCATTCCGGCCCGGCGTGGGCCTCCAGCTCGTCCACCTGCTCCTGGGTCACGGGCAAGCCCAGCTCCATCTCCGCCCGGGCCAGGGCCACCCACAGGCGGCGCCAGGTGGAGAATTTTTTGTCGGGGGAAAAGATATACTGCATCTCCCGGCTGGCATAGCGGGAGGAAAGGGGACTTTCATAGTTGTTTTTCATGGGAGGACCATCCTTTATTTTGTGTTGTAACCTATTTGCCGGGTATCCCTTTGCATGGGAAGTCAAAGGAAACACTACATTCTATTATAACACCCCCGCGCCGGTTTGAAAACCGCTTTCCCGTAAACAAGCGTATGATTTTACAGTTTTATCACAAATTATACAAAACAAACGGGGCTGACCATGTGGCCAGCCCCTTGAGCTTATACGTGATTCCGTTACTGAGCCTCGAAATTGTCCTTCTCCAGGCCGCAGATGGGGCAAACCCAATCCTCAGGCAGGTCCTCCCAGGCGGTGCCGGGGGCGACGCCGTTATCGGGATCGCCAACGGCGGGATCGTACTCGTAACCACAGAGACAAACGTACTTCATAATGGGTTCCTCCTCCATTTTTTTAGTGAATGATAAATCAATTGGCAGCTTAGCCGAAATACCGCTCCAGCAGACCGGCGAACGCCTTGCCGTGGCGGGCCTCGTCGCGGGCCATCTCGTGGACGGTGTCGTGGATGGCGTCCAGGCCCAGCTCCTTGGCCTTCTTCGCCAGTTCGGTCTTACCGGCGGTGGCGCCGTTCTCGGCCTCCACACGGACGGTCAGGTTCTCCTTGGTGGACGGAGAGACGACCTCGCCCAGCAGCTCGGCGAACTTGGCAGCGTGCTCGGCCTCTTCATAGGCGGCCTTCTCCCAGTACAGGCCGATCTCAGGATAGCCCTCGCGGTGAGCGGCGCGGGCCATGGCCAGATACATACCGACCTCGGTGCACTCGCCGTTGAAGTTCTCCCGCAGACCTTCCTTGATCTCTTCGGGGGCGTCAGAAGCCACGCCGATGACATGCTCGGCGGCCCAGTTCATCTCACCCTCCATCTTGGTGAACTTGGACGCGGGAGCCTTGCACAGGGGGCAGCGGAACCCTTCGGGGAGAGCCTCGCCCTCGTAAACGTAACCACAGACCTGACATACAAACTTTGCCATAGTAATATCCTCCATTGTTAATTGATGTCGCGCATCAGGCGGCGCAATTAAGAATTATTCCTGATAAGCGTATTATAGCAGACCTTTGCTTGTTTGTAAAGCAAAATTTCAGGGAATTTTTTTGGTGATTTTGCCGATTTTTTCGCCCTCTGGGGCGCTCTCCAGCAAGATCCCCCCTCTGGGCGGCAGGGTCAGCCGCAGTTTGCCGTTCATGGCCAGATAACGCTCGCCGGTGAACACGTTCACCGCCTGGACGTGGCCCCAGGGCAGCTCCACAATGGTCCGGGTCCGGGCGTTGCTCACCGCCACGGCCACGCTCTCCCCCGCCGCCCGGCGGACGAAGGACACCAGACACTCCCCGCAGGTGCCCCAGCGGATGTCCCCCTGCCGGAGGGGGCGGCTGGTCTTGCGGTAGTTGCCCAGCTTGGCGCTGTAGGCCACAAGCTCCTTATCCTCCCGGCCCCAGGGGTAGGGCCGCCGGTTGAAGGGGTCCTCAAAGCCGGTCATGCCCGCCTCGTCCCCGTAGAACACCGTAGGCGCGCCGGGGAAGGCGAACAGCACCAACAGTCCCAGCTTTAGCAGCTCCATGCCGCCGGCCCGCTCTCTGGGGGACATCTCGTAGCCCGCCCGCCAGTCCTTGCTCTGGTCCTGCCGCTCGCTGCCCACCCCCAGGTAGGTCAAAATCCGCAGGGTGTCGTGGGTGCCCAGGGCGTTCATGGCGGAATAGAAGGCGGAAGGAGGATAGTTTTCCCGCAGGTCCTCCATGCTATACTTGAACCCCGCCCCGTCGCCGTGGAGCAGGAAGTTGAGCAGCGCGGTTCGGAAGGGGTAATTCATCAGGCCGTCCAAATGGTAGCCCAGCAGGTGATGGCGGCGAACGCCGTAGGCGATCTTGGTGGAGCCATCCTCCCAGACCTCGCCAATGACGATGGCGTTGGGGTTTTCCTCCCGCGCCGCCTGGTGGATGCCGTTGACGAAGTCGTCGGGCAGCTCGTCGGCCACGTCCAGCCGCCAGCCGTCGGCTCCCGCCCGGAGCCACCGCCGCACCACGGAGTCCTTCCCGGCGAAGATGAAATCCCGGTAGCCCTGGCAGTCCTCCCGGACGGCGGGCAGGGAGTAAATGCCCCACCAACTCTCGTACTTGTCCGGCCACTCCTTCCAGTCGAACCAGTCGTAGTAAGGGGAGTCCTTGGACTGCACCGCCCCCGGCTCTTTGTAGAACCCATCCCCGTTGAAGTACCGGGAAACATAGCCGGTGTGGTTGAACACGCCGTCCAGGATGATTTTGATACCCCGCTTGTGGGCCTCGTCACACAGGTGGGTAAAATCCTCGTTGGTGCCCAGCATGGGGTCCACCCGGCTGTAATCGGCGGTGCCGTAGCGGTGGTTTTCCGACGCCTCGAAGATGGGACAGAAGTAAATGGTCTCCACCCCCAGCCCGGCGAGATAGTCCAGCTTGGCCTCCACGCCCTTCAGGTTGCCGCCGAAGAAGTCCCGGTTGCAGATGTCCATGCCCCGCTCGGTCTTGCCGATGGGCTTGTAGAGGGGTTCCTCGTCCCAGTTCTGGTGGACGCTGCGGCCCCCCACCAAACCGGCGGGGTCGGGAATTTCCGTGCGGAAGAACCGGTCGGGGAAGATTTGATAGCACATCCCCTTGCCGAACCAGTCCGGCACCTGGTCCTCGCCATCGTAGACGGTGAGCTGGTAGGTGCGAAGCTGCTTTTTCCGCCCGTCCAGTCCTTCCAACTGGAAGGTGTACCACACCAGACCCACATAGTCCCCGGTGTCCAGGGTGCAGGTGAACTCGTCCCGGCCCAGGTCGGTGCCCGTCCAGGGCATGGGCAGCGTGACCATCCGGTTGTTGTCAAACTCAAAGTAGGCGGTCAGGGACGCACGGGAAAAGCCCTCTGCCCGGGCCGGGCGGAGGGTAAAGCGCACCTGGGTCCCCGCGGGGACCGCGCCGTAAGGCTCTTTACAGCGCAGGTCGCGGGAATCGTAAATGGTCAGGTCGGGCATAAAATCAGTCCGTTTCGTTTTAGTTTTGGGGGATTTTGCTGGT
>JAJPXR010000059.1 GCA_021205375.1 Clostridiales bacterium | reverse complement strand
TCACTATTTTTGCGGGTTATTTTTCTCTGCCCCAACTCTTGACATAGAACCAGAACACATTGCGAAGCTGTCCTGCTTAGAAATTCTTTTTTAGAATAACCAGAAATAGAAACAAAATATTTGTCATTTCGCTTCCTCCACGATAAAATAGAGCCAGAAGAAAGTATCCGCTGACTAAACAAACGAGGGGGACGAACCATTGACCATTCAAGATGTTATTTCGAGCTATTATAACGAGGACACAGAGAACGAGGCGTGCAGCGCCTACGCTGATACCCTTTACCAGGAGGCGCTCCGTGTCACCATGGAGTTGAACAACCAATACCATACGCCGGAAGAAATTCGGGAGATCATGAGCTGCCTGACCGGAGAGAAAATCGACACCTCCTTCCGGCTGTTCCCGCCGTTCTACACGGATTTTGGGAAGAATATCCACATTGGGCGGGATGTGTTCATCAACTCCGGCTGTCACTTTCAGGACCAGGGTGGCATTACAATCGGAGACGGCGCCATGCTGGGCCACAACGTAGTGCTGGCCACCATCAACCACGACTTGGACCCAGCGCAGGACCGGAAGAATCACTATGCGCCCATCACGATTGGCGCTCATGTGTGGGTCGGCTCCAACGCGACGATTCTCCCCGGCGTGACCATTGGGGAGTGGTCCGTGGTGGCGGCGGGGGCAGTCGTGACACGGGATGTGCCACCTTACACTGTGGTCGGGGGCGTCCCTGCAAAAACCATCAGAATAATTGACAAGGAGGGATAGTATGAAGCGGCTCCTTACATTTTTCCTCTCTGTTTGCATGATTTCCATGCTGGCGGCCTGCGGTGCGGAAATTTCGGAGGTCTCTTCTTCCGAGGGCGCAGAAAACTCTGTTGCAGACGTGGAGACACAGGCAAACGCAGAGGAACAAACGGACACGACGGCAGACAAAAGCGGCGAGGAACATACTGACAGTGCCGCTTCTGGCAGCAATATTCTGGTCGCCTGGTTCTCCTGCACCGGCACAACAGAGCAAATTGCCGGGTGGATCGCCGAGGAAACCGGCGCGGACAGTTACCAAATCGTACCCGAAACCCCCTATACAGAGGACGATTTAAATTACAATGATTCCTCCAGCAGAACCACCCAGGAGCAGGCGGACGCTTCCGCCCGGCCCGCAATCTCCGGCGGCGTGGAGAACATGGAGCAGTACGATGTGATTTTTCTCGGCTACCCGATCTGGCACGGCCAGGCGCCGAGGATCATCAGCACTTTTTTGGAGAGTTATGATTTTTCGGGCGTGACCATCATCCCCTTCTGCACCTCCCACAGCAGCGGCATCGGCTCCAGCGCCGAGAACCTGCACAGCCTCTGCTCTGATACTGTCACTTGGATGGACGGACAGCGGTTCTCCGGGGACGCAGCGGAAAATGATGTGGTCGAATGGATTGAAAGCCTGGACTTACCGGAAAGCGAGGCGCGTACTGTGGGCGAATTTGACTTTGAGACAAAAACTGTCTTGCTCAACAGCGGCTATGAAATGCCCATCATGGGACTTGGAACCTACAGCCTGAGCGATGAGGAGTGTGCCGTCTCCATTGCGGCACTGCTGGAGGCGGGCGGCAGGTTGATCGACACTGCGTATATGTACGGCAACGAAGCCGCTGTGGGGCAGGCCATCCGGGATTCCGATGTACCCAGGGAAGAAATTTTTGTTATCACTAAGCTCTATCCATCCCAATTTGACAACGCCGCCGCAGCCATTGATGAGGCGCTGGAAAAAATGGGGTTGGATTATATCGACATGATTCTTCTGCACCATCCAGGGGACGGTGATGTTGAGGCGTATCTGGCGTTGGAACAGGCGGTGGCAGACGGGAAAGTCCGCTCGATTGGCCTTTCCAACTGGTATGTGGAGGAACTGGAGGAGTTCCTGCCCCAAGTGAACATCACTCCGGCGCTGGTGCAGAACGAAATCCATCCCTATTACCAGGAAAACGATGTGATTCCTTACATTCAGTCGCTGGGGATCGTGGTGCAGGGTTGGTATCCTCTCGGCGGACGGGGACACACGGCGGAGCTGTTAGGAGATGAAACCATTACCGCCATCGCTGAGGCGCATGGGGTTTCCTCCGCTCAGGTGATTTTGCGATGGAATCTCCAGAAAGGCGTTGTGGTGATCCCCGGCTCCAGCGACCCGGAGCATATCCGGGAAAACCTCGATTTGTTTGACTTTGCGCTGACCGATGAGGAGATGGAACAAATCAACGCCCTGGACCGCAACGAAAAGCACGACTGGTATTGACAAATATATCAGAGAAGCAGATGGGAAGGAGAACCATATGAAATACCGTATCCTGCCCCACGGGGGCGAAAAAATCAGCGTCATTGGAATGGGATCTTCTGTGATTGGGGAGCGCCCGGAGCAGGAGACCATTGCGACTGTCCGTTCCGCGATGGACCACGGTGTCAACTATTTCGACATGGCGGGCGGCCATGCGACGATTTTTGACGCCTATGGCAAAGCGCTGGAGAGGAAACGGGAGCAGGTCTATTTGCAGATTCACTTTGGCGCAGATTACACGTCCGGGGAATATGGCTGGACAACCAGCCTGAAGAAAATCAAAAAATCCGTTCAGTGGCAGATGGAGAAGCTGCGGACGGATTACATCGACTTTGGCTTTATCCACTGCATGGATGAGGACAGCGATTTAGACACCTATCTCAAAAACGGTGTGCTGGACTATATCCTGGAGTTGAAAAAGAAGGGCATTGTTCATCATATCGGCATGTCCTCCCATACCCCGGCGGTGGCGCACCGGGTCCTGGACATGGGGATTCTGGATGTGCTGATGTTCAGCATCAATCCCCTGTACGACTACGGGCAGGGGATTACGCCATCGGCAGCAGCAGTGAACGCTATGCGCTGTACCGCCGCTGTGAAAAAGAGGGCGTCGGCATCGTCGTCATGAAGCCCTTCTGCGGCGGCCAGCTTTTGGATGCGGAGCAGTCACCCTTCGGCGTGGCGCTGGGAAAGCATCAATGTATTCAATATGCGCTGGATAAGCCGGGTGTGCTGACCGTTGTTCCTGGATACGGCAGCGAAGCGGAACTGATGGAGGTGCTGGACTATTTCAATGTCTCAGACGAACAGAAGGACTACTCTGTGATCGCAGGATATACGCCAAAAGAATCTGAGGGCGCTTGCGTCTACTGTAAGCACTGTCACCCCTGTCCGGCGGGGCTTGATATTGCGCTCATCAACAAATATTATGACCTCGCCATGCTGGGCGACAACCTGGCAAGAGAACACTACCTGACACTGGAGAAAACCGCCGGGGACTGTATCGGCTGCGGTCACTGCGACAGCCGCTGTCCGTTCCATGTCCGTCAGAGCGAGCGGATGAAGCTGATTTGCGAGACATTTGGGAAATGAGAAAGCTGGTTTCAGGAGTTCTGCTGTTTTGTATACTGCTTTCCGTGAGCGGCTGTACCAATCCGCAGGAAAGCAATGAGGATATATCCGGTTCTGAGGTTGTGGAATCGACCGATGAGGTAGAAACGGGAGCCGCTGCGTCAGTTTCTGATGGAGAGGAAGCAACTTCTATGGATTCATCTCAGAATATTACTTCGGAAACAGAGGAGCAATCCGATGGAAATGAAGCAGCAGAAGAAAAAGCGGAGGAGGAAACGTCGAACATGAAGGTTCAAATCGGGAACAGCGTGTTTATCGCCACGCTGGAAGAAAATGAAGCGGTCAATGCGTTTATTGAAATGATGGAAGAAGCCCCTGTTGTGGTTGAGATGAGCGACTATTCCGGCTTTGAGAAGGTCGGCTCGCTTGGAACCAGCCTGCCCACCAGCAACAGCCAGACGACGACTCAGGCCGGGGACATTGTCCTCTACAACGGCAATCAAATCGTGATTTTTTACGGCTCCAACTCCTGGAGCTACACCTGTCTGGGCCATATCAACGATTTGACCGGTTGGGAAGAAGCGCTGGGAAGTGGTGATGTGACAGTCACTTTTTCACTGGATTGAGCATTATCACAGGAAAATCGGCATTTGCGTCAGGGAAGGCATAACTCTCAATTTAGGGACATTGGATATCTGGGTCGAGGCTACAGCATCTCTAACACACTGTCTACATTTCACCATGTCATGTGATTTATTCAGTTCTGTCAGTGACCAGTTCTTTAAACCTGGGATGAAAGGCAGCACGATGTACATTTTAATTTTCCCGGAAAGCTGCCTCCGTCAAACTCCCAAATCTCAATGATATATTATCTTCATAAGGGAAACAACAATCCCTACCCTATCCCGCCCTGGGCCACCAGCCCAGGGCCATTTTATTTTGGAGGTAATATGCCATGAGCGAAACCTTTATCAGTTCCATCTGCGGGTGTGAAACGCCCCTGGACGAGCGGCACATCTTCGACGGCCGCCAGCTTTGCGACGACTGCTTCGAGGACGAAACCGTCATCTGCGACTGCTGCGAAAACCGCGTTTGGCGGTCGGATACTGTCAGCGATAGCCATACCATCGTCTGCGATTCCTGTTATGACCGTCACTACACCACTTGTACCGAGTGCGGACGCTTCCTCTACTACGACGCCGCCTGCTACCCGGACGAGGACGACGAGGACGCCCCCTACTGCCGGAGCTGCGCGGCGCAGTTCGCCAGCCGGAGCCATCAGACTTCCACCTGCGGCCTCCACGTCCATGTGAACCGTGACAGTCTGGGGGACATCCCTGCCCAGCAGGAGGACACCATTGCCCGCATTCTGTGCTTCGTGGAGAACAACTGGAACGAGCTGCTGAAATTCAGCCGCCGGACCTGATGGAACGGTTCAAGGAGCGTTACTACTGGCCGAGGCAGTTTATCCGAGTGAACGGGGAGCTGTTTGCCCTGCCGTATGACCCAGAGGCGAGGTGAGTAACCGTCTCAATAGGGTATACCCTAATGGGACACCACAAAAGCGTCCCATTAGGGTCATTTTTCGGCTTTTGGGACGTTCCATTTTGTAAGGGGGACCCTATTGGGACAAACGAGGAGGTGTAACTAGAAAATTGAAAATTGGATACATCCGAATCAGCAGCATTGAGCAGAACACCGCACGCCAGGAAGTGCTGATGCAGGAGCTGGGCGTAGAGCTGATTTTCATTGACCGGATGAGCGGCAAAACGCGCAACCGCCCGGAGCTGAACCGGATGCTGGAATTTATGCGGGAGGGCGACACGGTAATTGTGGAATCTATCAGCCGGTTTGCCCGCAACACCCGTGACCTGCTGGAGCTGATGGAGCAGCTACAGAGGAAGAACGTGGAGTTCGTCTCCAAGAAGGAGGACATCGACACCACAACTCCCACGGGCCGCTTTATGCTGACTGTGTTCGGTGCGGTTGCCGAACTGGAACGCGAATACATCCTCCAGCGTCAGCAGGAGGGGATCGCCATTGCCAAACGCAACGGCATTTACAAGGGCCGCGCCCCATTGAGCGGCCCGAATTTGATGAAGTCGTTTCGCGCTGGAGGCGGAAGGAGTTGACCGCCACCGAAGCGATGAAGCGTCTGAATATGACCAAAAGCACCTTCTATCGGAGAGTGCAGGCGGAAAAGAGGTGAGAAAGATGCGCTGGGCTGTATTGGGTTTTGTCGTCACGTTGACGGTGCTCTGCATGGCGGAGGAAGCCATCACTGACGGCGAATAAGTTTCCACTGCATCAATCTATCACGGAGGGAGGTGATCTTCGTATGTTCCTGTTTGCATTCAGCACGGCGGCCTTCAACAGCTTCACTGAGGGGGCAATGTTGGCGGCGACCGTCTACCTCGCCAGCCGTGGCGTTGATTCGTAATTCACCGCCACACAACACCGCCGGAGCGTTTTGGGACTGCCAGAAGGCTCCGGCGGCATTTTTCTACGTATTTATCAGATTAGGGCGTATCTGAAAAGTCAGTAAAATTCGTTATCTTAACAAAATAGCAATC
>JAJPXR010000041.1 GCA_021205375.1 Clostridiales bacterium | reverse complement strand
TGAAAGGGGAGGAGGGCCGCCGCCTTTAGGCGGTGGCGGAGGGGTTTCTGGCACACATCAAATAAAAGGGATAACCAGAAAAAAACAAACGACCCGACACCCAAACGGAGGCGCTTATGAAACCGAAAATTTACATCGACGGCCAGGCCGGGACCACCGGCCTGCAAATCATGGACCGGCTCGCCGCCCGGAACGACATCGAACTGATGCGCATTGACGACGACAAGCGCCACGACAACGCGGAGCGGGCGCGGCTCATCAACAGCGCGGACCTGGTGTTTCTGTGTCTGCCGGACAAGGCCGCTGTGGAGGCGGTGTCGCTGGTGAGCAACCCTGCCACCCGCATCATCGACGCCTCCACCGCCCACCGGACCAACCCGGCGTGGGTCTACGGCTTCCCGGAGCTGGCCCCCGGCCAGAAGGAGAAGATCATCCAGTCCAAGCGGGTGGCAAACCCCGGCTGTCATGCCACGGGCCTCATTTCCTCCACCGCGCCGCTGGTGCAGGCGGGGATTTTGCCGACCGATTACCCCCTGACCTGCTACTCTCTGACCGGCTACTCCGGCGGCGGCAAGGGCATGATCGCGGACTATGAGGCGGCGGAGCGGGACGTGAAGCTGTCCTCCCCCCGTATTTACGGCCTGACCCTGAACCACAAGCATATCCCGGAGATGCAGCAGGTCTGCGGCCTGGACGCCGCCCCGGTGTTCTGCCCGGTGGTGGACGACTATTATAAAGGCATGGCGACCACCATCCTGCTCCACAACGCCAAGCTGAACGGCAACCCCACCACCGAGGACATCCGTCAGGCATTGTTGGCACATTATGCCGGTTCCGCACTTGTTTCGGTGGCCGAACTGGGGTATAATGAGCCTATGATCGCCGCCAACACCCTGGCCGGGAAGGACACCCTCCAGTTGGTGGTCTGCGGCAACGATAAGCAGACCACCGTCACCGCCCTGTTCGACAACCTGGGCAAGGGGGCCTCCGGCGCGGCGGTGCAGAACATGAACCTGATGCTGGGCTTCGAGGAGACGGCCAGTTTGAGTTTGTAAGAGGAAAAACATATAATAACTGCGAGGTGAAACCCCTCCGCCACCGCCTGCGGCGGCGGCCCTCCTCCCCTTTCAGGGGAGGCAAGAGGGGTAGTTCATTCTTAAACAGTAGTTCTCTGTGGAAAACCTGTACTATACTGAGCAAAAGGAACAACCACAAAACCCGACAGCCGTTTTGCGGCGGAATGGAGGAAAGAATATGAGACAGATTTCCGGCGGCGTCTGCGCCGCGAAGGGCTTCACGGCAGCCGGCATCCACGCCGGGGTCAAGGCCGGCAGCAGCCCGGAGAAAAACGACCTGGCGCTGATTTTGTCCGAGACGGAGTGTTCCGCCGCGGCCATGTACACCACCAACCGGGTGAAGTGCGCCCCCATCTACGTGACCATGGCCCACCTGGAGGACGGCGCCGCCTGGGGCGTGGTGGCCAACTCCGGCAACGCCAACGCCTGCACGCCCCTGAGCCACGAGAAGGCCGACGAAATGTGCGCGGCAGCAGCCGCCGCCACGGGCCGCGCCCCGCGGGACTTCGTGGTGGCCTCCACCGGCGTCATCGGGCAGGAGTTGAACATCGACGCCATCACCAGCGCTATGCCCGCCCTGGCAAATAAGCTCAGCCGGGACGGTTCCACCGACGCCGCCAACGCCATTATGACCACCGACACCAAGCGCAAGGAGATCGCGGTAGAGGTGGAGTTGGGGGATAAAATCGTCACCTTGGGCGGCATTGCCAAAGGCTCCGGCATGATCCACCCCAACATGGGAACGCTGCTGTGCTTCCTGACCTCCGACTGCGCCATCACCCCCGAAATGCTCAGCACCATGCTCCATGAGGTGCTGCTCCGCACCATCAACCGCGTCACCATCGACGGGGACACCTCCACCAACGACACCTGCGCCATCCTGTGCAACGGCATGGCGGGGAACGACCTGATCGAGTGGAAGGATAACAACTATACGGCGTTCAAAGCCGCGCTGACCGAGGTGCTGACCTACCTGGCCCGCGCCATCGCCGCCGACGGCGAGGGGGCCAGCCGCCTGCTGACCTGCACTGTCCACGGCTCCCGCAGCGAGGACGCCGCCGAGCGGCTGAGCAAGGCCGTCACAGGTTCCTCTCTGGTCAAGGCCGCCATGTTCGGCGCGGACGCCAACTGGGGCCGGGTGCTGTGCGCCATGGGTTACTCCAAGGCCCCCTTCCGCCCGGAGCGGGTGGACGTGAAATTTTGCTCCTGCGCCGGAGAAATTCTGGTGTGCAAGGGCGGCGTGGAGGTCGTCTTTGACGAGGACAAGGCCAAGGAGATCCTCTCCCAGGAGGAGGTCATCATCGACATCGACCTGAACGAGGGGGAGAACTACGCCACCTGCTGGGGCTGCGATCTGACCTATGACTATGTGAAAATCAACGGGGATTACCGCACCTGATTTTGAAAATGCTAGGCATTCCCTCGGGTCAACAGCCGTGTTTTTGTGGCCAGTGCCTGTTACAGCACAGTTTTTTTACAAAAAACTGCCGTTTTGTAATTGCTCGCCCCGCTTGCCTCCCCTGAAAGGGCAGGGAGGAGCGAAGCTCCGGAAGTGCCGCTTGACGGCGGAGGAGGGCCGCCGCCTTTAGGCGGTGGCGGAGGGGTTTCCAGCACATAGCTGAACCAAAGGGAGAACTGCAACGACAACGAAAGGTTTGTTAAAACAATGGCTTACGACTATGTGGCCAGGGCCAAAGTGCTGGCTGAGGCCCTCCCTTACATCCAAAAATACAGCGGCAAGACCGTTGTGGTGAAATACGGCGGCAACGCCATGGTGTCCGAAGAACTGCGGGACGCAGTGATGAGCGACGTGATTTTGCTCCATCTGGTGGGCATCCATGTGGTGCTGGTCCACGGCGGCGGGCCGGAGATCAACGCCATGCTGAAAAAAATCGGCAAGGAGTCCAAGTTTGTGGACGGCCTGCGCTACACCGACCAGGAGACCATCGACGTCGTGCAGGAGGTCTTGTGCGGCAAGGTGAACAAGAACCTGGTGGCCGCCCTGAACCGCCGGGGCGGAAAAGCCATGGGCCTCTGCGGTATCGACGGCGGTCTGTTCCAGGCCAAAATCAAGGACCCCAAGTACGGTCTCGTGGGCGAAATCACCCACGTGAACCCCGCCGTGGTGGTGGACTGCCTGGAGAAGGGCTATATCCCCGTTATCTCCACCGTGGCTCAGGGCTGCGACGCCGAGTGCTCTTACAATATCAACGCAGACACCGCCGCCTCTAAGCTGGCGATCGCATTAAAGGCGGAAAAGCTGGTGCTGCTCACCGACGTGCGGGGCTTGCTGATGGACCCCAAGGACGAGAGTACTCTCATCCCCGAAATTCGGATGTCCGATGTGCCCATGCTGAAAAAGAAGGGCGTTATCTCCGGCGGCATGATCCCCAAGGTGGAGTGCTGCGTGGAGGCCGTCCGCTGGGGGGTCAAGCGCAGCCACATTCTGGACGGGCGTATCCCCCACTCTATCCTCATCGAGCTGCTGTCCGACCAGCCCATGGGGACCATGATGCTGTAAGCGCAACAACGCGCAAAAACCCTGTTTTTGCAGCATTTGCTCCGATTTGACGGAAAACCCCTCCGTCACGGCATACGCCGTGACACGGACCATGCGAAGCATGGTGGAGGGGTTTCGTTCCCCATCCTTTCTCCGAAAGAAGGTTCCTTCCATGACATTTGAAGAATTAAAGGCGCTGGACCACCAGTACACCATGCAGACCTATGGCCGCTTCGACGTGGCGCTGGACCACGGCCAGGGTTCCACCCTCTACGGACTGGAGGGCGAGGAATACATCGACTTTGCCAGCGGCATCGGTGTGGCCTCCCTGGGCTACGGCCACCCCGCCTGGCTGGAGGCGGTGGAGACCCAGGCCCACAAGCTGGCCCACGCCTCCAACCTGTTTTACACCGAGCCTTACGCGCGCCTGGCCGAAAAGCTCTGCACCCGCTCCGGCATGGCGGCGGCGTTCTTCGCCAACGGCGGCGGAGAGGCCAACGAGGGCATCATCAAGCTGGCCCGGAAATATTCCTTTGACAAGTACGGCAAAGGCCGCGCCAACATCATCACCCTTCACAACTCCTTCCACGGCCGCACCATCACCACCCTCCAGGCCACGGGACAGGACGTGTTCCACAACTACTTCTTCCCCTTCACCGAGGGCTTCCGCTACGCCGAGGCCAACGACCTGGCCTCCGTTCAGGCCCAGGCCGGGGACGACACCTGCGCCGTGTTCCTGGAGCTGATCCAAGGCGAGGGCGGCGTATTGCCTCTTGATAAAGAGTTTGTGCAGGATTTGGCCGCCTATTGCGCCGAAAACGACTACCTCCTGCTGGTGGACGAGGTGCAGACCGGCATTGGCCGCACCGGTTCCCTGTTCTGCTTCCAGCAGTATGGCATCCAGCCTGACGCCGTGACCTTCGCCAAGGGCATCGCCGGGGGCCTGCCCATGGCGGGCGTGCTGTGCAACGAGAAGTGCCGGAACGTCCTTGGTCCCGGCACCCACGCCACCACCTTTGGCGGCAACCCCATTGCGGCGGCGGCTGCCTGCGCCGTGCTGGATACCATGGATGGCGACTTCCTGGCCGCGGTCAACGAGAAGGGCGAATACCTTCGCGCCGCTATCACCGCCTTTGACGCGCCCTGTGTGGAAACGGTGCGGGGCATGGGCCTGATGGTGGGCATCGTCCTCAAGGACGGCGTGGACCGCTCCGCCCTGGTCAAACAGATCTACGACAGCAACGTGCTGGTGCTCACCGCCGGCCCCAAGACCATCCGTCTGCTGCCGCCGCTGGTCATCACCCAGGCGGAGATGGACCAGGGACTGGCCGTGCTGAAATCTGTCCTTTGCGGCGAATGATTTGACTTTTCCCCACGGAGGGATTTTTCCATGACAAAACATCTGCTGAAAATGCTGGACCTGTCCCCGGACGATATCTATGAGATCTTGAACCTGGCGGACCAGTTGAAATATGACCAGCGCCACGGCATCCCCCACCGGCTGCTGGAGGGCAAGACCCTGGTCACCATCTACGAAAAGCGCTCCACCCGCACCCGTATCAGCTTCGAGACGGGGATGTTCCAGCTTGGAGGGCTTGCCATGTACCTCTCCGGCAAGGAGAGCCAGGTGGGACGGGGCGAGCCCATGGAGGACACCGCCCGCACCCTGAGCCGCTACTGTGACGGCATTATGATGCGCACCTTCCGCCAGGAGGACCTGGAGCAGTTGGCCCGGTACGCCACGGTGCCGGTCATCAACGGCATGACCGACTTCTCCCACCCCTGCCAGGTGCTGGCCGACCTGATGACCATTCGGGAGCGGTTCGCCCATCTGGACGGGCTGAAGCTGGCTTACATCGGGGACGGGGACAATATGTGTCACTCCCTCACCGTGGGCGGGCTGAAATGCGGCATGGAGGTGGCGGTAGCCACTCCCCACGACTACCGGCCCAGGCAAGAGATTTTGGACTTCGCCGCCTCCGACCCGGAGTTTGCCTTCACCCTGACCGAGGACCCCAGAGAGGCGGTCAAAGACGCCGACGTGGTGTTCACTGACGTGTGGGTGTCCATGGGCAAGGAGGACGAAGCCGAGGAACGGCGCAAAGCCTTCCAGGGCTTCCAGGTGGACGATGAGCTGCTGACCCTTGCGGCCCCCGGCTGTATGGTGCAGCACTGCCTCCCCGCCCACCGGGGGGAGGAGATCACCGCCGAGGTGTTCGAGGCCCACGCCGATGAAATTTTCGACGAGGCGGAGAACCGCCTGCATGTGCAAAAGGCCATTATGTGCCTGCTGCTGGGGGCCAAGAGCGAGGAAGATTAAACACGCTGGGAATTTCTCTGAAATCAGCCTTGATTGTAATTCCAGCGAGAAACCCCTCCGCCACCGCCTAAAGGCGGCGGCCCTCCTCCCCTTTGCGACTCG
>JAJPXR010000137.1 GCA_021205375.1 Clostridiales bacterium | reverse complement strand
CATAATCTTGCTCATGGTGAAACACTCCAATCATAAACGTTTTTTGATGAGATGGACGGTTGCTCAGAACCGGTCAGCATGTCGTGGCGGCTTTGCCGCCTCCCGGCTGTTTTGGGCCGTTGGGTCGTTCCTGCTGACAATGTGTATCATACCCGGTTTTGCCCCGGTAGAACAGATGTTTTTTTGACCTGTTCTAAGTCGATATTGACCTGAAAGCGGAAAAACACGCCTTTTTGCAGGAAGGAGATTCCATCCCGGCGCAAATAGCCGCGCCCGTTCCCTTTGGGTTGCAAAACCGGCGCGTTTGCTTTAAAATAAAAGAAGGGCGTACCTGACGCCCGGTTTTCTGCCTACCCCACAGCAAAAAGGAGGCTTCATATGCGGGTACTGATCGTAGAGGACGAGCGCCGTCTGGCCCAGACCCTGGCCGACCTGATGGAGGCCCACAACTACACCGCCGACGTCTCCTACGACGGAGAGAGCGGCCTGGACAACGCCCTTTCCGGCATCTATGACGTGATTATTTTAGATGTCATGTTGCCGAAGAAAAACGGCTTCGAGGTGGTCCGCGCCATGCGGGACGAGGGGGTCAAGACCCCGGTCCTGATGCTGACCGCCCGCACCGAGACCGACGACAAGGTCAACGGCCTGGACGCGGGCGCGGACTACTACCTGACCAAGCCCTTTCAGTCCAGGGAGCTGCTGGCCTGCGTCCGGGTCATCACCCGGCGGCAGAACCACGCCGCCGACAATGTCCTTTCTTTTGGCGACCTGCGGCTGGAGCTGTCCTCCTGCCAGCTATCCTGCGGAGAGCGGAGCGTTCGCCTGAGCCGGAAAGAGTTTGAAATCATGAGCAAGCTGATGGCCAACGGCGCCCAGGTCGTCACCAAGGAGACCCTGCTGCTCACCGTCTGGGGCTACGACTCCAACGCTGAGGATAACAACGTGGAGGTGTACATCTCCTTCCTGCGCAAAAAGCTCAGCCACCTGAAAAGCACCGTCACCATCAAGACCCTGCGGATGATCGGCTATCATCTGGAGGTGAAGAAGGCCCCATGATTCAAAAACTCCGTTGGAAGTTTGTCCTCATCAACATGCTCATCGTCTCCGCCATTTTGGTGGGCATCTGCACAGTGATGATCGTCGCCACCAGGGACAGCCTGCGGGAGGACAGCCTCAACCTGCTAAACCAGGCGGTCAGCGAGGATTTTTCCTTTTCCTGGCCCCTGGCCCCAAACGAGGAGCGGGGCTTCTCCTTTGAGGAAAAGGACGTGAGCTTGCCTTACTTCACCGTTGCGGTGGGACTGGACGGGACCACGTTCCTGCTGAACAACCAGTTCGGCACCGTGGACGAGGATGAGTTGGTGGCGGTGGTGACACTGTGCCTGGCGGAGCAGTCCAGCACGGGTCTGCTGGAGAACTACGGCCTACGTTACCTGCGGGTGGACACCGCCACCGGCTGGCGCATCGCCTTTGCTGACATTTCCCAGGAAAGAAGCACCCTCCGTTCTCTGTATTTCACACTGCTGTTCATCAGCCTGGGGGCGCTGGTTGCCTTTTTTGTATTGAGTATGTTCCTGGCGCGGTGGGCGGTCCGCCCGGTGGAGCGGAGCTGGGCGCAGCAGCGGCAGTTCGTCTCCGACGCCAGCCACGAGCTGAAAACCCCCCTCGCTGTTATCGCCTCCAACGTGGATATGCTCCAGGAGTGCAGCGAGAGCCTGAACGACCGGGAACTGCGCTGGCTGGACAACATCCGGGCCTCCTCCGACCAGATGACCTATCTGGTAGAGGAGCTGCTGACCCTGGCCAGGGCGGAAAACGACCAGTCCGGTAAGGAGCAGGTCAGGGAGACGGTCCCCCTCAGCGATTTGGTAACGGACGAGGTACTGCTCTTTGAGCCGATCCTCTACGAAGCGGGGAAAGAGCTGGACGACCACATCACCGAAAATCTGCTCGTCACCGGCGACCCCGGCAAGCTCCGGCGGCTGGTGAACATCCTGCTGGACAACGCCCGGAAGTACGCCGACAGCCCCAGCGTCGTCACCCTCCGGCTGGAGCCGGAGGGGGCCAAGCGGGTCCGGCTGACGGTGAACACCAAAGGAGAGCCTATCCCTCACGACCAGTTGGAGCGGATTTTTGAGCGGTTTTACCGGGCGGACCAGGCCCGGTCCTCGGAGGGCTTCGGCCTGGGCCTTTCCATCGCGTCCCAAATCGCCCAGGAGCACGGAGGCCGCCTGTGGGCGGAGAGCAGCCTTGACGAGGGCAACACGTTTCTCTTTTCCATGCCCCGTCTGCGGGAAACAAAACAGGAATAATACCGCCTTTTTTCAAATTCCCCGTTTCCAATCTCTGAAAACTGTGGTATACTGAAAATGATGCGGCACAAAAGCCGCGCATACCATTCATCAAACATCATTCCGGCGCAGCCCGCCGGTCCGGGGAGGATATTTTTATGGCTATCGCACATCTCGTGTCCCAGAAGGTCCAGGAGGTCCACTTTGTCAACAAGCTGACCAAGCAGGGCCAGATCCAGTTGGACAGCAGCTTCACCTTCAACGTCAACTTCGCCAAGGACGGCAAGCGCTGCATTGCCAAGGTCTATCAGAGCATCAAGGACAAAAACGGCGGCGAGGAGTTGTTCGTCTCCGTGGACCTGATCGGGGCCTTCTCCTGCCAGGGCATCGACAGCGACGAGGACAAAAAGCAGGTCCATGCTCAGTGCTACGACCAACTGTTCCCCTATATCCAGTCCACCGTCCAGAGCCTGATGCAGGCTTCCGGCATTCCCGGCTTCCAACTGCGCAAGGCGGTCATCAACGCCGACAACGTCCAGGTGGCCCAGCAGCAGCCCCGCCAGGAGGAGGAGCCGCCTAAACCCCAGTTCCCCATCGTGTGACGCAAACAACCCCCACCCCTCAATCCGTTCACCGAGGGGTGGGGGTAAAATTGCCCCCGCCGAACCAGGTCTATCCCTGGTCCCCGGCGGGGGTTCTTTTTGGTTTTATTTCCCTGTTTTCTCCCGGATAAACGGCTGGAAGTCCTCAAAGCTCCCCACAGTAAAGCCCGTTTTGCTGAGCAGGATGCCGTTCTGTCTGCCCAGCATCAGCACATAGGAGTGTTTCAGGTCATGGATTTTCGTGATTTGGCTGTACTCGAACTGCATGGAGGTAGTTCCCTCGTCCATGGTGATATGCTCGCCAAATCGCACCACTGTCTCGCAGGTTTTCCCGTTGTGCAGCCGGTCAGAGGTGGCGCGGATCTCCCGCAGCAGCAGCCGGGGCGTCAGAATCCCTACAACTGCTGCAACCGCCATACAAACCACAGCAATGCCCGTCATGAAGTTGTCTCCGTTGCTCCGGGACAGCGCCAGCAGAACGATACCCAGCAGGAACACCACCACGCACATGATGGAAATCCTGCGGCTGGCCACCTTGTTGACGTACTCCCGCAGCATGGCGTCGCTGGCAGTGTACCGGTTTTCAAATGTGACGTCCATACTATTTCAGTTTTTTCCACTCCGCCACCGCCAACTGATCGCAACGGTTGTTGTACTCGTTGCTGGCGTGGCCCTTGACCCAGTGGAGGTTGACCCTGTGGACCTCGCACAGGTCCAGCAGCCGCGCCCACAGGTCGGGGTTCAGGGCGGGCTTTTTGTCCCCCTTGACCCAGCCGCGTTTGCGCCAGCCCACGGCCCAGCCCTTTTCCAGCGCGTCGATGATATACTTGGAATCGGAGTAAAGCTCCACCATGCACGGCTCTTTCAGAGCCTCCAGGCCCTTGATGACCGCCGTCAGTTCCATGCGGTTGTTGGTGGTGGCCCGTTCTCCGCCGGAAAGCTCTTTTTTATGCTCCCCAAAGAGCAGGATGGCCGCCCAGCCCCCTGCTCCGGGGTTGCCGGAGCAGGCGCCGTCGGTGTAGAGGGTCACTGTTTTCATTTAGTCTGCGTCCTTCTCGCTGTTGTCCTGGAGGTCGTCCTCGGCCACGTCGCCGTTTTCGTCCATTTTGGTCTTAGCCAGGGCGATGACCTTGCAGCCTTCCTCCACGTTCATCAGGCGGACGCCGCGGGCGACTCTGCCATACGTGCTGATGCCGCTGGCGGACATACGGATGATGGTGCCATCGTCGGAGATGAGCAGCACGTCGTCGCTGTCGTTGACAATGGCACTGCCCACCACCGGGCCGGTCTTGTCGGTGATGTTATAGTTCCGGTTGCCGTATCCGCCCCGGCTCTGGAGGCTGTACTCCCCGGTGAGGGTGCGCTTGCCGTAGCCCTTCTCGGTGACGGTGAGCAGCGCTTCGCCGTGGCCAACGATTTCGCAGCCCACCACCTGGTCGCCTTCCCGGAGCTTGACGCCCCGGACGCCTACAGCGGTGCGGCCCATGCAGCGGACATCTTCCTCGTTAAAGCGGATGGCCTGACCGTTGCGGGTGACCAGCAGCACCTCCTGGCCGCCCCGGGTGCGGCGGACGGCGATCAGATCGTTGCCTTCCTCCAGGGTCAGGGCGCGGATGCCGATGGAGCGAATGTTTTTCAGCTCGTTCAGGCAGAGCCGCTTGACGGTGCCGTTGCTGGTGGCGAAAATCAGATATTCGTCGTCCTTGAACTCCCGGAAGTGGAGCATGGCCTTGACCTTCTCTTCCGGGGCAATGGAGATGAAGTTGACGATGTTGATGCCCTTGGCGGTGCGCCCGGCTTCGGGGATTTGATACCCCTTCTTCATATACACTTTGCCCTGGTCGGTGAAGAACAGGATATAGTCATGGGTGGAGCAGGTGAAGAGGGTCTCCACGTAGTCCTCCTCCCGGACGTTCATGTCGTTGATGCCCTTGCCGCCTCGCTTCTGGATGCGGTAGGCGCTGACGGGGGTGCGCTTGAGATACCCGTTGTGGCTGAGGGTGAACACGCACTCCTCCTCCTGAATCAGGTCCTCGATGTCGATCTCCTCGGCCACGTCCTGGATCTCGGTGATGCGGTCATCGCCGTACTTGTCCCGGATGGCGGTCAGCTCCTCCTTCAGGGTCTGGCGCAGCAGGTCCTCATCCTCCAGCAGGCGGATATAGTAGGCGATCTTCTCCTCCAGGTCCTTATACTCCTGCTCCAGCTTCTCCCGGTTCAGGCCCTGTAGGGCGATAAGCCGCATATCGCAGATGGCCTGGGCCTGCACGTCGTCCAGCCCAAAGCGGTCCATCAGGTTCTGCTTGGCGTTGTCATAGCTGCTGCGGATGATGCGGATGACCTCGTCGATGTTGTCCTGGGCGATGAGCAGGCCCTCCAACAGGTGGGCGCGCTCCCTGGCCTTGCGCAGGTCGTACTTGGTGCGGCGGATGATGATCTCCTCCTGGAAGGCGATGTACTCATCCAAAATGTGTCGCAGGGAGAGGATTTTCGGCTGCTTCTGGTTGTCCACCAGGGCCAGCATGATGATGGAGAAGTTGGTCTGCAAGGAGGTCTGCTTGAACAGGTTGTTCAGCACCACCTGGGCGTTGGCGTCCTTTTTCAGCTCGATGACGATGCGCATACCGTTTCGGTCGGTCTCGTCCCGCAGGTCGGAAATGCCCTGGAGCCGCTTGTCTTTCACCTGCTCCGCGATGGTCTTGATGAGCTGGCGCTTGTTCACCTGATAGGGCAGTTCGGTAACGATGATGCGGGTTCGGCCCGCGCCGAACTCCTCGAACTCCGTCCTGGCCCGGACCGTCACCCGGCCCCGGCCGGTGGCGTAAGCCTGGCGGATACCCGCCCGGCCCATGATAATGCCCTTGGTGGGGAAATCCGGCCCCTTGATGTGCTGCATCAGGTCGGCAAGGGTGGCGTTGGGGTCGTCCAGCACGCAGATGACCGCGTCAATGACCTCCCGCAGATTGTGGGGCGGGATGTTGGTTGCCATGCCCACGGCGATGCCGGAGGAACCGTTGACCAGCAGATTGGGGAACCGGCTGGGCAGTACGCGAGGCTCTTTCCGGGTCTCGTCAAAGTTGGGGTCCCAGTCCACCGTGTCCTTGTCGATGTCCCGGAGCATTTCG
>JAJPXR010000085.1 GCA_021205375.1 Clostridiales bacterium | reverse complement strand
TCGCCCCGTTGGTGCGGCCGGAGGTGGTCTTGCTGGTGGCGGTGAGCGTCGCCGTTTGGACGTTTTTGGTGAAATCGCTGTCGGTAGCGGTCTGCACCTGGTAGCCGGTGACGGAACTGACGGAACTCCACTTGATGGTCAGCTTGCTGCTGCTGGCGTTGCTTACACTGGAGAGCGTGGGAGCGTTCACGCAGTAGATGCTCTCGACAGCGCTCCAGGAGGAATTGTATTTTACCCCGGAGACAGTCTTGTAGGCCCGGACCCGGACATAGTATTTGGTCCCGCTGGTACGGCTGGAGGTGGTTTTGCTGGTGTCGGTGACGGAGGCGGTCTTGACGTTCTTGGTAAAGGCGCTGTCAGTGGCGGTCTGCACCTGGTAGCCGGTGGCTCCGGTGACCGCGCTCCACTGGATGGTCAGCCCGCCGCCGCTGTCGTTGCTCACGCTGGAGATGGAGGGCCGCGGCAGCACGATATTGCTGTCCACGGAGGCGATATAGTCGTCGCCCAGGGCGCGGACGTAATAGTCGCAATCGGTACTGCCGGTGTAGGAATAGCTGCTCTTCCCCGAGGAGAGGGTTTTGACCAGAGTGTAGTCGCTGGCGCCGGAAGCCAGTTGATAGACCTCGTAGCCGGTGGCCCCGGTGACCGCGCTCCAGGTCAGGGTCAGCTTGCTGCCGCTGGTGCTGGTGGTCACTTTGAGACTGCCCAAAGTGGGGGCCTCCGTGTCCTGGGCGGTGATGGCATAAGGGGTCTCCTCCGCGTCCGCGATGGACTGCTTCAAAACCGCCAGGTGTAGCGGGGAATACACACCATAGCGGGAGCTGCTGTTGATGGTGGTGATGCCGGAGAGGTCCATCCCGCAGGCGGAGGCCAGGCTCATGGCGGCCAGCCAGCGGCCCAACCCGTAGGACAGATGCTTATTGTCCCGGTTCAGGGTGTCGCCCATATAGCTGCTGCGGACGTTCTGGACAGCGGTCCCCACCGGGACGATCAGATCCACCGCGCCGCTGGCAGCCACCTTTGTCTGGGTGACGGAGCAGATGGCGTTGTACATAGTCAACTGGTCGCCGTCAAATTTTTTCACGCAGTAGCTGTCGTCACTGTCGTCCTCGTGTGCCCAGGTCATCAGGTAGCCGATCTTCACATCGGCGTTGCTGCACAGTCCGGTGACGTAATCGGAGAGCAAGGTCAGATAGTTGTCTCCACTGGTGTTATAAAAGGAACTGGATACCCCGGCGGCGACGCTCTGTTGCTGGAAAAAGATGATGTCCCAGTCCTCATCCTGCACTGCCGTGGACATGGCAGCGCTATGGGTCTCCCCGATGGTCTCCCAGTTATCGGAAGTGTCCTTCCGGTAGGTGTAGACGGCGGAATCGTCTTGGGCATAGCTCCAATGGTTGGCCAGGGTGGTGGAGCCGAGCTGGAGGTTGCCCACCACCACATCATACCCGGCGGCACTGGCGATCCGGTAGAGATACTGGGTGGTGTCCACGCTGTAACTGTTGCCGATGACCAGAATGCGGAAGGTGGTCCCCTTTTTCGCGTAGTCACGATGGTAGGCTGCTGTCCGGGTGGCAGAGGCGGCGGAGACCTCCGCCTCGGCTTCTTCTTCAGCGGCCTCCTCCTCTGCTTCCGTTTCCTCCTCCTCTGTGGGAGTGGAATCCGCCTCTTCCGTCTCCTCTGACCCGGTCTCCGGCTCGGAAGAGGCCGTATCCTCCTCCACCGGCGTTTCGGTCGCTGTTTGTTCTGTTTCCGTGTCCGCTGTTTCCTCAGCGGCGCTGCCGTCTGATGCGGCCTCCTCGGTGGTTTCTGTGTTTTCCTCTGTCGGTGTGGCTGTTTCTTCTTCCTGGCTGACGGCGGAGGTCTCCGCCTCGTCCAGGCTGGCTGCCATCGCTCCAGCGGGATATGTTCCCAAAGCCAGAACCAGCGCCAGCAGCGCAGCCAGGCCGCGCCTTAGAGATTGCCTCATGATGATTGCTCTCCTTTTGTTTTTTGGGGGTGCTGAAAACAGGACCTTACAATTACTTTACCACGACCATACAAAAAATACAACCCTTTCAAAAAACTGGCTATATAATACGAAAAACGACAAAAAACTGCTCCCACAGAGGGAGCAGTTTTTGCGGTTTGGTAAGTAAATCGTTGGGGAAAATGTCAGTCGTTGAACATCTTGCGTTCCCACTCGGCCGCGCCGGTGGAGAAATCGCTGCTGAAGGTCTCGCGCTCTTCCACGTCGTTGAGCAGACTGGCGTACTTGGAGTCGAAGGGGGTCATGTTGGACTTTTCCTTGACGCCGACGGCCACCGTCTTGGCGGTCTTTTCCGGCGCGACGATGGTGCCAGCGCCGCCCACGCAGCCGCCGGGACAGCCCATGCCTTCCAGCAGATAGCCGTCGTACTTGCCGGCCTTGGCCATGAGCAACATCTTCTTGCAGTCGGCCAGGCCCTCGGCACGGGCCACCTTGACCTCCATCTCCGGGTGGGTCTGAGCGATGACGTTCTTCACCGCCTGGGCCACGCCGCCGCTGACCGCGAAGCCGCAGCCGTCGCCGCTGGCCTCGTTGAAGGGCAGGTACTCGGATTCGGGGATGTCGTCGAAGCTGACGCCCTTGGCGTCCATAATGCCCTGGACCTCCTCGAAGGTCAGCACGAAGTCCACATCGGACCGGATGGTGCGGCGCATGGCCTCCAGTTTCTTGGCGGCGCAGGGGCCGATGAAGGCGACCTTCGCGCCGGGGTGTTCCTTCTTGATGAGACGGGCGGTCAGGACCATGGGGGTCAGGGCCATGGAGATGTTGTCCGCGAACTGGGGAACGGTCTTTTTGGCCAGCACCGCCCAGGCGGGGCAGCAGGAGGTGGCCATAAACTTCAGCTTGGAGGGCACTTCCTCCACGAAGTCCCGGGCCTCGGCGATGGTACACAGGTCCGCGCCGATGGCGACCTCCACCGCGTCCTCGAAGCCCAGCCGCTTAAAGACGGCGCGGACCTTGCTGTCGGTGCGCTTGGAGGAGAACTGCCCGGCGAAGGCGGGGGCGACGGCGGCATAGACCGGGGTGTCGCTCTTCAGGGCGGTGATGGTCTGGTAGATCTGGCTCTTATCCACGATGGCGGCGAAGGGGCAGGACACCAGGCACTGGCCGCAGGAGACGCACTTGTCATAGTCGATCTCGGCGCGGCCCTTCTCGTCGCTCTTGATGGCGCCGGCGCCGCAGGCCTTGGTGCAGGGGCGCTCCTGCTTGATGATGGCGCTGTAGGGGCAGACGGTGACGCAGCGGCCACACTTGATGCACTTGGACTGGTCGATGACAGACTTGCCCTTGACGATGGAAATGGCCTTCTTGGGGCACATTTCCATACAGGGATGCTCCAGGCAGCCCTGGCAGCCGTTGGTGACGATGACCTGCTTCTCCGGACAGGCGTGGCAGGCGAATTTGATGACGTTGATCAGTGGGGGCGTATAGTAGTGCTCCGGCACCTCGGCGTCGTCGATGCCGGTGGAGATGGGGCCGGACTCGCCCGCAGTGCGGACGGGCATACCCATGGCGGTGCGCAGCCGCTCACCCAGGATGGCCCGCTCCAGGAAGATGTTGTCCCGGTAAGAGCCGACCTCGCCGGGCAGGATCTTGAAGGGGATCTCCTCAAAGTCCTGTTTGGTGCCTCCTTCGTAGGCAAAACGCGCCACTTCGGTGAAGACCTTCCGGCGCAGGTCCGTTTTGCTGGAATACAGTCCTCTCATAGTATCGTTCTCCTTTTTCCGTGTGTGCGCCTCTTCCCGGCCCAGGAGCAGTCCACACCCTCTACATTGTGCCGCTTCCGGTCAGATGGGGAAAGGGACGCAGCCGCCTTGCAGCGGGAGCGCGCTGCCCCCAAGCGGCTGAACTTTCGCGGTGCACGAATGGAATTTTCCGTCAAGCACCTTTCGCAACGTCAGTATAACACACAACTTTGGGCTTGGCAACCGGATAGGCGAAAGTTCGTCAATTTTTTCACAGACTTTTTCGCTTACGCAGGACGGGGCAGGTTCCACTTGTACCGGGTGGCCAGCCACCGGAGGACAAAGGTGACGCAGATGCCAACGGCAGCGGCAAGGGTGCTGTCCGCGCCCCAGCGGTCCAGCAGGTAATAAGACGTGGCCCCGGCAATGGCGGCCAGAGCGTAGATGTACTTGGTCAGGATGAAGGGGATCTCCCCCAGGATGATGTCCCGCAGCAGGCCGCCGCCCACCGCCGTGATGGTCCCCATAAAGACCACCAGAAAGCCGTTGGACTGATACCCAGCCGTCACAGCCACCTGGCAGCCGGTGACGGCGAACATCCCCAGTCCCACCGCGTCCACCAGGTTGTTGATCCGCTCCACCAGCGCCTCCTCCCGGTAGTAGGTCTCGCTGTGGCGGAGGACGGCGAAAAACACCACCAGGGCCATCAACAGGGCCACGTTCAGGTCCTGCCAGTTGGTGAACATGGCGGGCGGGAACCGGCCCAGCAGCACGTCCCGGATCATGCCGCCGCCCAGGGCGGTGGTCTCCGCCAGAAAGACCACGCCGAACAGGTCGGCCTTTTTCTGGCAGGCCACCATCGCCCCGGAGAGGGCGAAGGCGGCGGAGCCAAACAGGTCGATGAGAAAAAACACCAGCTCTGGAATCATGTGAAGCGCCTCCCCATTGAAGAAAAAGTGAACCGGGGACCTCCTTCGGTCCTCGGTCCACTGTAAGCGCCTGTGGAGAAAATGTCAATGGTTTTTCTGGGGGTGCGCAGCGCTTGCGGAAAACAGGCGGGTATGGTACAGTAAGGAACAGAACAGAAACAGGAGAGAGGCGGTTTATCGTATGAAAAACAGGCAGGAACAGACGGGAGAGGACATGCTCTAGGGCATCGACGAGGAGGCGCTGGAGCGGTTTCGGGCGGCGAATAAACACCTGTGGGGACCACAGGAGACATCCCTGGAGTACCTTGCCCTACTGAAAGAGCTGGGATACGACGAGGCGCTTGGTATCCTTGCGGCGGACCCGGAGGTCGGCGGGCCGGAAGGTTGACCCGCCACAGGACCTAAAACTCCCCGCCCTTGCGCCCCAGGTGGGGCTGGTCGTCTCCCCGGTTCCGGTGGAGGCGGCCCCCGTCGGGCCACAGGCGGTCCGTGTGCTGAAAGGTGGCGTCTCCGTCCCGGATGTCCGGCGTCAGATCGTAGCCAAATTCTGCATCCGTTTTCCGCTCCGGGAGCGGCTTCTTCCGTTTTTTCATGGTAGATTCCCCTTTTTCGTGTCGGTTTGCTTGCGTTTTACCGGTAGTATGCGCCCTTTTTACCGATTTATGCGTCTCAGCGCCGTCCCGGACCGCGCCCGCCAGTTCAGACAAAATTCTTTCGAGAATTTGGGGCCAGCCCCTTGATTTTTTCGCGTAATCTGCTACAATGAATTTATTCTAAGAAGGAGGAACTTCTACTATGGCATACAAGATTACTGACGGCTGCATCTCCTGCGGCTCCTGCGCGGATCAGTGCCCCGTGGGTGCTATCTCTGAGGGCGATACCTCTTATGTCATCGACGCTGATACCTGCATCTCCTGCGGTTCCTGCGCCGCCCAGTGCCCCATGGGTGCGATTGAGGAGGAGTAATCCCACCCTCGCAGCACTTTTCCGGTACATTAGCCTCACGTAAGCGGGGCGAAACGAACACGGCCACATGGGAGCCTGCGCCCCTGTGTGGCCGCGTTTTTTTTGGGAAAAGTGCGACTGTGGAAAAATTTCTTGACAAACGCGCTCCCACCTTATATAATACTGTGTTGTCATCGGGACGTGGCGAAGTTTGGTATCGCGCTTGGTTCGGGTCCAAGAGGCCCGGGGTTCGAATCCCCGCGTTCCGACCAGAAAAAAGCACCGGGTTTTCTGCCCGGTGCTTGTTGTGTTTTATAAAGCGTCTCTAGCGTCTCTTAAATTTACACCTTACGCTTCCATAATAGACCGCCCCTCTTGCCTCCGCCGTCAAGCGGCACTTCCGGGGCTTCGCCCCTCCCTGCCCTGAAAGGGGAGGAGGGCCGCCGCCTTTAGGCGGTGGCGGAGGGGT
>JAJPXR010000234.1 GCA_021205375.1 Clostridiales bacterium | reverse complement strand
ATTTCGAACTTTTATATGTTTTATTTTTATTTTAAATTGTGCGCCTTTCGGCAAAACGCCGAATTTTTTTGAGACCGTTTTCACAAAAGAAATCAGAAAAAATTCGAAAAAGCCCTTGAAATTGTAAATATGACCGTATATAATACAAATGGTTGACAGAAAGAAACTTGTTTATTTTATGTTCGTTTTAATGGTCGTTTATTCGTTCGTTTTTATGTTCGCTTTTCGTTAAAATACACAAAATCGACTGTTTCCACCGGATTTCCCGCTTTTTCTGCCACTTTATCCGCAATAATGTCACTTTTACCGGCCAAAATATCAGGACAAAATTACAAGAAGGAAGGATGTTCGCTTATGAAACCATACGCTATCGGACTGTACGAGAAGGCCATGCCCAAGACCATGGACTGGCGCGCCAAGCTGGAGTGCGCCAAGGAGTGCGGCTACGATTTCGTCGAGATCAGCATCGACGAGACCGACGACAGGCTGGCCCGGCTGGAGTGGACCGCTCAGGAGCGGCTGGACCTGGTCAAGACCATGTACGAAGTGGGCGTGCCCATCCGCAGCATGTGTCTCTCCGGCCACCGGAAGTACCCCTTCGGCTCCTCTGACCCCGCTGTCCGGGCCAGAAGCATGGATATCATGGAGAAGGCCATTCAGTTGGCCGACGACCTGGGCATCCGCATCATCCAACTGGCCGGTTACGACGTCTATTATGAGGAAGGCACCGCCGAGAGCGAGCGGCTGTTCCGGGAGAATCTGGCCAAAGCTACCCTGATGGCCTCCGCCAAGGGCATCCTGATGGGCTTTGAAACCATGGAGACCCCCTTCATGAACACCACTGAGAAGGCCATGAAGTATGTCAACCTCATCGACAACCCCTATCTGGGCGTGTACCCCGACTCCGGCAACCTGACCAACGCCGCCAAGACCTACGGCACCGACGTGCTGGACGACCTGGAGACCGGGCGGGACCACATCGTGGCCCTTCATTTAAAGGAGACCGTCCCCGGCAAGTTCCGGGAGATCCCCTTCCTGACCGGCCACGTGGACTTTGAGGCGGTCATCGCCAAAGCCTGGAGCATGGGCATCCGCCGCTACGTCACCGAGATGTGGGACGTGGGCAGCCCCACCTGGAAGGACGACATCAAGTTCGCCTGCTCCAGTATGAGCGCCATTCTCGACAAGCAGCCCTGACAGTACGTATATTAGTTTTATTGGCTTTCCCTTTTATTCAGTTATGCGCTGAAACCCCTCCGCCACCGCCTAAAGGCGGCGGCCCTCCTCCCCTTTCAGGGGAGGCAAGAGGGGTGGTCAATCTCCGAACAGTAATTCTCCATAGGAAACTTGTACTATTCTGAGCAAAAGGGGCAACCATATTCATTTTAGCGCTTTGTTTCTTGTTTGCAGCACCTGGCTAACAGCTAACAGCTAACGGCTAACGGCTTCATTTTACAGGAGGTACATTATGAAGGTCGAAAAGAAAGTCATCGCCAACCTGACCAAATGCTACGCCACCACCCGCCTGAACTACCACGGCAAGTCCTGCTTCCTGGTGGCCGCCGAAAAACAGGACCCCTGCTACCTCTTCGCTGAGGACGGCACCAAGCTGGAGACCGTCTGGGAGGGGCCTGGCGGCGTCATGACCATGCTCCAGGTCCCCGGCTCTGACGGGCAGTTCCTGGCCACCCGCAAGTTCTACGGCCCCAACGACGGCGCGGACGCCAGCATCGTCATCGCCACCCCCAAGGCGGAGAACGACTGGGAGATCCGCACCCTGCTCCACATCCCCTTTGTCCATCGGTTCGGCATCCTGAACCGGGCCGGGGTCAACTACCTCATTGCCTGCTGCCTGAAATCCGGCCACGAATACAAGAACGACTTCCGCTTCCCCGGCGAGGTCTACGGCGCGGTGCTGCCCAAGGATCTCTCTGCCTTTAACGACGACAACCAGCTTGAAATGACCCTGCTCCAGGACGAAATGCTGAAAAACCACGGCTTCTCCGTGTTCCAGCACGGCGGCCACGATGCGGCGCTGGTGGGCTGCGAGGAAGGCTCCTTCATCTTCGATCCCCCCATGGTCCCCGGCGGCGACTGGGTCATCACCAAGGTGCTGGACATCCCCACCAGCGACTCCGTGATGGTGGACTTCGACGGCGACGGCAAGCCGGAGCTGGGCGTCATCAGCGGCTTCCACGGCAACAGCCTGACCATCTATCACCTGAACGAGCATGACCACTACGTCCCCCAGTGGAAGTATCCCGCGCCGGAAGCCGACACCGAAATGCTCCACGCGACCTGGGCCGACACCATCCTGGGCAAGCCCACCTGGATCGTCGGCTGGCGCAAGGGCACCAAGGACACCATCGCCATCACCTGGGACGCCGAGGCAGGCACCTACAAGACCGAGTTCATCGACCGCAACACCGGCTGCGCCAACGCCATGCACTTCGTCAACGCCGCCGGACAGGATGTCATCGTCGGCACCAACCGGGAGATCAACGAGGTGGCCCTGTACACCGTCACGGAGTAAGCGGGCCAATTCCCCTGTTCCGCGCAAATTTGTGCCTGCAATTTGTACGGTTTCCTTTGGATTTGTATTGGATTGATATTGTAACAACCTCCGAAATTACAGACATCTCAAAAGTGCCTGTTGATTTTAGGGCAATCCTTTGCTAAACTAGATTCATAAGCTCAGGGAGCGTTGGGGCGCTCCCTCCACCGAACGACAGACAGGAGGAAGCTATTTATGCTGGAAGAACTGAAAATTCAAGTTTACGAGGCAAACATGGAGCTGCCGAAACGCAACCTGGTCACCTACACCTGGGGCAACGTCAGCGGCATCGACCGGGAAAAGGGTCTGTTCGTCATCAAGCCCTCCGGCGTGGAGTATGACGAGCTGAAACCGGAGGACCTGGTGGTCATGGACCTCCAGGGCAACAAGGTGGAGGGCGAGATGAACCCCTCTTCCGACACCAAGACCCACCTGATCCTGTACAACGCATTCCCGGAGATCGGCGGCATCGTCCACACCCACAGCCCCCACGCAGTCGCCTGGGCCCAGGCCGGACGGGACATCCCCGCCTACGGCACCACCCACGCCGACTACTTCTACGGCCCCATCCCCTGCGCCCGGAACCTGACCCCGGAGGAGATCGAAGAGGACTACGAGACCAACACCGGCAACGTCATTGTGGAGACCTTCCGCGCCCGCAACATCAACCCCACCTATGTCCCGGCGGTCATCTGCCGCAACCACGGTCCCTTCACCTGGGGCAAGGACGCTGCCCAGGCCGTTTACCACTCCGTGGTGCTGGAGGAAGTGGCCAAGATGAGCATGTTCACTGAGATGATCAACCCCAAGGTGGGTCCCGCTCCTCAGTGCATCCAGGACAAGCACTTTATGCGTAAGCATGGCCCCAACGCCTACTACGGCCAGGCTAAGAAATAAGGAGGTTCACCCAACATGACTTCTGCTGAAAAGAAAGCCCTGAAGCTGAATGCTGTCAGTGTGCGGGAAGGCATCCTCACCAGCACCCACGGCGCCAAGGCCGGTCACCCCGGCGGCAGCCTCTCCGCCGCCGATATGTTCACCTATCTGTATTTCAAGGAAATGCGCATCGACCCCAAGGACCCCAAGAACCCTGACCGGGACCGCTTCGTCCTCTCCAAGGGCCACACCGCCCCCGGCCTGTACAGCGCCCTGGCGCTGCGGGGCTACTTCCCCGTGGAGGACCTGCCCACCCTGCGGCACATCGACTCCTACCTCCAGGGCCATCCCAACATGAACACCGTCCCCGGCGTGGATATGTCCACCGGCTCTCTGGGCCAGGGTCTCTCCGCCGCCGCTGGCATGGCCAAGGGCGCCAAGTTCCTGGGCAAGGACGTCAACGTCTACTCCCTGCTGGGTGACGGCGAGCTGGCCGAGGGCCAGATCTGGGAGGCCACCATGTTTGCCGCCCACTATAAGCTGGACAACCTGTGCATCATCGTGGACCTGAACGGTTTGCAGATCGACGGCCGCACCTGCGACGTCATGAACACCGCCCCCGTGGACGAGAAGTTCGCCTCCTTCGGCTGCGACGTGGTGCAGATCAACGGCCACTGCTTCGACGACATCGAGCGTGCCTTCGACAAGTTCCACGCCAACAAGGGTTCCGGCAAGCCCACCGCGATCCTGATGAAGACCACCAAGGGCAAGGGCGTCTCCTATATGGAGGACAAGGCCGGCTGGCACGGCAAGGCCCCCAACGATGAAGAGTACGCACAGGGCATGGCCGAACTGGAAGCCGCCCGCAAGGAAATCGAGGAGGCGTAAATCATGGCTGATATCAAGAAAGTCGCTACCCGTGACAGCTACGGCAACGCCCTGAAAGAGCTGGGCGCCACCGCCGAGAACCTGGTCGTGCTGGACGCAGACCTGGCCGGCGCTACGAAAACCGGTATTTTCCAGAAAGCCTATCCTGACCGCCATTTTGACTGCGGCATCGCCGAGGCCAACATGATCGACGTGGCCGCGGGCCTGTCCACCATGGGCCTGGTCCCCTTCGCCTCCACCTTCGCCATGTTCGCCGCAGGCCGCGCCTATGAGCAGGTCCGCAACACCATCGGCTATCCCCACCTGAATGTGAAGATCGGCGCCACCCACGGCGGCATCTCCGTGGGTGAGGACGGCGCGTCCCACCAGTGCTGCGAGGACTTCGCCCTCATGCGCACCATCCCCGGCATGACCGTTATGTGCCCCTCCGACGACGTGGAGGCCCGCGCCATGGTCAAGGCCGCCTATGAGATGACCGGCCCCGTCTACATGCGCTTTGGCCGCGCCGCCACCCCCGTGTTCCACGAGGAAGGCTTCGACTTCCAGATCGGCAAGGCCGAGGTCCTCCAGGACGGCACCGACGTAGCCATCATCGCCACCGGCATCATGGTCCCCGAGGCCATCGAAGCGGGCAAGGCTCTGGCCGCGGAGGGCATCTCCGCCCGGGTCATCAACATGGCCACCATCAAGCCCCTGGACGAGGCCTGTGTGCTGGCTGCCGCCAAGGAGTGCGGTAAAATCGTCACCGTCGAGGAGCACAGCATCATCGGCGGTCTGGGCGAGGCCGTGTGCAGCCTGCTTTCCGAGCAGTGTCCCACCCCTGTCAAGCGCATCGGCGTCAACGACGAGTTCGGTCACTCCGGTCCCGCCGCCGCTCTGCTGAAGGCCTTCGGCCTCTGCGCGGACAACATCGTGGCCCAGGCCAAGGCCATGCTGGGCAAGTAAGTTTCCCGTAAGGATACTAAATCCCCCTCCGCCGTCTCTGGGGAGGGGGATATTTTTCAAATTGAGAAAAAAAGAGGAGGCGGCTCCCCATGACAAAAGTTAGCCCTTCCGTCCTGTCGGCGGACTTCGCCCGACTGGGCGCGGACTGCAAAGAGGTGCTGGACGCAGGCGCGGATATGATCCACTTCGACGTGATGGACGGCCATTTCGTGGACAATCTCAGCTTCGGCCTGCCGGTGCTGGAGGGTCTGCGGAAGGCTCTGCCCGACGCCTATTTTGACGTGCATCTGATGATCACCAACCCCCTGACCTACGTGAAGGATTTCGTGGACGCAGGCGCCAACTGCATCACCTTCCACATCGAGGCCAGCGACAACACCCGCGCCACCATCGCGGCGATCCGGGCCTTCGGCTGCGGGGCGGGGCTGGCCATCAACCCCAACACCCCAGCTGAGGCGGTGTTCCCCTACCTGGACGACCTCTCCCTGGTGCTGGTGATGGGCGTGACCCCCGGCCACGGCGGACAGCCCTTCCAGACCAGCGCACTGGACAAGCTGCGCAAGCTCCGGGCGGAGTGCCAGCGCCGGGGGCTGGACCCCATCCTCTCCGTGGACGGCGGCGTGAAGGCCGCCACTACCGGCCCCCAGTGCGTGGAGGCCGGGGCCACCATGCTGGTGGCGGGCAGCGCGGTTTTCTGCGCGGAGGACAAGGCGGCAGCGGTACAGGCGTTTAAAGCGCTGTAAATGTCCTAAAATATCCGTAAAAAACGACTCCCTCTGCGGTTTTCAGGCCGCAGAGGGAGTTTTCGGGTTCTATAATAAATGTTGGGGTCAGGTAAAGCACCTGGCCCCAAATTCATAA